>JAURWL010000039.1 GCA_030654965.1 Dehalococcoidales bacterium | reverse complement strand
ACCTTTTGAGCCTTGCGATGGAACCGCCGTGTCTGAGAAGATGACAGTAAAGTACCCCACAGCAAGCTGTGGGGCATTAGGGGAAAGGGAGCCACCCCACACAGATTACGGACGAGGCCGCTTTCATCCCGCCAGCAAGCTGACGGGTATTCAGCGGATACTTTTATAAACCCGACGCTGTATGCCTGCTTTCTCCGCGCACAGCTTAATAATCCTCCAAGCCCGCTGTCTGGTTATTGGAAATAGCCTCTCTGTGTCCCCCAAGTTATGACGCCCGATATAGTCTCCCAGGCGATAAGATAGCACTTCGGGAATGGATATAATCCGTGGTTTATTGCCCTTACCCAAGATAAAGAGACGATGTTTGCCGTCAATGATTTGTCTTCGTTGCTTCGTTATCTGTAATGTCTCGGATATTCTCAAGGCACATTGAAAAGTTACCAGTATCAGTAATTCGTTTCGCTCCCCGTCACGCATTCGCCGCGCTACTTCTGCCATGGCGCCGACTTCCGCTTCTGTGATAAAACTCACTGGACGAGTAGCATCACTTTGTTGACGGTAAGGTGTAATGTTAACTTTTTCAGCCTTTTTCTCAACTATCACCACGTCTGTACTACTCATTCAATAACCTCAAAAGTTAACCTTCTGACTATCATTTGTTACCTATGACCTTACTTGCCGTCACCCCGATGCCTTTCAAAGCGATACATATACTGGCACGACTGACACAACATTCTTTAGCTGTCAGTGTTACTCTACCCATAAGTTGAAGGTAGGTAAAAACTAATCCAACCCCATACGGTGCACATCGCTGGCGGTAAGCTGCAATACTTCACTGATTCGTAAACCGGTATATAAAAGTATCTTGATAAAGCACTTTGCGCGCGGTATCTTTGCCTCAGCCAATATTAGCTGTACCTCAGCCTCAGTAGCGTGAGGATGCCCTATAGCTACTGGCTTCCTTTTTGATGCTTCTTCATTTTTCATGCTCCCTGTTTGGTTTGTCATTTTCGCTTCCCCCCTTTATTGTTTATTGCTATTTTCTACAAATCTAGGCGCCCTTTGGCATTCGCCGTGATTCTGAGCGGCACCATGTAAGTCACCACCTTGACCGCCTTTTTGTGGTATTGCGAAGTAATGTACAAAATTCATGAATTCCAAACTTTGTTAGCGTCCAACACAGTGGCGGACTGGGAGTAAGCAGCACGGAGTTTATGGAATTTTCTTTATCATTCGCGTAAACCGGAGTTTACCTCTTTAGATGGCTTGCTTCCCGCCATTAATTTCTCTAGTTCAACGCGGGAAAAGAGATACTTCCGGCCCCCAATACGAACTGCGGGTACCCGTCCCTCTTTCACCCACTTGAGCAGAGTGTTGACACTGATTTTAAGTTCGTTTGCTGCCTCTGATGCTGTCATCGCCATTGTATCTGCCAACTATTCCTCCGTTGACACATCGCTATTCGTGTCTTAAACTATTAATTTGTAAATGCTTTGCGTAATTTATTGATTATTTAATAATACTCACGCTTGTTATGGATAATCAATAGGCTTATAATGTATATACAAAAATAGCGTAACAGAATGAATTTTGGATAAAGGAGGGGGATTATGGGCAGAGGCCCGACTGTTTCGGACGAAGTCAAAATACTGATTGGAGAAATATGGGGAGCAAGCCGTGTAAGGAACCGCATTTATGATGACGAAAATGAGGTCCATACTGCCAAGAAAATCCGAGCTGAATTGGAGAAACCATTCTACGCGGATAGAATTAAAGGCAGGGATGGGAAAGGTAAAGTTCCTGGTATTAGCTATATCTACAAAGTGCTGCAAACTATAAAGCAGAGGGAAACCAACAATGAATATGATGCGACATTGGATGCGGAATGGTCGCTTGGAACACTGAGAGCTCATCCTTTTCCACCCGAGGCTATCCCACTATTATTAAAAATACGAGAACAAACTCCTAGTAAATACTTGTCGGTTCGGAACGCGTACTGGCTTTACTGGCTTCACAGATTTGTAGAAGACCCCACCGAGTTAAGTGAAATTAGTGCTTGTTATTGTCTGTACGAAAGGGGATGTGATCTCGTGGGAATCGAATGTGATACGCATGTATTTGATGAGGCTACTCCGGAGAAGACGCTGGAAAACTTGAAAGGTTTCATTAATTCATTCAATAACCGTATAGTGCAGATCATTTATGATCGATTAAACGAAAAAGTAGATGGAGGTAAATAATCCAATGGCAAGAGGTAGCATTGTAGAACGTGGCAACAGTTACCGAGTAAGAATCAGTTACCAGGAGAATGGTAAACGTCAGATGGTCACCAAGACGGCGCCCAGCAGGCGGCAAGCTGAGAAACTAAAGACGGAATTACTGGCAGAAGTGGATAAAGGGACATTCATAAAGCCAAGCAAACTCACAGTACAAGCGCACCTAGAGCAATGGTTAGACGGCTATGTGCGGTCAACGGTAAGTCCCAGGACACACGAACTCTATAATTACATCGCGCATAAGCACCTGATACCCGCTCTGGGAGCTATCCCCTTGTCCCAGTTACGACCACAGCACATTCAAACCCTGTATGCCGATAAGCTCCAGCAAGGTTTAAGCCCTCGAACCGTACAACTTCTTCATGTGACGCTTCATTTAGCCCTCGCCAATGCCTTGCGTACCGGCATACTGGCACGCAATCCTCTTGACGGTGTGGACCCGCCGAAAGTGGAACGTCACGAAATGAAAACCATGACGGAAGATGATATAAGCCGCTTCCTGAATGAAGCCCGCAAGGGTGAGTATTATAGCCTGTTTTTCTGCCTACTATTCACCGGGATGAGGCGCGGGGAAGCCCTGAGCCTTCGCTGGAATGACGTAGACCTGTTAGGCTGTCAGCTATCCATAAACAGAACGATGCAGTTCTTAAACAACAAGGTCACTTTCAAGACACCCAAGACTGCCAGTTCCCGCCGTCAGATAGCCTTGAGTCCTAGCACCTGCGTTATGTTGAGGCTTCACCGGGAAGTCCAGGACAACGTAAGGCAGTCAATAGGACTTCCGCCGGTAAGCGATAGCGACCTGATATTCTGCCAGTATGACGGTAAGCCACTATTGCCGAACAGCGTTACTCATGTCTGGATTAAAACGGTGCGCCGGTGCGGTCTTGACGGTATCAGACTCCATGATGCACGACACTCCCATGCCAGTCTGATGTTGAAGAACGGGACAAACCCTAAAGTCATTCAGGAGCGATTAGGACACGCAAGTTTCAGCACCACGATGAACCTTTATGCCCACCTCAGTCCGGGGATGCAGAAGGAAGCCGCTAACCGCTTCGATGATATGGTTGTCGGTGACGGTAGAGATAAATCCGTGACCATTCCGTGACCATTAGGAATTATGGCAAGTGACGGGACTTTACTATAAGTGGGATTTAGCTTTAATTTATGGTGGGCGGTAGAGGACTCGAACCTCTGACCCCCTGCGTGTAAAGCAGGTGCTCTAACCAACTGAGCTAACCACCCTGATAAGAATGGTACGCTTGGTGGGGCTCGAACCCACGACCTCAGCCTCCGCAGGGCTGCGCTCTAATCCAACTGAGCTACAAGCGCGTACTAATTGGTGCCGAAGGAGAGATTTGAACTCTCACGCCCGTTATGGACACTACGCCCTGAACGTAGCGCGTCTGCCATTCCGCCACTTCGGCTCTCCGGCACCATAGTCCGGGGTGTCCCCCAAACCACTATTTAAATGTAGCCTAACCGAAGGCGGTTAGTCAACTGTTTATGCCTGTTTTTATGTATAATACCTTGCCTATTAGTATCTCTTTATGAACTGGTTAGAAATGCGTGGGCCAGTTCTGGAGCTGGTGCTGGCTCATAAAGCCGTTCTTACGGGCATGCATTATCTCCAGGCAGTCAATGACATACTTTCTCATGTCCCGCGGGTCGACCACATCATCCAGCATGCCATCGGAAGCCGCCTGCCACGGCGCCGAGCCGTACTGCATCTCCCGGATGACTCGTTCCCGTTCTTTTTCCGGCTCAGGCGATTCGGCGATTTTGCGCGCATACACCACGTTAGCGGCGGATTCCGGCGACATAAAGCTGATTTCACCCGTAGTCAAGGAAGCGATGAAATCGGCGCCACAGTTAGACCCGCACATATTAGAAATTGCCATACCGTAGGCTTTGCGAACGATAACCGTAATCTTGGGCACCGTTGCCAGTGCCAGCGCTTCCATCCAGGTCATAATTTTCGTCGGGATTTTCTTCCTCTCGGCAGGCTTACCGACGAGAAAACCCGGGGTATCGGCGAAATGCACCAGCGGGATATTATAGGAATCGCACAAAACGATAAAACTGGTCGCCTTGTCACACTCGTCCGGACCAGCGGCGCCGGCATTGTACAAAGTTTGGTTGGCAATAATGCCCACCACACGCCCGTTCATCCTCGCCATGCAGGTGATGAGCGCCTTACCGAAGTATGGCTTCAGTTCGAATAATTTGTCGTCATCGACCACTTCCTTAATAACCTGGTGCATATCATAGACCCGGTTTGACTTGTCAGGGATGATTTTCATCAACTTTTCACATTTCCGGTCGCGCGGGTCAGAGGTTTGTTTATAAGGTGGTTCTTCCTCGCATTGCGACGGCATATAGGTAAGAAACTCACGGATGATTTGCATGGCGTGTTCATCGTTTTCAGCGAAAGAATCCACGGAACCGGTGATTTCCGCATGAACCTGCCAGCCCCCGAGTTCTTCCGGCGTGGCTCTTTCTTCAAGGGCGACCTCCAGGACTCTGGGTCCTGATACAGCCATACAGGTGCCTTTTACCTGCACCACAAAGTCGGATGCGGTGGCTTGCCAGGTGGGGTCGCCAAAGCACAAACCGAGTATTGCCGTGATATGTGGCGTCTTGCGCGGAAAGAGCAAACTGCGGGAGGGATAGGTCGCGGCGAGGACGCCGGTTGACCCCATGACACTCTGTAAGTGCACACCACCGCTCTCACCGAGCCTGATGACCGGGAATTGATATTCCGGATTCAGCAGAGTGTGGAGTCCATGCTGTCTTCTGACTCCGGAGACTTCTCTGCCGCCGGTGCCGGCAAGTATGGTGGAGTCATCGCTCTGGACTACCACCCAGCGACCGTCAATCTTACCATAGCCACGAATTTTATTGGTGTGGTAGCGTTGCCCATCCGGACCGAGGAAGCTTTCCAATAAGCCCATCTCCTGCCAGGAACCGGCGTCCAGCAGTTTATCCAGCCTCTCCCTGGCAGTGATATGACCACGCTGGCGGTGGCGGGCAATTTTGTCAGGTCCACCTAATTTATTGGCTATCTCTGTTCTTTTTTTTAATTCGTCAAGCGCTTCTTGTTTTTCCATTTCGTTCCTCCGGTTCGTTAGTCACGATACGCCCTTAGTATAATGTGTCCCCGCCTTCTTCTCAAACGCTCCAACTGATTGACCAAATTGCATTCATACCGTAGAATTAAATTAATAGGGGGTCATATTGTATCGTAAAGAAACGCTGGACAACGGTTTGAAAATCATCACCAGCGCCATGCCCCACACTCGTTCCGTCTCCATCTGTATCTATCTGGGAGTCGGTTCTCGCTATGAATCCGATGCTCAGGCGGGTGTCTCCCATTTTCTTGAACACCTCTGCTTCCGCGGCACGCAGAAACGGCAGAGCGCCAAGGATATTTCGACGGCAATCGAGGGGGTGGGGGGTATTCTCAATGGCGGCACCGATAAAGAATTGACGGTCTACTGGTGCAAAGTGGCTTTACCTCATTTCCAGATTGCATTGGATGTCCTCATAGATATGGTTCTTAATTCCCGGTTTGAGTCTCCTGACATCGAACGTGAGCGGCGTGTCATCATTGAAGAGATCGGTATGAGCCGTGACTCCCCACACCAACTAGTGGGAATGCTCATCGATGAACTGCTCTGGCCTAACCATCCACTCGGGCGGGATGTGGCGGGAACCCGCGAATCCGTGGGTAACATGAGCCGTGAGCAGATGCTGGATTTTCTGACCCGCGAGTACACTCCGCAAAACACAGTGGTAAGTATTGCCGGTAATGTCCAACATGACCAAATTGTTGAGGAGGTACGGAAACAACTTGGTAATTGGTCGAACCGGAAAAGCAGCCTTGACTACCCCATTTACGAAGAGAAGATGAACCCCCGTCTAAAAGTTGAATGCCGCGAGACCGAACAGACCCACCTCTGTCTCGCCTTGCCCGGGGTTTCACTGGTGCATCCGAAGCGTTTCACCCTCGACCTGCTGAATGTTGTTCTTGGCGAGGGCATGAGCAGTCGGCTGTTCCTGGAAGTGCGGGACAAGTTGGGGCTGGCGTATAACGTGCACAGCTACCTCGACCATTTTCATGATTCCGGCGCAATGACGGTTTATGCCGGCGTAGAACCGAAGAATCTCACTGTCAGTGTGGAAGCGATACTGAAACAGTTGGCGTTACTCAAGGAACCTGTTCTTCAGGAGGAGTTGACCAAGGCAAAAGAGCTTTCCAAAGGACGGTTGATGCTCCGGATGGAAGATAGCCGGAGTGTGGCGGGCTGGATGGGTGGCCAGGAAACTCTCAGTGGCTCCATTATGACGGTTGAAGAAGTCATTGAGAAGATTGATGTCATTACAGCAGAAGACATGGCAGAACTAGCCCGCGAGCTTTTCACTGAGGATAAACTACGACTTTCTGTGGTGGGTCCAGTCAAGGATGAAGGGCTGGCGGATTTGCTGAAGGTGTAGTAACGGTAGATTTGAACAAGTCTGCCCATCTGTTATTAATCGCTGTAGTCTAGCTCTCGATCTCAAGATAATAATGGAGAATGCCGTTTCTTGTCCACCTCACGAACTTAATGTATAATTGCAATCAGCTTAAGGGAGAATAAACCATGATTACCGAATATATCAATGCCGCATTGCAGAGAGCAAAGTTTGAGATAATTGACGATGAAGAATCTTATTATGGGGAAGTTCCGGAACTCAAAGGCGTTTGGGCAACTGGTAAAACACTGGAGGAATGCCGGCAGAATTTAGCAGAGGTCATTGACGGCTGGCTTGTTGTCAGACTGAAAAGGGGATTACCTATTCCTCCTCTTGGCAAACACCGTGTTAGAGAGCTTAAGAGGTTGCCTATCAGTGGTTAGATTTGTGCCAGTCTCATGGACTGAACTGGTCAAGGGTCTTCGCAGGCTTGGTTTTGATGGTCCATTTCAGGGTGGTAAGCATCCTTACATGATAAAAAACAACCTGGTGCTGACGATACCCAACTCACATCGTAAACAAATCAGCATCGATTTGCTCTCAAGGATTTTGAAACAGGCTGGTATTACCAAAGAACAGTGGCTTGAAAGATAGAACCTTCTTCCCATTGTCCTTCTATGGTGACGCGAACAGAGGTAAGGGGCTAGCGGGTTTGCTGAGGGTGTAGGTTAGCCCGGCTTGCACGCGGATAATAACCACACTTAAAATCGGCATACCCCTACCATTTAGGCTGGAGAAGGTTTATGATTTCGTTAATAATATTCGGACAAGAAGGAATTATTCGATGTTGGCAAAAGAATTCGATATAAAAGACAAGGTTGTTTTTATTACTGGCGCTGGACGAGGCATCGGTAGAGGGATTGCAGAGGTACTGGCAGAGGCGGGAGCAGACATCGCGCTGAACGCGCTGACTAACAAGTATGTTGAGAAAAATGCCAGAGAAATTGCCGCCACCAGCGGACGGCGTGTAATGCCGATATTAGCGGATGTAACCAAACCGGACGCCGTGCAGAAGGCAGTGGATACGGTACTCAAGGAATTCGGTCGACTGGATGTTCTTATTAATTGTTTAGGTGATGCCATGAGGCAACCGCTCGTGAAATTACCGGACAAAGAGGGAAAAACAATTTCAGATGAGGACCTGAAGAAAATAATCGATATCAACATGACGGCGGCCATACTCTGTACACGGGCGGTGGGACCGCATTTTCTCGAACGGCGCAGTGGCAAGATTATCAATATTGCATCCACCACAGCGGGAAAAGGCGGCGGCGACCTGGTAATATACAGTCTTGCCAAGTCAGCCGTAATAGGCTTTACCCGCACTCAGGCGCTGGAATGGGCGCGCTACAATATTCAGATTAACTCCATTGCGCCCGGTCTTTTCCCGGATGTACATACTTACAGTGCGGGAAAGCCGGGACAATTCGATGCCCTGAATAGAAGGATACCGATGGGCAG
>JAURWL010000198.1 GCA_030654965.1 Dehalococcoidales bacterium | reverse complement strand
GAGAGAGAGAGAGAGAGAGAGAGAGAGAGAGAGAGAGACTGAGAGAGAGAGACTGAGAGCTACTCAGAGCAACAGCATCACTACTCCGTAGTACTCGCGAGTGCACACTCGATAGACTCACTCGCATTGTGGAATGAATGCAGACCATCAACACAGAATCCCTCACACACAATGCGACGAACACGCAGCCAAGACGACGACGACGCCGAGGACGGCGAACAACAACAACAACAACGCGAGGTTGATGATTCAGATGAAGGCGATGATGCGATGGAATCGTCGAACACGAGAAAGAGCGACAACAGATCGTCTTGGGGTTGGGGAAACGATTCAGCGTGGTCGAACGAGCATTCCTCGTCGCAACAACAGTCGAACTCTTTCTGGAACGATCGACCATTCTTCACCGACGATGCTGTTGCACAACAACAACGCAATCCGTGGTCGTCGTGGAATGAAGAACCTGCAGCAAATCGATCGAATGCCGATGCAGATGACGATTCTCACATGCAGATAGATGAGACATCTCATCAACAGAGTGTAGAGCCGAACTTATCATTTGCTCGTGATCGAGGTCTCGAAGCTGCATGGACACTCAAGATCAATCCGAATGTCAAGAAACCGTTCAAACCACCGACGCGAGTCACAGCAGCGACAACAGCCGCAGCAGCAACAGCGACGGGCTCGGGCTCAGTTGCAGCTTCATCATCAACGGCGACCGCTTCAACGCCGAGTCTACTCGCTACTCAAGCTGCCATTCCTGCAGTGTTCAAACATCATCCGAGCCGTGCACCACCAAGCAGCAGAACCTTTTTGCCGAGCACTCCGACAATCGTTCAGCCGCCGACGAATTTGCAAATCAAACCGATTCGCTTCGTCAAATCTGGACAAGTACTCAACGCAGATCATACGCCGATACAAATCGATACAGATAGCAACGCTGCATCGTCTACTGCTGCTGCTTCCACCGCTGCCGCGTCAAATCCGCTGTGGCCGGTCGCTTCCAAAGCTCCATCGATTACGAAATCAGGCGGTTTGAAAGGATCGAAACTGCTGCAAGCGCCTCTGCTCGCTTCAGCTGCACTCGCTCGATCAGCAACGTCTTCGTCTTCAGCAAAGGCTTCTCGCGCTGGTCCGTCGCTGCTGTTGGTGAAACCTGCTGTCACAGGATCTACGAAGAAGTCGTTCGTATCGCCGCTCAAAGGCGGAGCAGCATCGAATGCGACGTTGACTGTTGCGAGTGTGATCAAAGTGACGTATAACATCGCTGGATATAAGAATAGCAAACATCGAGATGGATATCTGCATCTATTCAAGTCCAACTGGACCGAGTCGGAGCCGGCTGCGGCTTCTGCAGCTGCGACTGGCGCGCCGGACGAATCAGCTACACTGACAAGCGCACTCTCGTCTACTTCGTTTCT
>JAURWL010000197.1 GCA_030654965.1 Dehalococcoidales bacterium | reverse complement strand
GAGAGAGAGAGAGAGAGAGAGAGAGAGAGAGAGAGAGAGAGAGAGAGAGAGAAAGATGAGCTTCTCCACGCGAGCTGTTTCTCTGTGTATCACATCACTGCGCTCGAGGTGTGGAGCTAACCTACGCCCTGTGCCGAGGTGGATTGAGAAGGTGCAAGTAGCTGCAGAATAGTATCCGCGCGTTCTGCTGAAGGTGTGGCTGTAATGATGGCGACAACATTGGCGTCCACGCATTTGGCACGAGCTGCTGCCTTCTGTGTTGCGGTGAGCTCCGCGCATGCGTTGATAGCGTCGATGGCCTCCTTCGGGCCCGACGCGGACATGGCTGCGACAAAGGAAGAACGAGAAACAAGTTGACACTACTGAACGAGCACTGATCACATTGCTGCTCTCATCACTCCATTCTGCCTAACCTGAGTGACTGTTGAATGTGATGGCTATGAACAAAGGAGCGTGAGTGAGCGGAAGCCGCGTCATGTCGTACCACCGACACCAGCGAGACTAGTTTAATGCATGATTCTATCGCGTGCGATCGTGTTGACTGACGTGTTTGGCGTTGTGTCGTAATTGTTGACTGAGCATTGAACGTACGCGTGATCGGCAGATTGGTGCTTTCTTCGCTCGAAATCTGAGAGATGCAAATCAATGCACTGATCAATCCATACATCTTTCAAACCATTTGGCCGCTTAATGAGGTTCCTACCTGATTGCGAAAGAGACCATTTCTCTCGACGTCTGAAATCTGTTTTCTGGATTGGCAAGCACTGTTGCAGCAGCTGCAGCAGCAACCCGCCGGTGAGGGCTGCTGTCGAGCACGCACGCGATCTTCACGCACACGTTCGCACAAGCTCACTCGTTGTTATGCTGTTTACTCCTGCGCAGGCGCGCTCCTCTGGTGGCTAGCGTTGAGGGATCGTGGCAGATCCTCGTGGCGAGAACGATCCCTCATCGACACACTATGAGTCGCGTCCGAACACCATCAACCCGACGCGTGCAACCGCCTCAGTGCTTGTTCAATGACCCAAAACGGCTAGGTGGTGGTTCTGTACGAAATGCCGTACCAAGGAGGAGTTCTCCGATGGTCCAGAGACTGCACGGGTCAGCAGCAATGCTGTCAACACTGAGAGTCCCCGGCTTCATTCTTCATTCACCGGGATTCACGAATGCTATCGTCCAACACGATTATCAATAACCAAGCAGCAGCAGCTGCAACTATGAACACGGTGCCACAGGCGCCACTATGAAACAAGCGGCCGAACTGATTAACACCGCCGGTTGCGCGCTGAACTTCCTCA
>JAURWL010000196.1 GCA_030654965.1 Dehalococcoidales bacterium | reverse complement strand
CGAGCAAGCCACGGCCAGCGCGCGAGCTCGATCGCGAGCTCGAAATTTCGCGAAGGTTAACGTTGCATGCATCGATCAAAAACGTATGAAGCCTTGTATGTGGCTGTACATGTACGATAACATGTAAAACTGCGCGAGCATCAGAATTTGAATTCTTGGACCAAATCTGATTTTGCAATTGGCTGATCCGATTTTGGCTCCTCATCCATTTCACCATCCTCATCACCACTGTCGCTCAATACATATGCATCCGCGCCCATCTGTTCCGCCGAGCCGTCAAACTTCGAACCGGGAGCTTTGATCGCCTCGAATGAGATGACGTAGCGAGGAAGAATGTGACGAGAGTCGAACATTACATACTCGAACTCATTCGGCGAACAGTGAGAATCGAACTCCAACGTTCTTTTCGCTCCATGTTTCACTTCCTTCAACTGATGCATTCGACCGGGCAGAATGTCGAACTGTAACAGCTTGCCCTTATCACCCGACTTCCCGTTTGAAGCTGCCAGTCGTATGATACTGCATCACATAATCTGCGTGTCTCGAGAAATACATTCCTGCACCAAACCAACCGGAGTCGAGTTGACCTTTCTTGTCCATCGAGAGATTATCCTTCACAATCAATGAAATATTCGTCTGGTGTGTGCCGTGATACACCGCACGAATCGGATGATCGGAATGATATCCCTTCTGATGAAAGTATCGAAATGCGGTGAAGAACTGCTCCTCGAGTCGTGTGTTGACGATGCGCTCAATGCTGATGATGCGAAACTTGAGTCCGACGTACGCTGTCATGTGACCGAGACTCTCATGAAAACGATTCGATTCACGAACGAAATCTGCCAGCGCAGAAGAACGAGCAGCAAGAGTCAGCTCAACACGTTTCAGTCGACGATGACAGAAAATCGTTCGCTCGACTGACCTATACTCTGCTTGTTCAGCAAAATCAGCTCAACTTCAGGCGATGCAGCTGCCTCCGCCGCGGCCTCACTGCTTTTCTGTTTCTTGCTCGATGGCTGTTCGGTTTTCTTCTCTTCTTCACTCAGTCGATGTTTGATTTGCAGTGCTTGATGATCTGCCTTTTCTTTCTTGAGCGCCTTTTGCTGGAGCAAAGGGTCGGGACAGTGAGCACGAGCGAGAGCGGCGTCGAACAGCACAGACAGCACAGACGCTGTAGCTAGCAGATGGCGTGACTGACCTTGCTTGCAACTAAGATTGCTCGAGATGCGCCGGCGAGAATTCGAGTCGTTGGCCGATGAATGTCGAATGAAGTGACTGAACGTGGCGATAGAAAATGCGATATAGTGGATGCTGCGATAGATTTGCGCTGATGCTGAATTATTCTCTCTCTCTCTCTCTCTCTCTCTCTCTCTCTCTCTCTCTCTCTCTCTCTCTCTCTCTCTCTCTC
>JAURWL010000195.1 GCA_030654965.1 Dehalococcoidales bacterium | reverse complement strand
GAGAGAGAGAGAGAGAGAGAGAGAGAGAGAGAGAGAGAGAGAGAGAGAGAGAGAGAGAGAGAGAGAGAGAGAGAGAGATCAGCGCAGGATTGAATCATGAGACGACGAGTCCATCGAGTCCCAGTCTTGCATCCGATTCGTTGCTTGTGCGCATGCGCTGAGAGCGAGCGCTGACCAGACGAGATGGCAGATGAGGAAGAGGCTGCTGGGGATGCAACTGAACACAGCATTGCACAGCAGCAAAGTGAGCACCAATCGCAGTGGTTCCGAGTGTGACGGGACGTGTGCGCTGCGGGCGAGCGCCTGACCAGCCGGATCAGGATAGTGGAAGTTGTTGTGATGACCACATGCGTCGCACGATTTCTGTTCTTCCTTAGCTGTGAACGAGCCGCAGCCACAAGGCACCGCCACTCCACCAACAGCATCGACCTTGTGACAGCGATTCATTACCTGCGGGTTCTCGGAATTGAAACAAGCGAGGTGCGCTAGCGGATTGCTAGGAGAGAGGCTGAGTGCAAGCGAGCGGATAGGCGTGAGATGATTCAGCAGAGGACCGATCAGAAGTTGTGAGTAAGCAGCAGCAGCATAGGAGCGAGAGCAGTAGATGAGCAGATCCACGCGACACGTCGCACGTGAACGCTAGCCACTCACAGCTGCATGCGCATCGCTTCTGGATCGATGTTTTTCAATGACTACTGACACGAAGTGGTGTCGAATCAGAAGGCTGCAAGGCAAGTTGGAATGTGCTGATCTGTGAGAGCAGAGAATGTGAGCGAGGGAATGGAAACTATTGAGACTATTGAGATTCAGACCTAAGCTATTGATGGATGTGAGCCAGCTGCGTCTGTCTCGCGCGGCCTCACCAGAGTGGATGCTCACAGAGTTCGTCAAATGCGACGCGACGTCGAAATGTGATCAGACGCAATGTCTGAGAGGATGGATGGATGGATAGATAGGGTGACGTGCAGTTGCAACCATGGAGCGAGAGCAGATTCAGCATAGATCGCGCGAGCAGCACTCAGCCGAGATATTGCATCAACTACCCTCGCTGGTCTAACCCTTCTCAGTTGCAGCTGCGATTCAGTCGAAACAGAGCGCGCATCGCACTCGCAATTGCATCAGGTTGTGTACCTCCCTCTCCGCCTCGTCTGCCTGGATGCGCATGTCATACACACATCGCACGCATGCAGTGAGCGTCCTACCGTCAGTTGAGGGAAGGAGTGGACACACGAAGGACACGAGATGGATCGTCGCGAGCGCAACGGTGTGAGTTTGACGGCGGCGAACCACAAACATGCGAATTTCTCAGTGGCACACGCTATGAATATTAATCACGGTTCATCAAAGTACTGTACAACGCTCTCTACACTTGGCTCCGTGGCGAAACGAGATGGTAGCCGGTTTCGCCACGCACGACCACGACCACGACCACGACCACGATCATCAGTGGCGGTCATTTCTCTACTCTCTTGCTTCTTTCGATGATTGTCAGAACTGCTCGCACAATTCGATACATGTATTCGTTTGGCCATCTACTCCGAAGCTACGCCATAACCATGGCTACAGAAACCTAAAAAACCTGAACAACCCGAAAAACCTGAAAGAAACCTGAAAAACGAGAATAACCCTAATTTGGCTCGCTATCGATCGAGTCGAACGCGTTTGCAGCACGTTCCTCGGCGGTGTTGCACACACACGCGAGATCACACTCGCTGAGTAACCGCACACTCCTTGCCAAACGGCTGCTGCTGGCGTTATCCGACCCTAATAACCCTCTCGCCAACGCTGTTCCTCATCGATACGACGCATCATC
>JAURWL010000194.1 GCA_030654965.1 Dehalococcoidales bacterium | reverse complement strand
GAGAGAGAGAGAGAGAGAGAGAGAGAGAGAGAGAGAGAGAGAGAGAGAGAGAGAGAGAGAGATGCATTGCGCGCGATGTGTGTGGTTTTCTCACGATCTCACTCGCGCCGGCCCTCACGCTCGTCTTTCTCTTCTCTCTCGCGCGTTGTAGGGGATTGCAAAATGGCTCCGTGGTGCTGCCGAAGTCGACCTCTCCGGCAAGAATTGCGCAGAACCTCGCACTATTCGATTTCGAACTGACAGCGGAGGACATGCAACAGATGGCTGAGCTCTCGAAGAAGAATAAGCGATTCATCAATCCGCCGGTGCGAGGCGATGGCAGTCGCATCTTCCCCGTCGTCGTATCAGCGTGATTAAAGCCAGAGCGAAGTTGTGATCGTGTGTTCGGACAGTTCCATACATTGTCATCTGGCTTGACTGCTCTGTGCGCCTGGCCCGCCAACATCTCTCTCGCTCGTTGTTCGGTCCTCGTCGCCCTGTCTAACTTCGACCTCCGACTTCCACCATTGTTCTCGTGCAAACTCGCTCGCTCTCTCCATCATCCCCACCCGTCATCATGTCTGCATTCTCTGCTGTGCCATCACCGTACAAGGTGCCGTACCTATCGAAGAATAAGGTCAGCAGTGGAGAGGAGAGGAGAGGGCAGCAGTCCTTAGGAGTTGGCATCGGAGAGATTTTTCGATCGATGCGAATCAACGAATGATGCGATGCGATGGTCACAATCAACGAGTATCCACGCACTAAAAGTATTCGACACTGGCGGTCGTCGCTCGTCGCATGCGCGGTGTCGCTCGTTGCTGATCGATCAAGAGAGATGTGAATTGCGATCGGACCGATTCTGATGGCAGCGATCCGTCACCACGCCGCACTCACAACACGACATGACATGACATGACATGACACTGCGAATCGACGTGGACGAACGGGAAGGGAGCGACGGAATAGAACGGTGTGCGATCTTTGAGCTCATCCAATTGATGCTCACTGCTGTCGCTGCTCTCCTCTCCTCACAGTTCGAGGCTGAATTGATCGCCAACGCCAAGTTGGTCGCTACTCCAGGCAAGGGTATTCTCGCCGCTGACGAGTCGACTGGTACCATCGGTTCTCGATTCGATGAGATCAAGGTCGCGAACACTCATGAGAACCGCATTGAGTACCGTCGTCTCCTGTTCACCACGCAAGGACTCGAACAGTACATCAGTGGAGTCATCCTGTTCGAAGAGACACTGTTCGACAAGGGTCAGGCTTCGAGACAGAAACAAACTCGCTCGTCGTCGCAACGTTCTCGATTCTGACATGTGCTTTGTTTCTCTCGTCGTGCACACAGATCCGAACACCGGCAAGTTGCTC
>JAURWL010000193.1 GCA_030654965.1 Dehalococcoidales bacterium | reverse complement strand
GTGCCGAAGCGCCTGCAGCTGATTCTGCCGGCTCACCACCCGGCACCGGTTCGAAGAGTGCTCGATCTCCATTCCTATCGATCGCCGAGCAGAAGGCTAAGGCCATCGAGAAGGCGAAAGCGAATAAAGCTCGTAAGAAGTTGCGTGCTCAGCAAGAAGTGCAGCGTAAGAAGCAGGATGCACTCGACGCCGAGATCAAACGAGCACGAGAGCTATCGAATCACAGATGGAAGGACTGTCTGACATGCCTACAGGAGAGTGTGCCTCGATTAAAGAGCAATCCCTGGTTGATCGTGCTCGAGCCGACGTTCATTCACAACTATCTCGATTCTCTCACCGAGACGCTCGCGAATCTGTCGAAGCACGAGGAGGATCTCGATCAAGTACGTGGTGTGTTACAGGATGTCTACGAAGCATTCGTCGATGTGGGTCGTTTCGCCAAGTATCAGCCTGCATTCTTCATTCAGAATCCGTATACGATCAAGCGTTTCGTTCGTCTTCTGGAACAAGTCGCACATCGCGGCTCGGATAAAGCACTGTTCCCGAATGTACTCTCCCTACTCGGTCCGACATTCGAGCGTGAGGAGTTGTACGAAGTGTTAGGTGAGGCTCGTATCGTCCACTCGCTGATGAGTTTCGTGCGTACCGATTGGATGCCTTCTCACGCGACGCTCGCACTACTCCTCGCCATCATCGAACAACTGTCATCTTCCGCACTCCTCCGAGAGTGTTTCATGGAGGATCCGGGATTCCCGAAACTACAAGCATTAGCACTCGGGACAGTCGAAGGATTCTCGAAGGATCAACAGCTTCAAGCTCAACAAGCTCTCGCACTCTATCCTCCACCTAAACCGGTCGAGCCGAGTGCGGAACAACGCGAAGAAGAAGCACTCGCTGCGCAAGCTCAAGCACAAGCGGCGGCACAAGCACAGAGAGTGGCGGAGAAACTGCATGAACTGCAAAATATGCAAGCACCAGTGCAAACAAGCCTACAATCGTCATCACCCGCACCAGATTCACAGGCAAGCGAATCGGCAGACACGACGCAACAACAACAGCCAGAGGAAACGAAAGAGGAGTAACGGGCGCACACGCGCGATCATTCATTCTCACACGTTTTTCATACAACGCATCATCAGATTCAATTGCAACTCACACAACGCGAGCGCTGCAGCAGGCCAACCTCGAGCTCGATCGTGCACGTGCGCGCTTAAGCAGCTGCAGAAATTAGAAATGCACGAGCCTGCAGCTGCGCATGCACAGTCGACGTCACGCGCGCGCGCCTCAAAGGATTCGCAGTTGTAAGACAGTGAGAATATTGTATGGCGCGGCTCGTGACCAGCTGTGAAACAATTGAGATGCGGCACGCGATGCATGGCTGCAGCGGCGGGTCTGTTCGGTCGCTCATCATACGATGGAGACCTCGATATCCGAGTTTGCTGCGCGCCATCGTTCGAACACCTTCTTCAGCGTGACTGGAAGACAGAACAGACAATGTACAGGAAAAGTGAGCAATCAGCATCGCGCGGCGTGCGTGCTCCTCAGCGACGGCATATTGTTGTCGAATTCTTCAACTGACACGGCACAAGACACATCGTGAGTGCGAATAGGAAATAGATCAGGTAAGTGGCGAAATCCGTGTGTTCACCAGGACGACCGCGATGCTTGTTCAGGTACTCGGGCGAATGATGGAAAATCCAGAGAGTGAACAGACCTAGCGATGGAAGAAAGTGAGTCAGCACGATTTCATCGAACAGCAGGATGAATTCACGACGCGCTCGTCTCATCTACTGACCACATGCGATCATGCATACGATGATCATCATTTCGAACAGATGGCCAACGGATCGGCAAGTGAACACGCGATTCCACGCGAACATGAAATTGTACTTCACTGACACGCGATAAGTGTCGTGGCAAGACGGACATCTGCGTGAAGCAACGAAGCATGTACCGTGTCAGACGCATGCTCGTCATTCGCTTCGGCGCTCGCTTCAACTTGAGCTCGTTTGACGCTCGTCCACTGACCTCGGCAATTCATCTGTCTCTTTGTTTGCATAAATTGCAGCAAGACATTCCTTATGCAGTCGATTTGAGTCTGATTTCTTGTAGCACTTGCATGCCGAGTAAAGCTGATCCTTCGGCCAGCGCGATTTGCACAGTACACACTTCTCGACCATCACTCTGATCGAGCGACGATGATCGACTGATGTACGCCTGGTCGCTGTGAGGATGATGCGGCTAATGGGCTCGAGATCGACCGCTGATCTAATTCATTCAGCACGATCAACTGTGAGCTTTCAGTCAATTGACAAGGGCCAATTTCGATCACGGCAAATTCGAACATGATGAATGGACGCGAAGGACAAATCACATCGTCGAGTTCGTCGCGCGAACGGAGTATTCATCTCTCTCTCTCTCTCTCTCTCTCTCTCTCTCTCTCTCTCTCTCTCTCTCTCTCTC
>JAURWL010000006.1 GCA_030654965.1 Dehalococcoidales bacterium | reverse complement strand
GGAGTCCCTTGTTTTACATAACGAGATGGCTAATTTGCTACTTAAAGCATGGGAGTTATCACCGAATAACACGAACGGTTAGAGGTGAAATGATATTCGGGGATGGGGAGATACTTCAAGGACCTTTGAGATATTATGAGTGCTTCAAATGTGGTCGTCAATGGAGAAACCCAGGTAGAGCTTATGAAATATGATTCTATGATACTGAGGAAGATTTAGTCTAAGCAATGTCAAATGTGGAGCCAACAAACGGGATGCGAGCAAATGCTAATGTGAAACCAATAACGTGTGTGCGAGCAATGAAGTCCGTGAAAACAAAAGAAAATGTGCGAGCAAATGGACAGGTGAAATCAAGTGAAGAGGTGCGAGCAAGCTATGAAGTGAAATCAATAAACCTAGTGCGAACAAAGACTCAAGTGGAATCAAGAAGCTCAGTGCGAGCAATGTTTGATGTGAAACCAAATGAAGAAGTGCGAGCAATGTAGTGAGTGGAATCAAATGGTGGACTGCGAGCAAAGCCAAGAGTGAAACCAATAATATATGTGCGTGAAAGGAGATCATGCCATGGAAGGGTCTAGAACCTATTTGTCGAGCCTGCCTTTTCTGGTGGACACTCTCAACAGTGTCCAGAAGATAAGGCAATCCACTGGGAATCGGGTTGCTCACTTGGAACTGCAAGGAAAGTCGGACCCTGTCGTGCTCACCCGGCACAAAGAGTTACAAGACCTAGAGGACAGGTTGGTGAGTGACATTGTTCCCATTATCAAAGCCCATCCTACCTGGGAGTGGGCCAGCCGGGTCAAAGGAGTGGGCCCTGAGAACTTAGCCAAGGTTGTGGGATTGATAGAGAAAGTGGAAGAAGATGAAGCACACGGTATAGAACTGTTCTCTACTCCGTCAAAAGTTGTGAGGTACTGCGGATTTGCGGTGATAGATGGTAAAGCGGAGAAGAGACAATCAGGAGAAAAAACTCACTACAACTCAGAATTGCGCTCCATGCTCTGGAGGCTGGGCGGGAACCTGCTCAAAGCCAAGGGAAAATTCTATGAAGCCTACTTACACCATAAAGAGTATCTGGAGCATCGGGCTGAGGCAAATGGGGTTAAGATAATGGCTACTCCTTCAGGCAAGTTCTGTCCTCAATGTGCTAAGGAGGTTAAGGTCAAGACCGCAAGGTTTTGCCCTGACTGTGCCTCAAAGCTGGCCCTGAAAACTGAGCCTGAAGGCATTTTGTTCCAGGGGCACCTACACAACCAGGCTCTGAGATATATGATTAGGTTGTTTATAATCATGCTTGACACCGCTTGGAGAGAGGAACTGGGGCTGCCGGTTAGAGAACCCTATCCTGTGGAGAAGCTGGGGCACTCCCGGGTCTTCAAACCGGAGGATTTTGTGGATAAGAGTTAGCAAAAGCATGTGTGAAATCAAGAAGCTTAGTGCGAGCAATGCTGGGTGTGAAACCAATAAGATGTGTGCGAGCAAAGGGCTTAATGAAATCAAGATGATGGATGCGAGCAATAATAGGTCGGTGGCTAAAAATGGTCTCCAAACCCCTTGACAACAGGGCTTGTTGGTGTTAGTATTATCACGAGAATTAAAGGAGGGTAGCTATGCCTACTATCTATCTCAAAAAGGAATTGTACGATGCAATTGTCACCCAGCATAAGGAACCCAGTAAATTTGTCAATGAGCTGGTGGAAAAGGCTTTGAAAGAGGAAAAGACCAAAAAACAGAAGGGAGGCTGAAAGGTGGCTAAGGGTTTGCGAGAGCCTGTGGCGCTAAGGACAGGGCAGGCCGCTCGATTTCTCAGTGTCCATAATAATACCTTGCGAAGGTGGAGTGATCAAGGCCTGTTGCAACCTTATCGCTTAGGTAGCCGGGGTGATAGGAGATTTCGCTTGGACGACTTGGAGCGTTTTTTGAAATCTCAAGGAGGTGATGATAGGCAAACAACCCAGTAGACTAATTTTGAAAGGAGAAAATATGTCAAAGTGGTTGGCAGTGATAATCGGGGCTATTCTGCTGATAAGTGTTCTGACAGGAGCCCAAGCAGACAAGGATCCCATCGACAAGGCGGTATTTGTTCACTACCCGAAGGGCGCTCTCGAAAGGCCGCTGTCTCCGCCTGGGCAGGTTGGTGGGGTGTTATGCAACGACTATAAGTACAACGGAATCCACTGGGCTAACCCCAGCATAAAATACGGGATTAACCCAAGTGGGTTTACTGATACCACCCCGGTTCAAGCTGCGTTTGCTACTTGGGATGGGGCTAGCGGTCCGTTGGGCTTTAGTTACCAAGGACCGACCAGCCGTAGCGGGGGCATTTTCGATGGCTACAACGTTGTCTCATGGGAGAACATCAGTGCCCAGTACCCCAATGCTATTGCTGTAACGACTGTCTGGTATTACAGGTTCGGCAAACAGATAGTTGAAGTTGACACGCAAATGAACAGCACCCTTGCTTGGAGTTACACGGTGCCGAATGTCTCCCCTGATCTTTCGGGAAGTGCGATACCTGTTGCCAGTAGATATGCTGATCCCACCAACTCCGGGGTTGCGTATGATGTCCAGAATATAATGACCCATGAAGCGGGTCACTGGATAATGTTGGGCGATCTGTATAAGTCTGTGGGCAGTGAACTCACAATGTATGGCTATGGAGCAACCGGGGAATTGAAAAAGGACACCTTGGCCTATGGAGATGAGTTGGGAGTGGAGCGTGTCTACGGACCCTAAGAAAGGAGAAACATGAAAAAGCCGATAATCGCTAGGTTGAAGCGTGTGGTCAAAGCCTGGCTTTCGGAAATCAAAAAGAAAGGGGGCTGACATGATCTGAGACTGACGGGACTCAAAGTAGACTAGGATATTTTGAAAGGAGAAACGTGAAAAAACTGGTAATTGCTCTAGTATTAGCCTTGGCGTTGGTACTCGCCGTTGGCTACAGTGCGGCCTTTGCCGCCGATCCGACTACTGTTACCGTGAACTGGTCTGGGGCCGGAACCGTGGGGACGACGGTGACAGCTGGTAACGACAACGTAACTAGTTTCGGCGTAAGTGCTGGATTTGCTAGCGGAACATTTACCGTGACCGACAACAACGACAATCCATACTCCTATGGTGTAGATACGGTAAGTGCCTCTATCAACGGAACCTTTTCCGGTGGTGGAAGTATGGTCTTCCAGACCAACAGGACTGATTCTGCTGTTGGGTCATACGGCCACTCTGGACAGGTGGATTACGCATTTGTTGGTTCTAACGGAATGGGAGCAATGGCTACGGGAAGCTGGACCAACTATGCGACGATGTGCAACAGCACGTACCCGATACCTGGTGGAGTTAACTTTGGGGCAAGTGGCTCAAGCTACATGATTCAGCAGTTCATAGCTGCAAATGCCATAGGGCTTCTCGCCACAGATAACTATGGTATGGTCACTTTGACTGGTAGTGGCACAGCACAGGTTAACTGTATGGCTACCGAGGCAAGTGGCGACAAATACGATAATGGTCAGGCTCAGCTTGGCTGGGGTGGAGGTTGCTACACCAGTGCTACTATTGCGGCTACAGGGTCTGGACAATATAGTCTTCAGGCTGGTGGCAGCAATAGCATAGTCACGCCAGTCGGGGCGGTCAATCCCTTGACCATTCCTGGCAACGGTACGTTCGGTAGTTGCTCACTGTCCATCATTGCGAACTTCAATGGCAACTTCAACATCGGTCCGTCGAACGCACCTGGGTACGCTACTACTATTCAGTAAGAAAAAGGGTAGGTGGGCTCTCTGGGGAGGGGAGCCCACCTAAACGAAAGGAGAGACATGAAACTGAAGATAGCGGGGATGCTCATCCTTATTATACTACTTTTTGCGGTGGGTGGCAACATAGCCTTTGCGGCAGACCCGGACCCCGGGTTGAATGTTGACGTAATTGTTGTCGGGGATAATCCCGATACCACAGTTACAGTCAATGGGGATAACCCCCAGACCGCTGTGGGCATAGGAGGCGATAGCTCCAAGACCAATGTGGTCGTGACTGGTGCCCAGTCAAGCGTATCCGTAAATGGCGTTAACATCCCTGTGGTTACTATGGTTATAGGGGCTGCGGTAATTCCGGTACCTGATTGGCAGTTGGCGAGAAAAGAAATAATGGGCATCCTCGACCAGTTCCAGGGGGACATGAGGACTGAGTTAGCCCCTGTCCTCACGAAGCTCAATGGTGACCTATCTGTTACTATTGATGGCGTGGCCAACTTGATACTGATCAGTGAAAAGCAAAGGGGGTTCAATACCCAAGTTGTTGGCGACCTCCGGACGCTGCAAGCTGTGCTGAATGACCTACATGGCAGTCTGACGGATGAGAGCAAGCTCACCCAAGACCAAGTAGACAAACTAAACGAGTTGCTGGCGGCACTGGCTGTCCAAGCCAACAATCAAATAGCCTTCCTAGAGAAGTCTTTAGTGGATTTGAAGAGTGCTACCGCGAGCGAACTTACAGACCTGCAGAATGCTGACGCGGATTTGCAG
>JAURWL010000004.1 GCA_030654965.1 Dehalococcoidales bacterium | reverse complement strand
GCGGATGCGGATGCGGATGCACTGGGTGACCGTCGGTAGGAGAGCGGACTAGGACTAGGCACAATGCATGCACCCAGCCCTGCACATGCGGACGTCGACTCGCCTGCACCCACTGCCCTTTGTGACGCTGCCTCCGCCTGGTCATTCTCCTTCTTGGGTTCGGCCTTGTCATGCTGACTCACACGAATGTTGGCTGCAGGCAAATGCGGCCGTGCAGCGTGCGCTGTGTTGGAGGCCGCATGGTGCGCAGAGACCGAGACCGGCGGCCATGCAGACGCAAAGACCGCCGCTCCAGTGGCGGGTGGGTCGCGATCGGTCATGTCGAAGGATCCGGAGTCCAAGTCCGGCACAGTGCACGGACTAGCAGGTCCCACTGCACTGCTCAGCCCGCGAGTACGATGATGGGAAGCCATGACCGAGTCGTCAGAGTACCAGTATGCTGTCCACGGTGTGGCGTGGATGCGGATGCGCAAGCGAGAGAGCAGAGCAGATGGAAGGAGAGGAGAGGAGAGGAGAGGAGAGGAGAGGAGAGGAGAGGAGAGGAGAGGAGAGGAGAGGAGAGGAGAGCTCGATGAGGCGAAAGGTCGACGCAACTCTACTTCGCGCATCCAACGCATGCGCTTTTCGCCCGCCGCACGAGCACCGTGTCAGTGCGCAATACCACGCGCATGAGAATGAGACACCAGCATTATGGTGTCTCCCATATTTCCCTCCGACCTGCGACTGTTCGTGTCCTGTGGCTACCTTCATTCCTTCCTCCTTTGCTCTCTCATTCGTCTAAGTCATCGTCTCTATCCTGCGGCATCGATCGCGCACTCTTCGCCTCGTTTTCCCTCTTCTCTCCTCTCTCTCCTCTCCTTCAACATGGCTGCTGCCGCCCCTATGGACAATGCTGATAAGAAGCACTTGAGTGTGGCCATCACGGGTCACGTCGACTCTGGTAAATCGACCGTCACGGGTCGTCTACTGGTGCTCCTCGGCGGTGTGTCCGATCGCGATTTGGAGAAGCTGAAGGCTGAGGCCGCGGCACTAGGCAAGGAGTCATTCATCTACGCGTTCGTTATGGATCAGCAGAAGGATGAGCGTGCTCGTGGTATCACCATCGCGTGTACCAGCAAGGAGTTCTTCACTCCGCAGTACCACTACACCATCATCGATGCTCCGGGTCACCGCGATTTCGTCAAGAACATGTTGGGAGGCGCGTCGCAGGCCGACGTGGCCGTGCTCATGGTGCCGGCCGAGGGTGGATTCACTACCGCCATCGCACAGGGGGACCACGCATCCAAGGAGGTGCAGGGACAGACTCGTCAGCATGCCCGTCTGCTCAACCTGTTGGGCGTCAAGCAGCTCATTGTGGGAGTCAACAAGATGGCAAGTTGACACACACACACCTCCCTAGCTGCGGCACCTGGCGTTGGCTCCTGCTCACTCTGTCGCTCGCTCGCTCGCTCTTCCTTGTGTGTGTTGTGCAGGACGACGGTACTGTGAACTGGTCTGAGAAGCGCTTCAACGAGGTTCGCGATGAGATGCGCAACATGCTCATCAAGGTCGGCTGGCAGAAGGAGTTCGTCGAGAACTGCGTGCCAATCATCCCGATGAGCGGCTGGAAGGGCGACAATCTGCTCACCAAGTCGGAGAACATGCCGTGGTGGAACGGTGTCGAAGTCAAGCAGGACCTCAAGGCTGCATCGGCCGTCAAGATCACGACTCTGTTCGAGGCGCTCGACAAGTACGCCGCTGTGCCCAAGCGTCGCGATGATGCGCCTCTCCGTATGCCTCTGTCTGGCTGCTTCAAGATCAAGGGTGTGGGTGATGTCATCACCGGGCGTCTCGAGCAGGGCAAGGTGAAGGATGGTGATGAGGTCATCTTCCTGCCTCGTCACACTGACGCCAACCCGTGCATGGGCAAGGTCTTCTCTGTTGAGATGCATCACAAGAAGATCCCGCAGGCAGTGGCCGGTGACAACGTCGGTATGAACATCAAGGGTCTCAGCAAGGAGAACATGCCGGACAGCGGCGACATCATGGTCCTGAAGAGTGACAAGTCGATCAAGGCGTGCAAGAACTTCACCATGCAGGCGCAGGTGTTGGACCTCCCCAATGCGCTCAAGATCGGCTATTGCCCCGTGGCGTGCGTGCGTACTTCCAAGTGCGCCGTGAAGCTCATCAAGATCAACTGGGTGATGCACAAGTCTCTCGGTAAGGAGAAGGTGGTGGATGCGAAGGAGCTCAAGGCGAACTACGTTGCTGAGCTGGTGTTCGAGCCGACGCAGCAGTTCGTCGTGGAGAAGTACGCTGACTCGGAGGGTCTCGGACGCGTTGGCTTGCTCGAGGGAAACACCATCGTCATGCTCGGAAAGGTGACGGCGGTCGAGTTCAAAGATTAAACGACACGCACATGATAAGAAGCACAGGCGGAGACGAGACGAGACGACACAGCAATGTGCCATCTTTGGCCTCCGGTCCGGACGCAGGGTCAGACGTCACAGACTGTCCCTGACCAGGAACGTTGAGGCTAGATTCTTCACTGTGTTGAGAAGCGAAGCAAGCGCCCGCACACACATGCGTCGCAGCAGTTGTCTCTTGTTCACTTTGATGAAATCAGAAGATGTGCTCATTCAAATCAACATGGGCTTGATGCCACGCGA
>JAURWL010000191.1 GCA_030654965.1 Dehalococcoidales bacterium | reverse complement strand
CGCGCCTTTTCGGTTGCAAAGGGACAAAACGCTCAGTTTTGGCCCGGAAACAGTCCAAACATCCATTTCTCTCGAAGGCTGCAGGGACAAGGAGGGAAATTGTAACATACTCTATCATTCTCTTCCATTTGCGTGCATTGGTGCTGGCACGCACTTGTCTATTCTCGCCGTAACGGCCTTTGTTCGCGTCCGTTCGGCGCAGCCTTCTCAGAGCCTTTCATTCTCTCGTTCTCTCTTCAACCGCTCGTCACAGCTCGCTCGTCACACACACGGTCGCGGGACACAGCTCAGCCTGTGTTGCATTGGTTTCGGAAGTCCACGGCGTCTGGGCGCGCGGATCAAGCGAGAGAAACGCACATCGTCAGCAGCGACGGCAGCAACGGGGGCGGCTTAGCAGCAGCAGACGACTCACGCAGCGCAGGAGGCGCAGCAACATCGGGGGCGGACAGCAGCAACATCCACGCAGCTACACATCCGCATACACACACACACATACGGGGATGAGCCATCAGCAGGGATCTGGAGACGCATCGCGTGCACCGGGGCAGGAGGCCCCCGTGCCATCGCCGCTGAGAGGTTCGGGAACGCCCGGACAGCAGGGGCCGCCGAGGGCGCCGGTCGGGTCGGGCGTCACCACCAGAGCCGCTTCGGCGCTCACAAAGCGGGAAGAGCCGCTGGGGGCTCTGTCCGTCTCGGACACCGCGTTAGGGGACAGCGCCGCAACCGCGACAATGCTCGCTCACATGCAGCTGCAGGAAATGCAGAGAGAGTTGGAGCAGCTGCGACTGGAGAAGCAGACGCGACTGCATCAGGAGGCCCACTTAGTCTACCAGCAGCAGCAGCAGCAGCAGCAGCAGCAGCAGCAGCAGCAGCAGCAGCAGCAGCAGCAGCAGCAGCAGCAGCGCGCGCCTCCTCAGGTGCGCATGTCGGCGGTCCAGCCTGGAGAGCTCGCCTACCACAAGGCCAGTGAAGGTACCACGCTGGCGGACTGGCTGTTCAAGCTGGAGCAGTTGCTGTCTCAGCTGGGCGTGGGCAGCGGGGAGTTCGGCGAGCGCGTCCGCATCGCGGCCATGCACTGGGATCGCCAGATCAACGTGTGGTGGGAGGGCCACGTACAGCAGGCGGCGGGGGCTGGAGCGCCCATCGCGGACTGGCCGGCCTTCGTCACCGCACTCAAGGCCAACTTCGTGCCGACCAACGACGCAGAGACGGCCGCGTCCGAGTTGCTGCGCCTGCGCATGCGCAGCGGCGAGAGCATGGACGCG
>JAURWL010000250.1 GCA_030654965.1 Dehalococcoidales bacterium | reverse complement strand
GGAGTGTACCGGGCAAGGAACAGATAGCGGTTCCCCCTTGGTACATTGGGATCGGGCTTGTAGAAGTCAAGGTCAATTCCGTGGTGGACTACACGGACAGCACAGTTCCACTTCCGGCGCATGATATTAGCCTGCGCCTCGGAGAAGGCCACGATGCAGGGATTGGCTATCGGCGGCGCAGCCCCCAAGTTATAGGGATCGGAATGGTAGCAGTGTACCACCGGCAGTTGGCGGTCAGCCTCCATCTGAGACAGGGCAGACATCCATATCCAACTGTTGTCGAACACAGCGTCCCAGTCGCCTTTCATCAGGCGGTCTTTGTAGCGGCCCCAACTGGCGTCCTCGCCCTCGCCGAGGTTAGTGGCTATCAACTCCATTCCCTCGGGGAGCTGGCTTCCCGCGGGGGCCACCACGCTGACCTGGTGACCTGCCTTTTGAAACTCGACCGCCCAGTTGTAAACCAGCATTTCGAGTCCGGAATAGCCGCTAGGGGGGAGAGGGAAAATGTTTGTGCTGATGACCAAGATTTTCATGTGACCTCCTTCTTACTGTCTTCAAAGCCTCTCTTGTAGGCCTTTGCAACTGCTTTCTCAACAAATTGGGAATAGAAGAGCGAATGCTTCATGCTCCCAGCAAACCGGGCCGCATGTCGCACATCCTCGGGAACTACAGGCGGGGTGTCCATCAGGCGCTGCAATTCCTCGCGGTCTTTGCGGATAACCTCTTCCAAGGTTTCTTTAGCTATGGGTGGTTTCTTGATTTTGACACTTCCCATACTTCGCCTCATTTCACTGCCTCCACAAAAAGACTTATCTCCACGTGCTGATCAGTAGGCTCCATCTGCATTGCCTCGCTGTGGCTGAACCCTGCCACTGATCGAAATATCCTAGTGAATCCCGCCTGCTCCAAAAAGTTTTTGAGCATCTCAAAGTTATACACCGCCCGGTGCTGATAGTCTCCGGAGAAAAGCAGCCTGGACAGCTTCTCCCCTTCTGTGGGCGCCTGGATATACTCCGGCGGTTGTATCTGGTTGAAGAAGGCCATGTCTTTGGCCATGTAGTGCTTGAATATAATGTCGGCATCGGGGGTGGCTATGCGGGCCAGGCCTCCGGGCTTGAGCACGCGGTACATTTCCCTCAGCAGGTTTTTGGCCTCTTCCAGCGTCAGGTGCTCTATCAAATGGCTGCATCTTATGGCATCAACCGCGGCGTAGGGTATGCCTTGACGCAGGTCACACTGCTTGAAGAGGTGGTCTGCCGGAATGTGTTGCCGCACATTCAGGATATCTATGTTTGTCCAGCCGTGGCCTATGGTATCTTGGAAGCTCCCCAAGTTTAGCTTTACCGCTTGTTCCACTTTCTTACCCCCGTCGCAGTATATTTCAACACCCAGATGTCTCCAGTACTTGAAACGGATCTCCTCGATTTTATAGGGCAGGCCCAGTTGCTTGAGTTCTTCCTCAAAGGTAGCTCTGTCATAGAACCTCACATGACCGGGGTTCCAGAAGGGCTTCAGAGCCGAGGGCCACTTATGCTCGTTGGGCACGGTAATGATAATCTTCTTCCTGGCCACCCGCACCGCCTCCTTGAGCACCGCTTGGGGATCGGCCACGTGTTCCAAGAGTTCATTGGCGCAGGCCACATCGTAGGACTTGTCCGCCACGGGCACCTTGGCAGCATCGGCCACTATATCCGGAAAACAGTTCTCCTCCGGCCTCAGGCTTATGTCCACTGTGGTCACCTTGAAGTGGGTTCCCTTCCAGGTCGGGTTTTCGGCGCAGCCCAATTCCAGAACTGTATCAAAGAAGCCCACCTTGCTCTTGATCCAGTCAATCCGGTGCAGTTCCGGTGGCGGGTCGTAGCGGGGCAGATTATCCCAGTTGGTCCCAGGCTCACCCCACTTCTTCTCAAACCGGGCTTGGTTCTGGCGGAAGCGGGCCGTCTTTTGGTCAGCCCCCAGCAGGGCAAAAGTAGCTGAACTGTCTGTGATATGTTTTACTTTGGGGCGGGCGACTATATGGGGTTTATAACCCGCCTTCCATACCCGCCGGAGGTAATCGTCATCACTGAAGCCCCCGCCACTGGCAAACTCCTCGTCCCAGAGCCCCACCTTCTCCCAGACTTCCCGTGTGAACATGGAGCAACCGGCCAAGAACCCAGTCTGTTCGCTGGAGAGAGCCACCCAGCCGAACTCGGGATGTGCTTCCAGCGCATCCCCCAGCGCATCGAGGGCCCCCGGAACTAAATGGACGTCAGTCATCAGGTACATCAGGTATTGACCTATGGCAGCATTCCAGCCGATATTTAAGGCGACCTCGGTGCCCACAAATTTGCTGTTGGTTATGACTTGGGTATTCTCTTTGGCCAAATATTCGAGAACTGCGGGGGCGGGCTTGTCGGTCACCACGATAACCCCGTAGTCTACGGAGGCTCCCTTCACGTCTTTGGTATCTGTTTCTACAATCAATACGCTACCTTTGAGGTTTTCCAAGCAGGCTTTCAGAGTGTCTAGGGCTCCGGCGTGGGGTATGACTATGCTTATCACCTCTTCACCGTGTGCCATATGGCCCCCAATCGTATGTCGGTGATCTCGTAGTCATCCCCGAACACTTCGGGCACTGCCAGAACTACCCCAGGGTGGCAGCCCCAGTTCATCTCATTGATGCACAGCATGTCAGCCTCTTTAACTTCGGTGTCGCTGTGGCTTTTGACCATTTTGAGAAAGTTGGGGTCTGTCGGCCTGCACTCGCAGTCATGGCCGCAGACCAGGCCGCCTTTCTTGACCTTGGGGAGCCACAGTTTAATGTCTTCCAGCACTGAGGCGTATTTGTGTGTGGCATCCAAGAACAGCACATCAGCCACCCCGTCGGCGAACACCGCGGCGGCATCCCTGCTGGGCATGAACATCACTTTAATGCAAGGCCACAGACCCATGTCCTTCACGTTTGTGGCAAAGACCGAGAATATGCCAACGTCGCTGCCCGGGTCCCATTCCGGAGTGCTGGGGGAGCCCTTGAAGTGGTCAACACAGTAGAGAAGTCCGCCTACTGCCTTAACAATACTAGCGATGGCAGAGCTAGACCTTCCTTTCCAAGAGCCAACCTCCACAGCCAGCATGCCCGGTCTGGCGTGCTTGCCCACCAGGTTGGACAGGATATCCATCTCAGACGGGGAAAACCAACCGGTAAAGTCGTTACCCACAGGTACTCCTTAAGATATATTCCCACATGGACTGGGCACTGTATTTGGTGGTCACCTTCTCCCGGCCAGACTTGGCAATTTTCAGTCGCTCATCTTCATGAGCAAGATAATACTTCACTTTATTCAGCAGGTCATCAAACCTCAGTTGATCCCCCTTCCAGCCGCAGTCAAACATCACAAAGTCTACCCCAGGCTCAAAGAACCGGCGTGTCATGTCGCCGTTATCCTCCAGGAGCATAGTTCCACAGGCCATACTCTCGAACACCCGCCCCTTAATCTGGCAGTGCGGCGTGGGGATGTTCATGGAGAAGTTCAGGGAGATTTTGCTGCGGCAGAGGAGCTTGGCGTATTCCTCCCAGGAGACACGGTCTCCTCTCTGGCCACCCCGGACTACGACATTTATCCCGCTGTTTCTGAGGGCGTTTATGTAGGCGACCCGCTGAGGCCACTTCTTTCCGGTGAGGTCAACCGAGCCGATGAAACTGATGTCAATGTCCCGATTTAACTTCCGGTCATAGAACACACGGGGGTCCACCGCCGACCACACTTGGATAAATTTCGGATCGTGGAAGCGGTCTGCGTTAGAGGCCACATCTCCGATGGCATCTGAGACATCATGGAACCAGTCCACCATCTCCCGCTCCCGGCCGCAGGTATCCCACAGGTGAGTGTAAATCTTGATCCCGCGGTGCCGAAGTTCTTTGAGGGTATCCTTGGAAGGATTGAGTTGAACGCCCAGCAGTCCCATCATGGGCGTGTAGACTATGGCTTGGGGGCGGAAGAGGTCACAGTCCTCCAAGAGCATGCGGTTTATAGTCTCTTGGCCGAAGGTTTTGGCCAGCACGTCATAGTAGAAGTGCTTGAGTTGCCCTACCAGCCCGGTGGACTCCAAGGCCCCCACCACCATGCTTTCGGCGTTGGTGGGGCCGCAGGCCGGGTCGGCATCACAGTATTTCTCTATGAGAAAAAGGACTCTATCTATCATTCATAGTTTCCATTGTATGCTGATACAGTACCTTTCCGCACCTATAACAATATGCGGTGCAAAACAGGCCATCGGGGTGGTGGTGTTCTTTGTGAAAACCCAGTTTACACCTTAAACTACTTGGGTCATGAGCCACAGGAGTAAACCCTTCACGTCTTAGGACGTGTGGCATCAATAAGCCCTTTTTGCGGTAGTATTCCATCTAGCCCCCTTTCACGCCTCGCTGCATGGGTGTTATCTCTGCCTCACCCAAGTCTATTCTGGTGGCACGGACACAGCCGCATGTAGCGCAGATGTCAAGGAAGGCCACCAGCGCCGGCACACGTTTCTTGAAGAAAACCTTCTGGGTGGGGTCAAATATGGGTGTATCCAAACGTGCGAAGGAAGGGTGAAAGTCGGACTTGAAATTGCCCTTCTCCCGTTCGCTTTTTACCACTTGGTCGCATACCGTCTCCTCAGAACCGCAAACCCGGCATTTATCGAATTTGAGGAATTCAGCCATTGTCTACCTCCTATTCTTGATGCAAATGAAAGTGGTCCAGTATTGAGTTGGGTCCTCGAAAAGTCAGCCCGGGCCACAACTTTTGGGTAACTGCGGTCATGTGCTCTAACTCTTGAGGCGTTGGCTCAGCGCTGTGTCTTTTCAGAACAACCATCGCCCGATCCGGATGGCTTTTGCAGTAAGACGCTCCGCATATTTGGTCTTCCCAAAAAAAGTCAGTCATTTGGCACAGATCACAGGCGCTCATAGCACCTTCCTCTTCCAGTAGCGCACCAAGCGCACCAGTGTCAGCAGCACCCCGAGCAGGCCTGTCTTTTTATACAGCGTCCTCCAGCGCCAGGGAGCCAAGTATATCTTGGCAAATCCATCGTTCTGGAGCCTCACAAGGTCTTGGGGGGACAGGTCATTGACCCCCATCACCGCCGAGCCGTAGCGGTAGTATTGGGAGTAGTCCTCTGTAACAAGCCTCAGCCCGTGCTCCCCCCGTCGGGCCATCTCTAGGAGTTCAGTTCCGGGGTAGGGGGTGGCGATGCTCAGGGTTATGTCATGTATGTCGCGATCTTTCCGGACATAATCGATTGTTGCCTGGGCGGTGGCTCTGGTCTCGCCGGGCAGGCCCAGCATAATGTGGTTGACCACCTCGACATGGTACTTTTTACACAGCCTGTTGGCGATCCAGTGGCTGGTGAGGGATACATCGTCCTTTCCGGCTAGCTTGCGCACCACGGGGTCTACCGACTCTAAGCCGATGTAAAGCCTGGTGAGGCCGCAGTCAGCCATGTGGCGCACCAGTTCCTCATCCAGCAGGTTGGCGCGGGTACAGCCTTCAAAGGTGATGCGCAGCCCCTTGACCAGATCGCACAAGCGCCAGATGTAACTTCTGTTGAGGGTAAGGTTGTCATCTGCGAATTGGAAGTGCCTGATGTTGAACTCTTGTACCACAGAGGCCATTTCGTCCACTACGGACTCAGCCAAACGCCAGCGGACTGTCTTTCCCAGTATCCCTGCGGCGCAAAAGGTGCAGCTGAAAGGGCAGCCCCGGCTGGCCGATATAAGAGAGAACTTCTTGAGTCCCTGTAGAGTCCCGATGCGGTACTGATCCATCTTCAACAGGTGTCTCGCGGGAAAGGGGATGTAGTTGACATCAACCATAGGGGGCATGCCTGTGAACTGGACTTGGCCGTTTCTTCTGAACAGGATTCCCTTGATGCTGGTGAAATCCGCTTTGTCTCGGTAGTAATACAAGAATAAGGGCCAAGACCTCTCTGCCTCTCCCACGAAGGCGTAGTCAAAGATGGGGTCGAAGGCTTTCTCTTTCAATATGGTGATATGGGGCCCACCGACTGCCACGGGCACACAGTCCAAGGCCTTGACAGCCCCGGCGAGTTCCTTGGCTATGTGGTATGAGGGTGTGACGGCCGTTATCCCCACGATGTCAGGCCGCAGGTTATGCACCTTTTGGGCGGTCTCCG
>JAURWL010000233.1 GCA_030654965.1 Dehalococcoidales bacterium | reverse complement strand
GTAATGTAAAGGGGTCGTAGTTTGTCCAAAGGATCTCGCGACGCACGTCTTTGGTTGAATGGATAGTCTTTTTTGGCCCTAGCACTTTGAACCACCTGGGGGACGGATAGATCTCGTCCATAAGTGGGCAGTCATAATTTGAGATAGATACTTTGCCTCCGACTGCATTCAGTACTCTGGCTAGTTCCCGATGGTCATCGTTAGTCATTTCATTGCTGTAAGCATTACAATCGCCACGGGTATCGTGTACATAGGGCGGGTCACAGTAAAAAAGGGTATTCGGTGAATCGTATAGTTGAATAACCTCGATTGCTGGGCGGTTTTCTATCTGCACGCGTAGAAGCCGCTCGGCAATATCCGGTAAAGCCTCTACGCTGCCGAGCCATCGGCTAACGACGCCACTCATACCAGCCCGAGAGGTTTGTTTACAATTCGCCCATCGACCTAGGCTGGCTTTTTGGGCAAGGCCAGTTCTTACTTGGCGAGCTCGTACAAAGAACCGGCGGGCGCGTTCAATTGCATCCAAGTCAGGGTCGAGGGTGCAGGCCTGCTCAAATTCCTCCCTGGAAAAAGGTGTCAATCCGATGGCTTCAACTAGTCTGTCTTTATGGTCTCTGAGAACTCGGAAGAAGTTGACGACCTCTCCGTCTAAATCATTATAGGTCTCTATTTGTGAAGGTTCACGATTCAGGAGTACTGCGGCTGAGCCTGCGAACGGTTCGCAGTAATGATGGCAATTTGGAAGAAGTCGCAGAAGCCAGTCTAAATGAGAGAACTTACCGCCATACCATCCGAAAGCTATTAACTTCTTCTTCCCGTTCCTGGTTGTCGGAGACACCGGATTTCTCTTGTTGATAGAGGCGTCCTTTGTCATTTGACCTTACCTGAGGTAGTCACTCTATTTTATGTTATTGTAACACATTTGGGCACGCACTGGCATTGACCTACCAATTTCCTACCCGCTAACAAAATAGCGGATTGTATTCCAGATAAGTCCCTCCAATCCTGTAACACTATTCTACAAATCACACGAAAATTAGTAATCGTGAATTTCGAGGGTTTCCTGCAAGCCCAGATCACAGTCTACTACCTTGTGACTTAAGTGATTATTGTACTGACTAACACCAGGGAACTAGCAGTTGCTATAACCAGCTTTCTGAACAATTAACATTTTACAACGACATCTTATTATTCGGTTTGAACTTCTTTTTGAGGAAAAGCCTCTAACTTTGGTAGTTCAGTGCCGTCTTGGGAAACGTACAAATTGAATTCGCGGGTAGATGATGCCACGTTTTCAGCAATCACTGTTAATCTTAAGTAGTAGTCACCGGCTAGCACGGGATAGCTTATGGCGACACTATCCTGATCTGCATAGTCTCTTATGTCCTTGAGCATAATACAGGTTTCCCAGTGTGCACCTTCATCATATGATCTTGCTCTCACAAGCCAAAACCTCGACTGAGTATGGGGTGCAAGCTTTTCACGCTGAAATAATGTGTAACCCAAGTATTTATATTCTTTCTCCTCAGGAGTACGACATTCAATCTCTATAACGCAGTTTGTTGCATTTCCTGTACCACGGTTCAATACCGTTACCCATGTAAGATATATACTGCCTCCACCTGTCGTTTCAATTTGGTCAGTTACTTCGAGAGTAGGATTACCCACTGGTGTGGAGAGATAGCCCTGCTGCAAACTAAATATCCAGCCGATTACTGCTACAGCCAGCATAGCTGATGCCACCGCAGTATTTCCCCAATCATGCTTGTTTGCTGCCTTTACTAAGAATACGATCGTAGCTATGGATAGACATACACCAATAAAAATCAAAAAGTATAAAATAGTCGTATCCATATAGAGCCCAGAATCTTTGTATCCTTTTATTT
>JAURWL010000187.1 GCA_030654965.1 Dehalococcoidales bacterium | reverse complement strand
AAGAGAGTAGAGGGGATCTGAGAGGAATACGAACACAGCGAGCGGGTCAGAGATTCAGCCGCAAGTCCGATGAGCTGAAGCGATGACGAAGAGAACACACAGTGGCACACGAAGAAAACACAAGATGCGAATAGACGTGATAGTCACTGCACTGCCGTTCACTCGCGTGACTCACCAGGCTCATTGACTACTGCAAGCAGGCAAGCGAAAAAGTGAACACAGATGACTGCGAGAATGTGAAATGCATCGTACGAGCGATGGGAGAGAGATAAGAGGATCAAACGCACACTGACGTGTAAGTATTAGTTGATAGACCACGAGTATTCGTCTTTTATCGTGTTGTCTCGCGTTCTCACGTCCATTTGACGCCGCAATCTTCTCTATCGAGTTTTCTCCGTTCATAAGGCATGCTGCTCCGGCGCCGTGCTCGCGAGCTTCTCGACAATCGTTCGCACAACACAACATCGTTCAGCAGCGACAACAACACCACACTTTCAACACACACAACTAAGACACACACACACACACACACACACACACACACACACATCTACAGGTATGAACAGAGATGACGTTGAATCAACAACGACGAATCTGTGAGCGATTTTCGTCGTCGAACAGTTTCGACCACTCATGCATCGTTTCACAGCTACTGCAGGTGGGATAGCGTCGAAGTATTTTGCTGTTCAGTCTGTTTCCAGTGCTATGAGGACCGTGCCGCTCGTGCCTCACGGTTCGGCGCGACGTTCATGTTGGAGATACTCACGATATTCGCTCGACTGTGTTGGCATGCTTTCAGATCCTCTCATCACATTCTCAAACCATCACCTCGATCCAAACATGAGTTCTGACGCCGCATCCTCCTCAGCAGACAAGCCGATCTACGAGCAAGGTATCGTGAAAATGAAGCAGTATCTCGACTCATACGGTGTCGATTACAAAGATTGCGTCGAGAAGAGTGAAATCGTCGCACGTGTGAAATCCACGTTTGAAAATCCACCAGCGAAGAAGCCAGTACCGGTTGACGAAGGCAAAGTCGGCGCGGCCATCGTCAAATTACTTGGTGATAAGCTGCAGATGAAGACGGGCAAATTCAGTACGGATAAACTGAAGGCGAAAGTCGTCGTATTGTACTTTTCAGCGCATTGGTGTGAGTTTCTCATGCCAGACACACCGCGAAGTGATCTACATCATGCATGCAACTTGGTTTCTGACTCACGATGTGTTCGTTGTTCCTTTGCTCAATTCAGGTGGACCCTGCAGATCATTCACACCACAGCTAAAGCAGCTCTACGTCGACTCTCTCAAGAAGGCCGGCGTCGAAATCATCTTCGTCAGCTCGGATCAAGGTGACAAGGAGTTCCAAGGTTACTACGACTCAATGCCCTGGCTCGCGTTACCGTTCGACGCTCGCGATAAGAAGGATGAGCTTTCGTCGCATTTCAACATTGAGGGAATTCCGAGTCTGATCGTGCTCGATGGAGCGACGGGCAAAGTTATTTCCACGGATGGACGGAGAGACGTCATGTCGGAGAAGGCGAACGTCGCGG
>JAURWL010000226.1 GCA_030654965.1 Dehalococcoidales bacterium | reverse complement strand
TGTGTGTGTGTGTGTGTGTGTGTGTGTGTGTGTGTGTGTGTGTGTGTGTGTGTGTGTGTGTGTCTACTGACGATCTTGATTCTTCTTCTTCACATTCGACTTCTGCTTCTTCTTCTTCGCAGCGGCGGAGGACATGACTCGTGAAGGCCGCTTGACGTCGAATCAACGAAACCGATGGGACTGATCGATTCGTCACACACAGTGGTGCACAGTCAACGTACAACAACGAGGAGACCAACGACGAGTAGCGATAGAGGTGCAAGTCGAAAGACACAGACTCGGGTGGAGAGTCAGCGAGAGCGAACGAGTGAAGCAACGCAAAAAAGTCGGCATTCGTCAGTTACTCTGCACAGTCATTGAAATTCAAGCACAACGAAGCGACGATGGATCAAAAGCAAATCAAACATCGACGAATATACTTCTAAAATTACTAGCACCATGTAAGATTTGTTTTTGGCACGTGAAACGCAAGGGTTGACTGACACCGAACTTCGATCTGTTTCGCAGTCAGCTTTCATGCAGGCCACGCAGAGCGAGCTCAATCAGCGACGATTATCGAAATTCATATCAATATCGGTGTATGCGTGAACGTTGGCGTGTGCCGGGGCGCTATAGTCCCGATCGATGGAGAAGCGGCGGTGTTTCCTGAAGCGATACCGTCCCTGGTCGCTTGATCGCTTCGAGCTGCAGGAGCGAGGACGACAGGCTGGAAGGCAGCGTCATTGGAGTTGAAGCAAGTAGGCTTGACGTGGAGATGAGAGATCACAGCTGAGTGGAAGGAAAGCGAGCACCGAAGAGCGAGGACGAAGCAGCCAGGATGACAGCTGCTTGACTTCCGCCATTTCCTTTCTTACTTACTGATGAGCGAGATCGTACGCTGCGATCGTTTCATCTGTGAATAGAATATACACTCGATATCTTTCGAGTTGATGTTGCAGCGTTGCTGCGCGTGACGTCGGTGAAGGCGGTGCGAATTGAGGTGCAGCAGCATCAGCATCGTCGTCAAAGTCGAGATGGCTGAACGGCTTCGGTTTCTCTGCACCACGCTCGAGTCTCTGTTGCAGCGACATCGTTGCTCGGTTCGGTGGGCCTGTCGGTACTCGGCATACACTGACTCCTTTGATGATGGATTTGCACGGTGTTGTTGGTAGTGCCGCTTCGACTTCGAATCGATATGAGCCACAGGCGTAGCGCACGAGACGATACACAAGTACACGATCACCAGCGGACGTCGCGAGTAACAGAGTGGAGAGAGAAGGAATGTACTCGACGAAGATGAGACGATCGAGAGAACGATGCAAGGTCAGAGTGGGATGACAGACGTTGGCGACGGAGCAGAGAACTGAAAACATCGCAAGCGAGGAAAAGCGATGAGCGGGGACGACATTACACGTCGAAGCAAATATCACTGAATGTGCACTCACCATTCAATTCCGCGTCGAGTAGATAGACATTAGTCTTGCTGGTGTAGATGAGAAAATCGCTCGGCATTGGTTCTTTCGGACGCTCAGGAACAGCAGCAGGAGCGAAAGAGGAAGCCCTTCGACGGTTCGCAGGGCCGCGTGATGCAACAGCGGGTGCAGCAGGTTCGGATTGCGCAGCTGATGCAGATGGTGCAGCAGCAGCAGCAGCAGCAGCAGCAGGAATAGATGCGACGGCAGGTGAGGAGACGGTGGTAGCATCAGTCTGTTCATCTTGCTCTTCCGACGATTCGTCTATCTCCTGCTCCGGTTCGAATCCAGCCTCCCAGCCCATTTCATCATGTCGCACTTCGTCTACGGAAGATGCTGCATCTTCTTCGGCATCCTCAGCATCCATCGCATCTTCGTCACGCAGAGCAGGAATCGCATCAGCATCGGCGGCGGCGCCCCCATCATCCATATCGTCTGCATCGACTTCCTCTTCGAGATCAACCTCGTAGTCCTCGTCTTCGTCTACCTCATCTTCATCTTCTTCTTCCTCTTCCTCTTCGTCTTCTGCATTGAGTGGTCCAGCTTCTCCCTGCTGGTTCATCATCTGTTCTCTAAGATGTTCTCGAAAGTTCTCTCGCAAGATCGCATCATCCGGCATGCGAACACCATTCGGACGTAGTTGCATCATCAGTAGTTCAACCATCTGTTCGAGGAGTGCGTCATTATGTCGAGATTGAGTGTGATGCGGCGAGAGCGCGGAGATGTGCTTAGGAACGGGTGTGTGCGACTCGTGAGAGACCATCTGTGAGAGGGTCACTGGAGAGCGACGGATACTGCTCGGACGGATCCATCGCACACTCCAACCCCATTGTGGGTCGACAGTCTTGCTGTGAATCACAGTAGCGGAAGGTGAGGATGAAGATGAAGCTGATGCTGATGCTGTTGCACGCTCGGAGTCGGAGGAGTAGTCGATCCGAGCCACGCGCACCGCACCATCGATGCAGCTCATCGCGAGGAAGCGACCACACGAGCTGATATCGACTGAAGGTATGTTATGTCCCGCCTCGACGAACGGAGTGCCTTCGTCGTCAGAAGCGGCGGCAGCGCAAGAGGCAGAGTTCGTGGAGAGATTTTCGAGCGTCCACAGGAACGCGTAATGTGCATTCGTCCCTGTCACAATGATCGGTCTGCGTGCATCGTTCGGTGTTGCTCCTATACTCCACGTCGAGTTATCATCCCACTCTTGTCTGCGACATCTTCTCACGATCGGTTGTTCTTCTGGAAAATCGATGTCGAACAGCGCCAACACACCGGACATCGTCGTCACACCGAGCAGAGAATGACAACCACCGTACGAGAGAACACGCAGGGAAGTGAGCTCGGAATGGAGCGAGGAGGAGGTTGCACCGGCAGCATTAGCATTGGCAGCAGGCTCGTCTGCATCCGGATCAGGCACAGCGGGAAGTACGAGCCAACGATAGTCGGAGGAGTTCACATCACATTCCTTAGGATATTCGATATCG
>JAURWL010000201.1 GCA_030654965.1 Dehalococcoidales bacterium | reverse complement strand
GTGGTGAGCCGGATAGGTTTCCGCTCGACCTTGCCGGGATAGACATCGATGATATCCTTCGCCGCCTTGCCGCCGCCAAGTTCAACAATCAACTGCGTTGCTCGTTTCAACGCCATGATGGTGATGTCAGCACTCAGACCGCGCTCAAACCGCACACATGCCTCACTGGGCATGCCCAGAGTCCTCCCGGTGTAGTGGACACTCGCCGGATTGAAACTTGCCGATTCCAGCAGAATTGAGGTGGTGCCCTCCGAAATCTCACTGTTAGCACCACCCATGATGCCAGCGACTGCCACCGCTCTTTCTTTGTCAGCGATGACCAGCATATCGCGGGATAGTTCGCGCTCAACGCCGTCGAGGCTGGTAATCTTTTCACCGCGGCGGGCGCGGCGTACCACAATCCCTTTGCCCATCAGTTTGGCGAAATCAAACGAGTGGAGCGGTTGTCCCCACTCCAGCATTACGAAGTTGGTAATGTCAACGATGTTGTTAATCGGGCGCATCCCGTAGGAAACCAAACGTTTTTTCAGCCATTCCGGTGATTCCCCGATTTTGATACCGGTGATGAGACTGGCGCAATAACGCGGGCACAAGTCAGGGTCGAGGATTTCCACGGTGACATCCTGATTAATCGGCGCGCCGGTTTCGGGGTAGGTGAGGTCGGGCAGTCGTAGAGGCGCTCCGGTCAGTGCCGCAACCTCTCGCGCCAGTCCGATGATAGAAAGGCAATCGGGACGGTTTGGTGTCACTTCCAGGTTGAAAATCACATCTCCCAGGTATTCCGCAAGAGATTTCCCGATGGGCGCATCCGAGGGCAGGATAAGGATGCCCTCGTGGTTTTCGGAAATACCCAGTTCTTTCTCCGAGCAAGCCATACCATTGGAAACAACCCCGCGTATTTTCGCGGATTTCAGTTTCTCCGACTGGTTGGTGTGTGGATTGATGAGAAAAGAGCCAACGGGGGCATAGGCAATCTTAGCATTCGCGGCGACATTGGGCGCGCCGCAGACGACGGTCTCTTTGCCTGTCCCGTTATCAATATCGAGCAGGGTCAAGCGGTCGGCATTAGGGTGCTTATTTACCACAAGTATCTGCCCGATGACAATGCCTTCCCAGTCACCGCCGATGACCTGCGAACTCTTGACTTCAATGCCTGCCATTGTCAGACGGTCAGCGACTTCTGCCGCCTTCAGGTTGACATCAACATACTGTTTCAGCCAGTTATATGAGACTTTCATATTAGAACTGCTTCAGGAATCTTAAATCGGAACCAGAGAACAACCGTATATCATCGATGCCATAACGTAACATCGGAATCCGGTCAACACCGATGCCAAAGGCGAAGCTGGTATATTCGTTGGGGTCAATGCCGCCCCGTTCCAGCACCTTGGGATGGGTCATACCGGCGCCGGCGATTTCAATCCAGCCGGAGCTTCCGCAAAGGCGACACCCGCTTCCGTGGCATAAAGCGCATTCCACGGCTACCTCGACTCCCGGTTCTACAAATGGAAAATAATCGCAACGGAAACGCACCCGTCTATCTTCCCCGTATAAACGTCGAGCGAATTCGTAAAAGACGCCTTTCAGGTCCGCCATGGTGATGCCCTTGTCCACTGCCAGCCCGTCAATCTGGTTGAACATGGAAAGGTGGGTGGCATTGGTGGCTTCATAGCGGAAGACATGCCCCGGCTCAATCACACGTATAGGTGGCTTCATCGTTTCAACGACACGGGCGCTGACGCAGGTGGTGTGGGTGCGCAGAAGCATCGGGCGTTCACCTCGGTCGTTTTCGTAATCAATCCAGAAGGTGGACATATCATCGCGGGAGGGGTGTTCCGGCGGTATGTTGAGCGCTCCGAAGTTGTAATAGTCTAGTTCAACATCATTACTCTCTACAATCTGGAAGCCCATCGAGCCGAAAATGTCACAGATTTCGTGGAGGGTTTCGGTGATGGGGTGGAGACGGCCGGCGGGATAGGGGCGACCGGGCAGTGTAATATCACCTAGCGCGGCGAGAGCATCATCCGTGCGAATGACCTGCTGATGTGAATCCGCTTTTAAAACACTGTTCTTATGCTCAAAAACCGATTCCAGTTCACCCTTGATACGGTTTGCGAGCGCACCGGTGGTCTTCCGCTCTTCCATGGGTAAGTCCGCCAGACCGCGCAACATGCCGGTCAGTTCGCTTTTTCTGCCCAAATAACGGATACGCCATTGTTCAAGAGCGGGGAGTTCTTTAATGGCGTCCAGTTCGCGGAGTGCGTTTTGTTTCAGTTCTTCAAGCCGCTGTATCATGGGAAAACTGCACGGGGGATAATTTCTTCAGGCTATGACTGCTTCTTTGCTATGGTTGCGAGTTCGGCAAATACGCCGGGTTCTTTAACCGCCATATCGGCGAGTACTTTACGATTGATTTCAACGCCGGCTTTTTTCAAGCCATTGATAAACTGACCGTAGGTGATTCCCTCGGCACGGCTCGCTGCGCTCACACGGGTAATCCACAATTGACGCATATCGCCCTTACGCTCACGACGGTGCGCGTAGGAATAGCTTAACGCCTTGACCATGGATTCCTTGGCGCGCTTGACCAATTTGTGGCGTGTGGCGCGATGCCCCTTGGTTAGCGCCTGTATTGACTTATGTCTTTGACGGGTGGTGACCCCTCTTTTAACTCGTGGCAACTTCCCCTCCTAAATATCGGGTGCCTCATCCCGGAATATTATTTAACATCATAGGGTATGAGCCGGCTCAGTCTTTGCCGGTCGACAGGACTGATGGGCAATTTCTCACCGTATTGACGCTTAACCCGCGCCGGTTTGTTCCGCCGCAAGTGGCTGCTGCCGCCCTTCATTCGCATTATCTTACCGCTCCCGGTAACGTGGAAGCGGGCTTTGGCGCCCTTATGAGTCTTTAGCTTTGGCATCCTGTGGCACTTCCTTTGGTTTCGATTTTATCGTCAGGGGCTGAGTCAGTATGATAAACATCCTCCGCCCTTCCATTACCGCATTTTTCTCGACAACCGCCGCCGGTCCTAGCGTCTGAATGACCTTCTGCAAGAGCTTCCAGCCGAGGTCGGCGTGGGAAATTTCACGTCCCCGGAACATCACCGTGACCTTGACCTTATCGCCATCACTGAGCAACTGCTTGACGGAACGGACTTTGAATTCGAGGTCGTGTTCCCCAATCTTGGGTCTCAGCCGGATTTCACGGAGAGCGATAACCTTCTGCGCTTTCCTGGACTGACGCTCTTTCTTGGTCTGTTCGTACTTATATTTGCCGTAATCAAGCAACCGGCAGACCGGGGGCGCCGCTGTCGGCGCAACCTCAACCAGGTCAAGATTGTTCTTTCTGGCTAATTCTATTGCCTGGGCAATGGGCATAATGCCTAATTGCTCGCCCTTGTCCCCCACGACACGGACTTCAGAAACCCGAATCTGGTTATTGATGCGAAGTTGCTTAAATATGTGCTAAATTTCCTCCCCTGCTATTATGTGGATTACATTGACCACTATAATATATTCAGCCCGCAAGAATCAAGTTAGAGCTTGAGTTCATTCACTCTTTCGACAATCACCTGCTTGATTTTCGACTTAAACTCATCCAGTGACAACGATGGTAATTGCTCGCCGGTGCGGAGCCTGACCGAAACCGTGCCGTTCTCTGCTTCTTTATTCCCGACCACAAGCATATAGGGGATTTTCTCCAGTTGCGCGTCACGGATTTTCTGGTTCATGCGCTCATTCCGGTCATCCACCTGTATCCTGATATCAGCGGTTTTTAATTCAGCTTCTAATTTACGAGCGTATTCCAAATGAAGGTCAGATACCGGTATAATGACCGCTTGTACCGGTGACAACCATACAGGGAATGCACCGGCATAGTGCTCTATGAGAAAAGCCATGGTTCTTTCTATCGCGCCAATTGAAGAGCGGTGAATGACAATCGGTTCCTTTCCTTTCCCGTCTTTATCTATATAACTCAGTTTAAAGCGTTTCGGCATCACAAAATCATATTGCACGGTAAAAGCCGTGTCTTCCTTACCGGCAACATTCTTCATCTGAATATCGATTTTGGGACCGTAAAAAGCCGCTTCTTTTTCAACTTCGAAATAATTGGCTTTCCTTTGGATTAGCACTTGCCGTAAAACATTCTCGGCGAAATCCCATGATTCATCGTCTTTGTAATATTTCTTATCGTCCTTTCGGTCGCCCAGAGATAAGCGGTATCTATAGTTTTCGCCGGCTTTGTAACCTAAGGCTGAAGCCATGTATTCTATCAAATCCAAAACGGAGTTTAGTTCACCGGTAGCCTGGTCTTTCTGGCAGATAATATGAGAGTCAGCCAGACAAAAACTCCGAACTCTCATTAATCCAGTCAGTTCGCCGGATTTTTCATATCGAAACTGTTTTGCCAGTTCGGCGATTCTAAAAGGTAGCTCCCTGTAAGACCTCGGTTTGCTGGCATAATACTGGAAATGGTGCGGGCAGGTCATCGGTCTTAGCATTAACTCTTCTTCATCCACCTTCATGACCGGATACATCGAGTCTTTATAATAGGGATAATGGCCTGAAGTTTTATATAATTCTATATTTGCCAGGTCGGGAGTATAAACATGCTTGTACCCTCTTTTGATTTCTTCATCGACGACAAAGCGTTCCAGCGTTCTTCTTATAATCGACCCTTTCTCTGTAAAAATGGGAAGTCCCTTGCCAACCAAATCCATAAATACGAAAAGGTCGAGGTCTTTGCCTATTTTGCGATGGTCTCTCTTTTTTATTTCTTCCTGGGTAACTAAATATTCATCAAGTTCCTTCTGATTGTTGAAAGCTACCCCGTAAATCCTTTGTAGCATGGGACGTTTTTCACTGCCGCGCCAGTAGGCGCCGGCGATGCTCATCAGTTTGAATGCTTTAATTTCACCGGTGGACTTTACGTGCGGACCACGGCACATATCCACAAAGTTACCCTGCCGGTACACGGTCACTTTCTCTTCCGGCAGTTCATCAATCAGTTCCAGTTTATAGGGTTGACCGGCAAAGATACGGCGCGCTTCGTCCTTGCTGACCAGCTCATAGGAGAAGGGCAGGTTCGCTTTCACAATTTCCTGCATCTTCGCCTCGATGACGGGTAAATCTTCCGGTGTCAGCGTGCGCGGCAGGTCGAAATCGTAATAGAAGCCATTTTCAATAGTGGGACCGATGCCGAATTTAGCTTCCGGGAAGATGGATTTGACTGCTTCCGCCATAACGTGAGCGGTCGAGTGGCGCATTGTGTCCAGTTTTTCATCGATTGCTTTTTCGTCTTTATTGTTTGTCATATTCTTACCCTGCACGAAAGAAAACCTCCCGCCCACCCGGGAACGAGAGGCTTAACGTTATCATTATAGCAATCTGACACGTGTTTGACAATGAACCCCCGCTTATGTTACTCTTTGAAACAAGGGTAAATATGATAAACGCCTCTCAGAAGTATTACTGGTATTACTACTACTTTACAGGGCACGAAGGTGCGCTTGGGGGGCATTAACATGTGCAAAGTACATAAATAAATCAGCAACTTATAGAAATTCCAAAGAACCCTCTCAAGCAGAGGGTTCTTTCATTTTAGAAGACAAAACGGATAGGAGAACACAGATGATTATCATGAAAAGCGATGCCACCACAGAGCAAATCGATAACGTTATCAGGGAGATTGAGAAATACGGCTTGCGCGCCGATGTCTCCCGGGGTGATTTCCGCACCGTCATCGGGCTGATTGGGGATGAGCGTAAAGTCCCCTTCGACCACTTTGCCGTCTTACCCGGGGTCAAGGAGGCAAGAATGGTTGAAACGCCATATAAACTTATCACCCGCGAATACGCTAAACTGACGGGGGAACAGAGCGAACGCCGCATTATCAAAGTAGGCGATACCGAAATCGGCGGGGATGAGCCGGTCTTCATCGCCGGACCCTGTGCCGTAGAAAGCAAAGCGCAGTTGTTCACCATCGCGGAAGGAGTAAAGAAAGCGGGCGCGCACATTCTCCGCGGCGGCATTTTCAAACCCCGCACCTCGGTCCACTCCTTCCAGGGATTAGGTGGCGCCGGGGAAGATGAAGCCAGAGAAGCACTGGAATGGCTCCGGGAAGCGGGCGACCGCTACGAGATGCCGGTCGTGACGGAAATCAGGGGCGAAGGGCAAGTCGACCTGGTGGCGAAATACGTGGACATTATGCAGATTGGCGCGCGGAACATGTACGACCAGGACCTGCTCATCAAGGTTGCCCGGAAGAAGAAACCAATCCTTTATAAACGGCATTTCGGCGCTGGGATTGAAGAGTTCCTTTCTTTTACCGAATATATGGTCGCCGAGGACAATAAGGACATTATTCTCTGTGAACGGGGTATCTTGCCTCTTGGTAAGGGGAAAAGCTATACTAGATACACCCTCGACCTGGCGGCAGTGCCGGTCTTACAACGGGAAACATATCTACCAGTGATTATCGACCCAAGCCATGCCGCCGGGAGGCGCGACCTCATCTTCAGCTTGAGTTGCGCGGGGATTGCGGCAGGCGCCAGTGGACTTATCATCGAGGTGCATCATAATCCGGTGGAGGCGCTGGTAGATAGCCAGCAACAGATTACACCGGATGAACTGAAAGAGGTTATCAGTACCTGTCGGAAAATTCATAAAGCCATTGGCGTCAGGAAAAACGGAGGCTAAAATCGCTCCATGAAAAAAATCCGGGTCAAGCTGGGGCAAAACGGTTACTACATCCATATTGGCGCGGACTTACTTGCCGAAACGGGACACCTGCTGAAAGAGCTGGGATTTAACGACAAGGCGGTCATTATTACCGACCCCACCGTGAAAAATCTCTATGGCATCAGCTTGAGACAGAGCCTGACGGGTAACGGTTTCAAGACTGCTCTCCTGGAAGTGCCCGAGGGCGAGGAATACAAGTCGCTGGACACCGCCGGGCGACGTTATCACGAACTCACGGAGTTTGGCGCCGAGCGGTTGACGCCGGTGCTGGCATTGGGTGGCGGAGTTATCGGTGATGTGGCGGGGTTTGTCGCCGCTACCTATATGCGGGGTATTCCGCTGGTGCAATTACCCACCACTCTTCTAGCTCAG
>JAURWL010000165.1 GCA_030654965.1 Dehalococcoidales bacterium | reverse complement strand
CAATCGAAGAAACGCAAGCGACCTCGAATCGTTTGTGCTGAGTGTGGCGTGCATCTATGCATTGGCGAATGCTTTTCTGCTTATCATGCGTAGCTGTTAACTCAACCTATTCACACATGTAATCAGCTCGATTCAACTCTTCTCCATGGTCTTGTTATAGCGCGCGCAAAGTGCCAAAGCCTCAATTGAGGCTGGGCCGCCCACGAAGGGTTAAATTTACGCCTGCAGCTGCGCATGCATGCATGCAGCGCTAGCTAGCGATCGAGTTAATTTATTAATTGGAAGAAGGAATGAAATGTATACGTATGTGAAGGAGCTCGAGGAACGAGGCAACTAAGGTCGCATGCGCAATGCCATGCGCGATGTTATCCAACTGAGACTTGTCGACTGTAGAAGGGTTCCTGTTGTGAACTGTACGAAAGTGAAGAAAATAATTCCAATGTTCGTGAAGGATAGTATGGTGAGACGAATATGGATGTGAGAGTGATGATGCGATTCCTTATATCAGCTGCGCCGTTCTCATCTGCATAGCTATACCATAAGATAATCAATGTTCGCATCGCCAGCGGCTGAAGTTGATTTGATCCCACTGCGTCCTTGATGTTCGCGCCGGTTGTTCAAACTGCATGCGAGTGTGTTGCAGTCTAATTGAATGTCGCATATGAAGGCGAGCTGACAATTCTGCATCCAGCCTTATCACCCGCACCAGTAAATGCGGCAACACGAATGAAACCACTCTGAAAAGAGACGAAGAAGAAGAAGCAGGAACAAAGAAACAACACACACCAATTCAGTACACACACACACACACACACACACGTCCGCCCTCGATGTCTCCTCTCCCTCGTGTGTTTTCTCTGCACTGACCTCTCCCCATTCTGCTGACCAACTATTTCGAATCAACCAGAATGCTTCATCCTTACCAGTGAGACGATTCCTCTCAGAACCAAAGCCAACTAATTGCACCGTATGATCGACACCGCCCGAACACATATTATTGGGAAAGATACCTTGGGCATAATTTTGCCAATTCTCTGCATTGATATTCACAACCAGCGGTCCATACTTCTCCAGTGCATCTTTTAGCTTTAATTCCTTATCACACGGTTTTCGACTGTAATTATCACATGCCGGTTCCAGTTGCATGACCTTACCAATTGGACCGAGTAATGGACCACGCATATCCTCTGGTATCTCAGACGCACGACATGTCGCCTGTACGCGTGTGTATGGATATGCGCTCTCACGTACTGCACGATCCGTTTGTAAGAATTTTAAGCCACCTGTATCACTACCACCATTACATGTGTTTGGGAACATGCAGTCGACTAGCTGCTGAACAGCAAAAGCTGTACCTGCAGGCCATTTACCAGCACGAACACCAGCGGTCTCGTAGGTCTAGAGAGAGAGAGAGAGAGAGAGAGAGAGAGAGAGAGAGAGAGAGAGAGAGAGGGGTCAGCTGTTGTAATTGATGAAGAAGATGACATGCGCGTACTATTCTCTTTCTCTCTCGCGCACTGTGATACAGCGTATTCCTTACCTGTACAGCGCCATGTGCCCAGCAAGCTCCACAATTTCCTTGATTCTTAATCGGTGAAATAATATTTCTATAATCAATCGCTAAAATACCACCCACTGGCACCCCATTACCTCGTTGTCCACTTGCACTCTGCTCCGTCACACAGCAGGTCTCACCAGTACGATAGCATCGATCCATCACATTCTTAAGTGCAGTAGAGGGACATGCTGCTGGAAGGACACAATCACCATCTAAGCCATCCATGGTACACTTCGAGCCCGGAATTACTTCGGGAGCGACGAATATAGCAGATGGGGTGTAGTTGTTCAATTCAGGTGCGCAACATGCGAGTTTGTCTCCGCAGCTTGCATCATCGAAATCTTTCATGCCACTCTGCTTGCGACAGGTACGAGAATCCGTGCATGCACCAACAGTTGTTCCCACCACACAAGGCGACCCAACCATCAGCTCCAAGAGGACGGTTGACACATCGGAGTCAGCATCGAGATCAGCACTCGTGTCAACTTCGACGGCGACATCGGAATCCGAATCGGAGTCGGCATCAGATGCAGCGTCTGTATCCATGTCGACCTCAGCATCGGCTGCGTCGTCTGCTTCACTCTCAACTTCCGCATCAGAGTCCGCGTCTGCGTCACTCGTACCCGCGTGTTGTATGAATGATCGTCCAGACGTGGTTGCAGCAGCAGTAGTTGAACTCTTGTAACCCAAATATTGACGACGAAACTCCGTTGGACTCACTGACAGTGGATGTGTGGGGTGTGAAAAAGGAAGGAAGGACGGATTCCGAAGAAAGAGAGAGGGAGAGAGAGAGAGAGAGATAGAGAGAGAGAAGGAACACACAACAAAAAGGAGCACACATCGATGAGAATCCCGAACACACACTAAACGAGTCTCCAATCGATCACTTCGATCGCACGTCTGCGTGATGTGCTTCCGTCGTTGAACTCATTGAATTGCCTGCCCGCTAGCGCTGTGTGTGTGTGTGTGTGTGTGTTTATATTCTGACAATCTGCGAACGGCGATGTCGTTTGTAGTACTGCCTCCTTTCTACCGATTGCATCATTCATTGCAATAATCTGTACGCGATTCCGTTTAAATTGTTCATATTTGATTTGTTCTTGTACACTCGATGCAAACGTCTTACGATGAATACGCTTGAAGCGAGACCATTTGGCACGATGCTCCTCTTCACGAGCTCGATCACCAGCTGATGCAATGATACGAGTAGGAGGAGGTGTGACGTAGGCCGAACGTGTCACACTAGGAACGCAACAGCGTACATCAGCTGCGCAGAAACCCGAATAGGTGCGACCTTTACAGCCAGCGGACGGCATGCATGTACCAATCGCACCGAAAGCCTTACACGAGGCACTCGCAACGGGGAGAGCGCTGCGGGTGGGCAAGCAACACTGATAGATCGGAGAGAGCGGGCGAGAGAGAGAGAGAGAGAGAGAGTGAGTGAGAGCGACGGTGCGGTGCGATGCGATGCTTCGCCTGTGCGTGTGTCTGTGTGCGTCTGACCCTCACATTCGCCTTGCCCGGGCAGAGACCTGCTACGCTCGTCCCCGCACATGGCGATGAGGTGCACACACCACTCGTACCGCGATGAACACACGTAGTCAATGCATGCATATGCATTTCGCGGCCGTGATTGGAATGCTCGATTTCGTATGATCTGTCTAACAATGGTAACAATGCGTGTTTTGCGTTATATCTCTGCTTGCGTGTCTCCCGTCAACTTATTCTTGATCTGTCTGCGTCTCATCGCGTTTGCCGCTTCTTCCGGACTAGCTTGCCAGTTCGCAGCGAGTTGTTTGATCACCTCTCTCACTCGCTGCTCGAGTCCTTGTCCATCGTTCT
>JAURWL010000149.1 GCA_030654965.1 Dehalococcoidales bacterium | reverse complement strand
ATATTATCCAGCAACCAGCGCAGTTTGGTCGCGGAAAAGTAGGCGTCAATGGTCAACCCGGTCTTGTCACGAACGGTCTCGGCAGATATTCTCTGCTTCAGTTCCTCGCACATCGCCGCGGTGCGCCGGCATTGCCAGACGATGGCATTGTACACAGGTCGTCCGGTCTTACGTTCCCAGAGCACCGTCGTTTCGCGCTGATTGGTGATGCCCAAGCCTTTGATTTGCTTTAGAGACACACCAGCTTTCTGTATGGCTTCTTTTAAGACCGCCACCGAGTTGTCTACCAGTTCTGCAGGCGATTGCTCCACCCAGCCCGGTTGAGGGTAGATTTGATGAATTTCACGGTAAGCCCGACTCATGACTTCGCCGTCATCGCCAAAGAGCAATGCCGTACTGCCGGTCGTCCCCTGGTCGATTACGAGGATATAATTTTTACCTGACATAGCTATCTCCGAGAAATTTTGCTTTATTATAGTGCACCGTACGGTTTTTGTCATCGGGGGTGGGTTCCGACTGGGCAAAGCTTGAACGGACGCGCCTGTTAGCCTAGAATAAGGAAACCAAAGGGCATTAATATGAGAATGTGCCGAAGGAACATCGAGGAGTGAGTGTTACGTTCGCTTTAAAATCGTGGACTAACTTCTATCGGAAAGGGCTGAGCTTGCTGGTGGCGGTGGTGCTATTTCTACCACACGGCGCTTCCGGCTTGCCCCCGGCTGTGCCTGAAGATGCCGTTCAAATTAAGGAACTGAATTTTGTTTTCCTGCATGGTATGGGTGGCACCTCCTGCTCTCTTCAACGTCTTTCTGATTGGATGAACAAAAGCTTGTCCAGCTATATTTATATCTACGAACAGGCAAATCCCGGAACAAAGATTCAGGTAAATACCCTTTCCAGATGCTACCCGGCTTATTTGGATATTGAAACCTGGGCAAACAACCTGGCAGATAGCATCAACAAGAATTTTAAAGATAGAGATAATCTCATTGTCATCGGGCACAGTATGGGGGGTAAAACAGCGCTGTACGCGGTCGCTAAAAATGTGGGTGGGCTTGCGGACAAAGTCTCAATGGTGGTGACGATAAACAGCCCGGTAAAAAATCTCGATAGGTATTATGCACCCGGTGGCGGTCCCGTCCTGAACTATTGTCGCACCGGCTTATTGGGTTCTGATGATGGTGTTTGCGCATCCGTAACTGCTTATGATAGCTCCCGTGACGGTAAGTGGGTGGCTGAGAACCGTCACTGGCTGGCTTTCATTTCCGCCGAAAATGCGCCGCTCAGCCCGCAGTTTGACCGTGGTGGCATTGATAGTTGGCCCAGGGATATGGATGACGGTGTGGTGCCGATTTCAGCCCAGTATGCTGACGGGGCAGATGTTATTTACTATGGAGAGCACGAGCACAGTACCCTTGGTATTTCGGACGAAATCGCCGAATTTATTGCCGACCAGACAATCCGTTACCTGTTTGGATTCCCGGTGGAGTGCTGTGTGTTCTCCGGAAGTGGCACCTTTAAGCACGATGCCGACTGGCTTCTAGGCAAAGACCAGTGGGATGAGGTAGTCGGTGAACTCATTGCCAGCAGTGGCACAGTGCGTCATACCAATGAGTCCTTTACACAGTGGAAACAGTGGGAAGACATCGTCGGTGAAATTATCCCGCAGGCTCAGCGAAGTAGCAGTCTGGTGCGACAATTATCTTTTCCTTTGTTAACGAGTGTCAAAGAGATGCGATGGGTCACTGCCGGCGAGCCTGAGGACTGCCGTTTATACTTGCGTACCGGCGCTGCTCCCAGAACCTCAGTGGAAGTGAACTGGACTGTTTATAAGGCGCCATTACTACCCGAGGGCACGAAACGGGCTTACTATGAGGTCAATATCACAGATGGGACTCCGCTGGTGGCTATCACTCAGACAGCCTGGTCCAGCAGAGATACACGCGACCTCCGACTGCGGATATGGTCTGAAGCACATAGTCCATTCCGCTGGTTTACTGCCGAATGGAGAGTCTATTATAAAGAGAGCCGGCAGAAAAAAATCATCGATGAAATTCCGGCAATTAGGTCATCCGAGGGAAGCTGAAATAATTGGTGCTTCTACCGGTTTCGGATTACCGCCTTGCTTTCCCGCCTGACGTCGCTGGTGTGTCGCAGCATTTTGTAGAATAAGCCCGGGCAATGCCAGCAATACTCCGACAAACCACTGTTGTGTGGTAATAGTCAGCACAATACCGGTAATGGTGAAGGCGATGCCGATTGCCCAACCAGTCCAGCTGATGATGCGTGTTATCTTGTCATAGTCTTTCGTAGCTTTCCAGAAAGCGGCTCGCAGGATTCTACCGCCATCAAGAGGTAGACCGGGCAGAAGATTAAACAGGGATAGCATAAAGCAAGTAAACGCCAGCCATTGCACGAGCACGTGGACCATGATACTGCCGGTGTGCGCCATCACCTGATAGATGGTGAACAGGATGCCAGCCACCAGTAAGTTGATAAGGAATCCAACCACAGCCAGCAATACTTCAAGGGCAGGGAAGGTCGTGGCTTTATCTATCTCGAGCACGCCACCGATAGCAAACAAGGTATCGCTCTTTACAATTGCGCCTCTTCTGATGGCAAGCAGGGTAAGAATAAACATGCGGACCACGATGATAAGGAGAAAGAGGCAACTGGCGACCACTCCGAGAGCCATCCTTTGCATGAATGGGTAATTGGTGGAAAACTGCGTAATCATAGTGGCTGTCATGAAGATGAAGACGGCAATCCATGAATAATGAAGTCTCAACCGTACCCTAAGAACTGATGATAAACTCGTGACGATACTCATTGTGGCATAACACCATACTCATTCAGATACTGGCATTTTGACCAGTCTATTAAATTCTGTCAAGTTCCGGTTTCTATCCAGTTTACGATGCGCGTGCTTATGCATATTTATTAACAGCCGCTTGCTCTGTGTCTCCGACCGCAAATAATTGCTATCACGAAAGAAAAATAATTTTCTAGCGGTGATAATTCACATACGTACGGGCAGTTGACAAGATACTTTATTTGCGTTATCCTATCCGTTGAACATTTACCTACTGAACGTTAGGTATTCATTTATGCAGTTCAATATGAAAGTGAAATGAGCGCATATGACCACTCGCGTCCATTATGAAAATAAGAGAGAACAAACGACGCGTGAGCGAAGAAAACAGATTTTCGATGCTGCGGTTCACCTTTTCATAAAAAAGGGTGTAGTAAATACATCGATGCGTGAAATTGCTGAAGCAGTCGGCATTACCACAGGTGGATTGTACCATTTTATTAAATCAAAAGATGAAATTATCCGTATGGTTACTGAGAATTCAATATATGCTCATGAATCACTCAAAACTCTCAGGAAGAACCTCGGTAATGTCAGTCCGACTGAAGCCTTTCGTGTTTGTGCGAAGTGCTGGCTTACGGTACAGGAATTCGGACTGGAACAAACAGCCTTTCTTGACCGCGAAAAGGTGCACATGGAACTTGATGTACAGGAAGCGGTGTCAGATCTTGTCCGGGACCTTATCCACTTCTTTGAGGACTTGCTTAATGATGGCATAGAAGCGGGAGAATTCGAAGTGGATAATGTTACTCTGGTAGCGTTTAATACATACATGTTGCGGGGAATATTTGCTACGAGACAGTGGTTTTTAAAAGACCGGTTCACATCTGAAGAATATGCAACACAGCAGACAAATGCAATCTTGAAACAGATCCTTGTTGACAGAAGCAAAATACAGCCGGGAGGAGGATAAGCCGACAATTTAATGGTTTCATATTTCAATTCTGTCTAACGAACAGATGAATGTGGAGGGTCCTGGCACAGTCCTTCCATGTCTGACGAAGAACTCTCGAACACTTTCATGTAGTGTGAGCTTTATTTTACCCGTTCCGCCGAGGGTTCAAATTCTTCTCAGTGATGTTATAATGGCAGAGGTATTGCAGTGTACGATTATCGTATCAGACAATAGTTATCTGGTTGTACCATAAGGAATCATAGGAACGCCACATTAAAAAGACATTTATCAGAATCCGGGTTAAGGACATAAATTAAAAAGGAGGAATCATGATTCGGACAGCGGAACAATATGTAGAAAGCCTGCGAGATGGTAGAGTCGTCTACCAGGATGGCAAGAGAATCACGGATGTGGTAGCACAATGGCCACGTTCCGTACAGCGGGCGGCTTCAGAATTTTACGTTGCTACGCTCCCTCAACACCGGGCGCTTTTTACCATGATGGAGGACGGAGAAGAGGTTTCCTTTTCCTTCAAAGTGCCTACAACCCCTGAAGACCTGCAAAGGCGGAGACAAATTCTTCTTACGTTAAACCAGTTGGGCGCGGGGGGTTCCCGGCTGACTGGCATTGACGGTCTGAATGGGGTCGCCTTTGGCGCTGCTAAAGTGGATGCCGCCATGGGAACCCATTATGCCGAAAACATGGCTAAATACCGGGCGTGGTGCAAGAAAAACGACCCCAGCATTTGCGCTGCAGTAAGCGACCCCAAGGGCAACAGAGAGTTACATGCTGAGGACCCACGACAAGCCCACAAAGATTTCTATGTCAGGATAGTCGACCGGAAAAAGGATGGCATCGTCATCAGCGGTTGTAAGCTGCATATCAGCGACGCCATTATCGCCACTGAGCTAATGGTACTCCCCTCCCGTAACCACAATGAGACAGGCAAAGACTATGCTGTGGCTTGCGCCGTACCGTGTAATGCCAAGGGCGTCACTTTCCTGGCAACCGGTGGGTCAGCTGGTGGCGGACATCCTATGATTATCTTTGAAGAAGTTTTTGTTCCCTGGGAGAGGGTCTTCCTGGCTGGTGAATGGCAGTTTAGCAGGGAAGTCGCCACTTCCTTCGCGCGCTACCATCGTCTCACCGCCGCCACCTACAAAACTTCATCGCTCGATGCCCTTGCCGGGCTGGCAATGCTGATGGCAAAATATAATGGCTTGACGCGTGCGACTCGTATCCAGGACATGCTTGGCTGGTTTGCCATGTATGCCACTGTCACCGAAGCCCTCGGGAAAGCGGCCGCTTTAAGTGGTACAGTTGACCCCGATACAGGTCAAGCACGACCAAACGCCGTTTATACCAACTGCGCCAAGTACTGGTTTGCCTCCCAGTGGCATGAGGCAATGAAGTACCTGCAGGATATCACCGGCGGTATTGCGGCTACCATGCCTTCAATGAAGGACTGGGAAAATCCCGAAACTCGTCCCTACATTGAGAAATATCTACAGGGTGATGCCAGGTATCCAACTGAGGAAAGGATAAAGGCTATCAACAGGGTTATCCAGGAGGGTTCTACCTTTAGCGGAGTCCTTTCCATTCATGCTGAGGGTTCGCTGGCAACCCAGAAAATGGTACTGTATCAGCAGGCTGATTGGGCCCGGTTCGAGGCTGCCGCTAAATATAGCATGGGGTACAAAGTTGACCATCCTGATTTTAAGAACAGGCTCGGTATCGGACAATCCCCATGGACGTTACCGGAATCACTAATACATCCTAAAACTAAAAAATAACTAGTTACCTTTTCATAAATTGTGAGTAAAGGGACGAGGGGAGTAAGAATCACTCCCCTCGCTCTTTTTGTGCCCCCATGTTTATGAATATCTGCATAAATCAAATTGGATCGTGTTCCACTTTCGATGTATCGGACATAACATGCTATTTTTCTCAGGGCTCTTTTGTAAATCACGTCACAATTCAGTATTATTAATAGTAGTGATTCTGATTAAACGATAATTTTTATATATAGCTTCTTTTCCCCGGAGACTCTGCTCTCAGGCTAAAGGCGCTTTTTACACAGAATAATGACGCATGCCTATTATGCGTGTTTGTAAGAGGGGATTAAACATGGGTTTATGCTGTGGGCTGGTGGGTCTGCCATCGTGCGGTAAGACGGTTATTTTTAACGCCATTACTGCCGCCGGCGTATCGAGTTATAACGGGTCGGAAATGAACCAGGTGGTGGTAAATGTGCCCGACCAGCGTGTCAACAAACTGGTGGAGATGTACCATCCGCGTAAAGTAATGACAGCTACACTGGAAGTAGTTGATATTCCCGGTCTTAAAGCGTTACCGGAAGGAAACGGGCGAGGTCTGAAATTAATCGGGCATATCAAGGATGTCGATGCATTGTTACACGTAGTGCGTTGTTTCGAAGACAGCAATGTTCCTTTTGAATATGAGACCATCAATCCGGTGCGGGATATTGAAATCGTCGACCTGGAATTGATGACTGCAGATAGCGCCACCCTTGAGAAGAAGATAACCCGGCTGGCGAAAAGAGTGCGCGCCGGGGATAAAGATGCCATCCGGGAAACTGCCCATTGTGAAAAGGTATATAACGGAATTCAGCAGGGCGTCACAGCACGTAAACAGAATCTCAACCCTCAGGAGCTTGCCAGCGTGCGCGAATGTAACCTCGTATCCTTGAAACCGGTAGTCTATATTGCCAATGTGAAATCTGTGGAAAACGGTGATAATCCCTATCTGTCAGCACTGAAGCAGTATGCTCATGACGAAGGCGCGGAAGTTATTACCGTCTGTGGTAGAGACGAAGCCGATATCAGCCTGCTGGCGCCGGAGGAACGGCTGGAGTTTCTACATGACCTGGGGTTAGAGGAATCGTCAATGGAGCGACTTCTACATGTCGCCTACCGGACGCTCGGACTGGTTAATTTCTTTACCACCGGCGAGGATGAAGTACGCGCCTGGACCTGTCAGCAAGGGGATAAAGCGCCTGTGGCGGCTGGCAAGATTCACACGGATATGGAGAAGGGTTTTATCCGCATGGACGTGATACGTTGTGACGACCTTCTGGAACTGGGCAGTGAAGCCGCGGTGGCAAAGGCAGGCAAACAACGTGTCGAGGGACGTGACTATGAGATTCAGGACGGCGATATCGTCACTGTGCTTTTCAACCGGTAGCAACTGATAACAAGCATAACTGGAGCTGAGGGGATTCGAACCCCTTACCTATTGAATGCCATTCAATCGCTCTCCCAATTGAGCTACAGCCCCACGTGGCGCAACATTATTAATTTACCAGAGAAATCGGTTGGGAAGCAAGCCCGGAAGATTATCAAGTACCAACCTGTTCACTGCCTATACCCAGAGTTTTCACCATGTAGGCAGGATTCTTCCATGACTTAATCTGTTTTTCTCTCTGTCTCGCCTCACGCAGTGTGCCAAAAGCTTCAGTGTGTACTAATTTCCAAGGGCGGTACCTTTTCGTAGAGGATGTACCACCTGCGTTGTGTTGCGCCAATCGGGTAGCGATGTTCTTTGTGGTGCCGATGTAGTATTTGCCGGTAGATTCACTCCTGAGTATGTATAAGAAGAACATTCCGATTTCTGGGGAAATTGGTGAGATGATACCCCTTACCTTCCCGATGCAATCGGGACGCTCCCCGATACAATCGGGGCTACAGCCCCACGTGGTGCAACATTACTAATTTATCAGACTTGTCCGTATCAGAGCAAGTTAAAAATGGGTAAAGGGTGGTGAATTGCCCGGGTATATGCTATCCGCTCTTCTTCTCTTTCGGCTGATTTTTCAGATTACCGCCGATTGCGGCTTTCCCCTTTACTTTGAAGGTCAAACCCTCTTCTCCCACATCTACCAGAACAGTGGTGCCTTCCTTAAACTCGCCGCTCAAGACTTTAATGGACAGCGGATTCTCCACATACTTCTCCAGAGCGCGCCGTAATGGTCGAGCGCCATAGATAGGGTCGTAACCTTCTTTTGCCAGCCAGGACTTGGCTTTTTCTGATATTTCTACGCCCAGTTTGCGCTCGGCAAGGCGCTTCTGTAAATCCTTTGACAGCAGGTCAATCACGTGCCGCAACTGTTCCTCATTAAGTTCGTGGAAAACAATGATTTCATCCAACCGGTTGAGGAATTCGGGACGGAAGGTCTTCCTGACTTCGGTCATGACTTTATCTCTCATATCCTCATAGTTGGATTTACGGGCTTTTACATCATCACGCCGTGTGGTAAAACCAATGGCAGACTCCCGGCGGATAAGCTCGACGCCGGCATTGCTGGTCATGATAACCACCGTGTTTTTAAAGTCTACGGTCCTGCCATGCCCATCGGTAAGACGACCATCATCCAGCACCTGAAGCAAGCTATTGAAAACTTCCGGATGCGCCTTTTCGATTTCATCCAGCAGAATGATACGGTAGGGACGCCGTCTGACTGCCTCTGTCAGTTGACCGCCCTCATCATAACCGATGTAACCGGGCGGCGCGCCGATAAGACGAGAGACGGTATGTTTTTCCTGATATTCGGACATATCCAGACGCACCATGGCGTTTTCATCGTCAAACATAAACCAGGCGAGTGTCCGTGCCAGTTCCGTTTTGCCGACGCCAGTAGGACCCAGGAACAGGAAACTGCCGATGGGGCGGCGTGGGTCTTTCAGCCCGGACCGGCTCCGGCGGATAGCCTCGGAGATAGCTGTCACAGCTTCTTCCTGATTGACCAGCCGTTCGTGGATACGGTCTTCCATGTGGAGTAATTTTTCGGCTTCGCCTTCCAGCATTTGCGATACAGGGATACCAGTCCAGCTAGAAATCAGTTGCGCGATGACTTCTTCCGTGACGGCACTACTTATTTTTTCCCGCTGGAGCCAGGCTTCTTTTGCTTGTTTATACTGTTCCTGCACACGTAATAGCTCGGCTTTCAACTCGGCGGCGCGCTGGTAGTCCTGTCGTTGAGAAGCTGCCTCCTGTTCATTATTAAGACGGTTGACCTGTTTCTCCAGGTCTTTTACTTCAGGTGTGGCGCTTTCCGTATCGATGCGCAGTTTGCTCGCCGCTTCATCAATCAGGTCGATTGCCTTGTCCGGCAGGAATCTATCCTGAATGTATCTCTTGCTCAATTCTGCCGCTGCCACCAGTGCCTCATCCTTGATTTCTACTTTGTGATGGGCTTCGTAGCGCGGCTTCAGACCGCGTAGCATTTCTATGGTTGCTTCCACTGTCGGCTCGCCGAGGAAAACGGGTTGGAGTCGGCGTTCCAGCGCCTTGTCCTTTTCAATGAACTTGCGGTACTCATCCAGCGTGGTTGCGCCGATGCATTGAAGTTCGCCATGTGCCAGCGCCGGTTTCAGCATGTTACTGGCATCGATAGCACCTTCGGCGGCACCTGCCCCCACTACCGTGTGAATTTCATCGATGAACAGGACCACTTCCCCTTTCGCTTCCCGCACCTCATCTATAACCGCCTTCAGACGCTCTTCGAATTCGCCGCGGAACTTGGTGCCCGCGACCAGTGCGCCCATATCCAGGGCAATTACCTTGCGCCCTTTCAGAGAGTTAGGGACATCATCTGCGGCGATTTTTTGCGCCAGCCCTTCCGCGATGGCGGTCTTGCCCACGCCCGCTTCGCCGACGATAACCGGGTTGTTCTTGGTGCGACGGGTTAAAATCTGCATGACACGCTTGATTTCATCGTCCCGTCCGATAACAGGGTCGAGCTTTCCTTGTTTCGCAAGCTCAGTCAGGTCGCGACCGTATTTCTGTAGACTGCGGTACTTACTCTCCGCGCGCGCATCCGTGACACGGTGTCCCCCACGTATTTTCTGAAGCGCGGCATAAATCTTATCCCGGTCGATGCCGAACCGCCGCAGGGTATTGAAGGATTCACCTTTCCCCTCGGCGGCAATGGCGATAAAAATATGTTCGGTGCTGATATATTCGTCCTTGAGCCGTTTCGCCTCCGATTCTGCGGTGTTGTAAAGAGAAACGATGCGTGGTGTGGCGTAAATCTGCCCGGCGCCGCTTACTTTCGGCATTCGTTCCAGAATAGCGCTCACTTCGCTCTTCACGGTATTGGCATCAACACCAAGCTCACGAAGAATTTCACTCACCAGTCCTCTTTCCTGCATCAGCAAAGCGTAGAGGACGTGCTCCACATCCCATTGATTATGATTGAATTGCTGGACGAGTTGCTGAGAAGCCATAATTGCTTCCCCTGCCATCTCTGTAAATCTGTCCTGCCTCATTGCTCACCTCCCCGGTTTAACTTCTCATCCCAAATTTAGCAGTCAGAAATTCCGTAATGTTTTTATGAACCGCAGGATATTCCCACTGATATTCATGTCCCGGCGTATTAATGCAGTGGGTGAACTTCATTGGTTTACCCTGCGCCCAGGACTTGAACCAGCGA
>JAURWL010000146.1 GCA_030654965.1 Dehalococcoidales bacterium | reverse complement strand
CATCACTATCTGGGCAAATGTTTGAACTTGCGGCGCTACTGCCTTAACAGCTGGCGCCAGGGAAGAATTTGCCAGTGCCTTCGCATCCTCCAGAGTTAAAGTGGTTAAGCTCCCTTGTGCTCCCCTGACTCCGCTAGTGTTAGTCGCGCCGGAACGGACAAAAAGCAAATTCGTTCCCAACGACTCGATATTAGCGGTGATAGCTGATTGGGAACCCCTGCCGATAGACATCAACGATATTACTGCGGCGACACCGATAATAATACCCAGTACCGTGAGTGAAGAGCGCATTTTGCTTGCCGCAATTGCCCTGAAAGATGTTTTTACGGTTTCGATGGTGTTCATGGCTTAATCTCCCGGGAAGGAACCGATGCTCTTGTTTCGTATTGTGAAATTTTCTCTTCACCAACAACCTGGCCGTCCCGCAGGGAGACGATGCGTTGTGCATGGACAGCTAGGTCACGTTCATGTGTCACCAGAATGATAGTAATCCCCTCCTCCACATTCAATCGTTTCATAATATGGATAATTTCCAGACCTGCCTTACTGTCCAGGTTGCCGGTCGGTTCATCAGCCAGAATAATGGATGGATTATTGACCATAGCACGGGCAATCGCTACCCTTTGCTGTTCGCCGCCCGATAGTTGATTTGGCTTATGCTGAGCGCGCCCCACCAATCCCACCTTTTCCAATGCCTCCATCGCCCTTTTGGTTCGGTTGGTTGCATTTCCATAAAGCATAGGGAGTTCTACATTGGTTACAGCCGGGGTGCGAGGGATAAGGTTGAATGTCTGAAAGACAAAGCCAATCTTTCTATTTCGCAATTCGGCGAGTTGTGAGTCAGTCAGTTTACTAACCTCGGCGCTATCCAGAAAATAACTACCTGACGTTGGTGTATCCAGGCAACCCATGATGTTCATCAGGGTGGATTTGCCGCACCCGGATGGTCCCATAATAGCTACCATCTCGCCCCGGTCAACGTGGAAACTCAGCCCACGAAGAACCGGGACTTCTATCTCGCCCATCTTATAAATCTTAACAATGTTTTGAAGTTCAATCATCGGGTCTCCCTTTCGGTACAAGATACTACCGTGGTATGAAACCGCCACCGCCACCGGGCATACCGTCAGTAGGAAATATAGTTCCCCTAGTACTTTGTTGCGTTGTAGTACCAGTGCTGGTAGTTTTCGGTAGAATAACCTGCTCACCGGATTGTAAACCGCTTAAAACTTCACTATAGGAACCATCGCTGAGCCCAAGTGTCACTACCCTCTGCTGAATCACGCCATTCACCATTACCTGCACTGCCGGGTTATTCGTCGTACCGGTGATTGCCTGAGTGGGGATGAGAAGGACATTGTTTGCTTCCTCGACAACGATATCAGCCGTAGCGCTCATGCCCTCCCTGACCTGTACCCCGGAGGGTGGCGTAACCCGGATGGTGACGGTATATGTCACCACTCCAGATTGGGTTTTACTGGTCGAGGAGATAGCGGACACCTCGCCGGAAAGTTCCATGTCGGATAGACTGCTCAAAGATACTATTACCCTTTGCCCAGGTTTCACTTGAGGAACGTCAATTTCGTCCAGAACAGCGCTAACTTCAATAACTGATTGGTCCACTATCTCCAATACGACCGTACTGGCAGACACTGCCTGACCTGCTGCAACATTAACCGAAGTCGCGATTCCGTCAAATGGCGCTAGAACGATTGCCGCTTCCAGACGACTGGTGGCACTATTTAAGGCAGTTTGAGCCGCTGCTATTTGCAGTTGTTTGAGCTCGCCTTCCAGTGAAGTTACAGTTCCTTGTATTCCCGCCAGTTCGGCTTCTGCTTTATTTAAATTTGCCTGCGCTACTTCTAGCTCTTTCCTTTTCAGTTCTACCTGAAGAGGGTCTGCGCCGGCTTTTATTTCAGCCAGAGTTTCCTCCGCCTCAGCGAGAGTGTACTCAGCCAGAGGCAGTTGTGCTTTTTTCAGTTCGTAATCCAGAATCCAGTCGGGAACGGTCGGATTACTGTCGTATTTTTCCTTTGCCTTATCGAAATTGTCTTGGGCCTTTTTCAAGGCTATCTTAGCGTTAGTAACGGCAATCTCAGCCTGAAGGATATCAGATTCAGAATAGGGAGTTTCAGCATTCTCAAGATTTTTTTGGGCGGTCACCAGGGCAATTTTAGCAGTAGTTACCGCAATCTCAGCCTGAGTGGTATCCAGTGCGTTACTCAGCTTGATTCTTGCCTGAACCACCGCCTCTTGTAATGGTAAGAGTGATGCGTCATCGAACTTAGCCAGCAATTGCCCTTTCGCAACAGTATCTCCTTCGGCAACTGCCACTTCGGCGACTGTACCGGCACTGCCAAAGGTCAACTTTTCCCTGACCGGAAACACCAGACTGCCGCTGGCGCTTACGGAATTGGTGATATTACCGTATTGCACTTGAACGAGCTGTATATCAGTGGACTGAGATGAAGTACTCGGTTTGTTGACCCAGTGATAAATACCATACGAGCCTCCCGCCACTCCAATTACAACAGCAAACAATACGAATTTTTGCCAAAGTTTCAAACCCTTCACGTGTGCACCTCCTAGCTTATAAAAAGTATGGCAGGTAATTGTTAAGAATTAATTAAATCTGAGGATATAGGGACCGTGAAGGTAAAACGACTGCCCTTTCCCGGCTCGCTCTGGACACTTATCTTACCCCCGTGGGCTTCCACGAGACGCTTCGCAATGGTAAGACCCAATCCACTGCCGCCGGTTCGCCGGGACCGGGACCTGTCTACGCGGTAAAAACGCTCAAAAATATTAGGCAGTTCCTCTGCCGGAATGCCTTCTCCCGTATCAGCCACCGTTACCTCTATGTGATTACCTGATTCTCTGGCTGAGATAGTGATATTACCTTCACGAGGTGTATGTGTCACAGCGTTGCTGATTAGATTGTGCAGGATTTGCGCGATTCTTTGGGAATCGATGTCACACAGCGGAAGTTTGTCCGGCAGGTCTGTACGCAGAGATATTCCCTTGTCAACCGCTTGAGATTGGAAAGATACGACTGCCTGCTTAATAACTCCGGTGATGTCTTCTGCTTGCATAACCAGTTTCAATTCGCTTGCCTCGGCGAGGGCAAGTTCCTGAAGGTCATCCACCAGCCGTGTCAGGAGTGTTACCTCTTCATAAAGCGAATTAATGGTGGTTGCATCCGGTTTCACCACATCGTCCTTTATCGCTTCCAGGTAACCCCGGAGGTTGGAAAGGGGGGTTCTCAATTCGTGAGCCGTATCCGCCACCAGATTCTGCCGCAGCTTCTCGTCTCTTTCAATGTCATCAGCCATAGAGTTAAAAGCCTGCGCCAGTTCCGCCATCTCGCCTTTACCCTTGGAAGGCACCCTCTGTGAGAAATCGCCCTGTCCCAGCTTTCTGGCGGTCATAGTAAGCGCACGAACCGGGGAGGAGATTCGCCGTGACAAAACCAGGGTAAGCACCAGGGCAATGGCAATCGCCAGCAAGCCACCCCACAAAAGGAACCGGTTTATTGTGTCTGCCAGATTCTTGGTTAAGGCGGGACGGGCATTCTCCGGATTGATGTAGAGCGTTCCTATCACAGTTTCCTGTGATGACGATGTCGGTCTTCCTCCCCATGATGGAGGCGATGGTAAAAATAGTTTTATTCCAGGCGCAGTGGTATGGTATTGCTTTCCTAGTGAGTTCCCCTGGGAATTAGCCACGATTATCCCGGTGGCATCGGTAACAACAATGTGTTGACCTTCAGTAGTGCCCATCTGCTCTACTATTGTCTGAACCCCGTCCCAACTCATATTATTAATGGAGTAGTAGTAGGATAAAAGGAACTCAGTTCTGGCGGCTTGATTCTGTTCCGCGCGTATATCGAACTGCTCAAGCTCACTGCCGGTATTGCGCACCACAAAAATTGACACCGTGCCAATTGCGACAAGAATCACCAGAACGAATGCCAGTAAGAGACGAAACTGCAGACTATGTATCATTCGGCTCTCCCGGCAAACTTGTAACCGGCTCCGTAGGCCGTCTTTATATATCTGGGGCGGCTGGGGTCTGGTTCCAACTTCCGCCTCAGGTTGAGGATATGAACATCTACCGTGCGGTCGAAGCCTTCAAAATCATATCCGAAGACCATTTCAATGAGTTGTTCCCGACTGAATACCCGGCCTGGTTCTCTGGCAAGCACGCCCAACAATTTGAACTCGATGGGGGTAAGCTGTAAGGCTCTACCGGCGATAGAGGCTTCACGATTAAGAAAATTCAGGGTAAGTTCTCCGCGTTTAATTTCGGCGGGCCCACGCTGGAGAGTCTCCTCAGGCAGTCGCCGCAGGATTACCCGTACCCTGGCGGCGAGTTCCCTGGGGCTGAAAGGTTTGGTCACGTAGTCATCCGCGCCGAGGTTCAGTCCTGCCAGTTTATCATCTTCGGTAGTCCTGGCGGTAAGCATGATGATAGGAACGTCAGATTCATTCTTTAATATGCGGCAGATTTCCAGTCCATCGCATCCCGGTAACATCAGGTCGAGCACAATCAGGTCCGGGTGGCTCTGACGAGCAAGGTTCAATGCCTCCGTGCCATCGTAGGCGGTAAGCACCTTGTAGCCATCACGATTCAGATAGAGCTTGACCAGTTCTACCGTCTTTACATCATCGTCCACTACCAGGATTTTCCTGGGTGTCATAGTACTTCCCTTAAAATCTCAGTATCTTAATATTAGAACGTAATTGTTAAGAAAAAGTTAAGGTGTATTCAGATAAATTTAGGGGAGGGGGAGAGGGAGAGGGATAATTTCCCTCTCCCTCTCCCCTATCATCGCATATTCCGGCGCATATTACTGGGTAGAATCAGTGGACTGAGTAGATTGGTCTGGAGCCATCCATAGCCCGCAACCACCAGGGCGGAAACCACCGCCGCGACCGCCAAAACCAAATCCGGGTTCGAGTTTATTGAGGGCGTCCGGTTTTGCGTCCCACCACGTCTTGTACTGGTCAGCCTGTTCCTGAGTTATTGTGCCCTGGTCAACCATGTCTTTAAGATAGCTGTCCAGCGCTTCATCCCGCATCTCTTTCTGAGCTTGTGCAAAGGCGTCTTCCACTTTTGTCTGGTCAATGCCCAGAATAGCAGCGACTCTAGCCAATAAGGTATTCCCCGAACTATCGCTCCCTGACTGAGCGAAAGCTACTCCGACCATGCTCCCGACCACCACCAGCGCAACCAGAAGTGGGATAAGGATGACTTTCTTACGTAACCACATTTCTTCTCACCTCCTTTCTTTCGATGTGGCACTTCTCGTGATATTTTTAATCAGTTCCCACCCCCTTCTCTATACCACTAAGATGATGATAACAACTGAATATTAATATCCTGTTAAGAATCACGAATGTACTTTGACGCCCTTCTTTTGGCGTGCTTGCTTCCTCCTAATGTACTTGCCTGTTTAGATTCGTTTTTGATTGACATTTAACACAACCCCTGATAAACTACGAGTCAAATGGCTATTGAGATATTCAATGTCGAATGGACTAAACCCCTACCTTTTGATGAAGCCTTGACTCAGGCTGCATCTCATGAGGGCGGGATTTATGCTATGTATATACAGATTGGTCATATTTACAAACCCCACTATATTGGAATGAGAAAATAAGAGGGGGTGACAATTGAATAGTCGAAAGATATTTTTGCTGGTAGCAGCCTGTTTAATATCGCTATCCTTAATTCTGGCATCCTGCAGCAAAACAGTGACTTTTGAGCAAAAGCGTGCCGATGTTATAAAATATCTTCAGGCTTTTAACAGTATAGAAAATAGTTTTGATGCTACTTATTCCCAAATTACTTTTCCACAGTCAGTATACACTGCCGCTGACCTAATTGCTTGGAATGCTGCTACTACCAAACTCTTGACAGCATATGATGGGGCTATTAGCCGTTTGTCGGAACTCACTCCTTCATCGCTTGAACCATCAACTAACACTCATCTTCAACAGGCTAAATCCTTGTATCAGTCGCAGAGGTCTCTAGTGAAGGCACTTCAGGATGCTAGAGCAATTGGGAATGATGCAGGCATTGTTCAGATAGTGAACGAACTTCAAACCTCTTACTCCTCAGGCAGTTCATTGAACAGGGCTACTGAGCAACTGATGCTACAATACAACATATCAGATAGCGAAGTCAGCTACCGTTTCCGAGGAAAATAGCGACCACAGATGAAGAAGCACTTCAAAATGGAAGTTACCCTACAAGATAAAACAGGGCGCACCTAACGCCCTGTCTCCCTACTCCACCCCATAACTCCACCTTAAATCTTGACGACTATTACATCAAACAAATTTCTTGTGTTTACGGCTGACTTTCTTGAGTACTTCTTCAAAATCATCTTTCGTAAAAGGTAGTTCCTGTTCAGCCAGTAACGGTTCAGCCCCTTCGGGATTTTCCTCAAAAACTAAACCTTGAATCGTATATCCAGAAGGAGACCAAGCTATCGTTTGTTCTGAATAGGATGGGACAAAATAAGCTCCTTCCGCTATTTTCTGTACGTTCATACCGGTCTCCTCTCCAAGAAAAATTTCCGCAGGTTTTGATTCAATTTTTCGTTTTCAGAATGTATTTGTTCCACCTCTTTTGTTGTAAGTTCCCTATATCCAGTTACATTTATTTCGGCAATGCGGATAGGTCCACCGACCTTTGGGTCTTGTGAAGCTGTCTCTGCAATTAAATACTCAGCCAATGCTTTCGCTTGCTCTATTGAAATGCTTGGGTCATAGTAACGATGTGCTAAGTAAACAGCATATTGAGGAACACCAATCAGGCAAGGCATATGACCGAATAATTGCGGGGCGAAGTTGGTTTGACTAACAAGCATATAAATCATTGGCTCATGTGAGCCATTTGGATGTTTTCTGTGTCCTGCTACAGTTGCAATAACTACGGGTCTTTTATCTGGGGCAATGTTCCCGAACCACTGGTTGAAGCATTTTGCTGATTCCTCTACTATTTTGGAAATGGCTTGGTCAAAATCAGTGATACTGGCAACATTCTTCTTATTAAGTTCATCTAGCAACGTATTTCCCATTTCACTTGCACCGACCAGACCAATACCTAGATTTCCCATTGGGAATATCTTTATATAGGTATCGTTGATTGCAGTAAGCCCTCGTGGGTCACCTACAGTCCCCCTACTATCGGCTGCCATAACAATAGCTTGCCCCGCCTTCATACAAACAACTAAACTCATACTCATCCTCCCTTCTTTAATTTCAGGGAAGGTTATACTACTATCATTGTAGCATTTTGTCAACATCGTTACCCACGCTCATGGGACCGTTACCTAATTTTATTCAATCTTAAATAACTCATATCTATACGTCTATACTACTTTTCCTTCTATCACTGATTCTATGTATCAGGTGCCTATCAGATGTCTTCTTGTGCATAACCTGAGTTAGTAGTAACATTGTCTTCGTTAGAATAAAGTTATCGGAAGGGGGATAATGATGACTGAATCTACGGTTCTTTATGAAGTGAAAAAGCGAATTGCCTACATTACGTTGAATCGCCCGAAAAAATCAAATGCCTTTAACCTGGAGATGAGTTCCGCATTGCGGGATGCCTGGAAACGTTTTGAGAACGACCCGAAGGCTTTGGTAGCAATTTTGAGCGGCAATGGGAAATCTTTCTCAGTCGGTGTCGACCTTACGGACGAGGACAGGAAAACAGGGAAGCCATGGCAATATCACGAAGCCTACCCCTTGAACGGCATATCGCTCTTTAAACCGGTTATCGGGGCTATCCGGGGGTATGCTCTCGGGCAGGGTTATTTGATTGGTGTATGGGGATGTGATATTACGATTGCGTCTGACAACGCCACTTTTGGGTATCCGGAAGGCAAGGCAGGCGTTTCTCAGGTGCCGCCGCAATATGTCCCCTACATGCCGTTCAAAATAGCTCTGGAATTCATGCTGCTTTCCTGGAAAGGCGGCCGGATGATGAGCGCCCAGCGGGCTTATGAAGTAGGCCTTGTCAACAGGGTTGTGCCTGATTCGGAGCTTATGGACGAAGCTGTCAGATGGGCAGAACTGCTAAAAGGAGTCCCACCCCTCTATATTAGATCGGTGAAATACGGGTACTACACAGGTACCGAGCGAGCCAGCCGGAAAACGGAAAGGGAGTATGTGGATTTCATTTTGCCTCAGGAAGTGAGTCAGGATAAGCAGGAAGCTATCAAGGCTTTCATTGAGAAAAGGGAGCCACATTTCGAGGGTAAATAGTATTAGAAGCGCTGGGTTTGTACATGAGACGCTCGCATGATAACCTAACCCTTTTACAGGTTTTATCGTTATATTATACGCAGACATGTTTATCAAAAAGGAGGCTTTATGAAAAGGCTAATGTTCTTACTGCTCGCTGCTATCATGATAGTCGGGCTGAGCGGCTGTTCTCAGCCGGTATCGGCGGGAGAGGTGAAATCCAGTAAAGCCCGCATCACCTCACCGGTGGTAAATACTTCCGATGCGACCACGCTGGTCGACGGCAACAGCGAATTCGCCTTCGACCTTTATCAGGTGCTCAAGAAAGAAGAGGGCAACCTGTTCTATTCACCACACAGCATCTCACTGGCTCTGGCGATGACTTATGCCGGCGCCCGCGGCGACACTGCAAAGCAAATGGCGGATACCCTTCATTACCGGCTAGCGCAAAATGCTTTGCATCCGGCGTTTAACAGCCTGGCATTAGAACTAAGCAAGCGCGGGGAAGGCGCCAAAGGCAAAGATGAGAAGGGGTTTCGGCTTAATATCGTCAATGCCATCTGGGGACAGAAAGACTACAAGTTTGTCTCATCGTACCTTGACCTGCTTGCCGAGAACTACGGGGCTGGCTTGCGGGTGCTCGATTTCATTAAAGACCCGAATGCTTCCAGAGAGACCATCAACCAGTGGGTGAGCGACCAGACAGAAGGTCGCATCAAGGACTTAATTCCCGAAGGCAGTATTACCGACCTGACCCGGCTGGTGCTGACCAACGCCATCTACTTCAATGCGGCGTGGCAGTATCCGTTCACAAAATCGGCGACTGCTAACGGTTCTTTCCACCTGGTAAACGGCACCGATGTGACCGTGCCGATGATGAGAGCGACCGAGAACTTCGGTTATACGAAATCGGGGAATACCCTGGCAGTGGAATTACCCTACGATGGCAACGAGCTTTCGATGGTCATCCTGACAAATACGACCGGCAAATTCAGCGATTTCGAAAATACGTTGACGTTGCCGGCGGTCAAAGCGATTATCGATGACTTAAGGTACGCAAGGGTTGCACTCACCATGCCCAAATTTGAATTCGAATCGCAGTTCGGGCTTAAAGAGACTTTGCAGAGCATGGGGATGGTCGTGCCCTTCGAGCTATACGGTGCTGATTTTACCGGAATGTCCACCGAGAGCGATTTGCATATTGACGATGTGATACATAAGGCATTCGTTTCCGTAGATGAAGAGGGCACTGAAGCCGCGGCCGCCACCGCTGTTATCGTCGGGACAACTTCCATGCCGGCGGAACCGGTCATTGTCACTCTCGACCAGCCTTTCGTTTTCCTGATTCGCGACATTAAGACCGGCGCTATCCTGTTCATCGGGCGCATGATGAATCCGGCTAAGTAGCACATAACAAAAGATACAACTAATATCTCCCCCTCTAGGAAAGAGCTTGCCCCTGACTTGAACAGGGGGAGACTGAGAGGGATTTTTCACAGCGCAATCCCCCTTTAATCCCCTTCCGATTTCACACGGAATCCCGTATGAGCGGAGTAAATCGGGACTTTTCCAAAGTGGGAGAGATGCACTGTCAATATAGTTTTCACACTGCAAGTTTTTTACACAAGCAGGTATTAGTGGAATGTATAAGCATCCCCGAATAACGAGGGAGGATAAGACCGTGGCGGTGATGATTACTCTCTACTGTCGCCGCCACCACCGGCAACGCAGGTTGTGCACGGAGTGTCAGGACCTGCTTGAATACGCCCATGAACGTCTGGGAAAATGTCCGTTTCAGGAGGGTAAACCAGTCTGCTCTAAGTGTCGGGTGCACTGTTACAAACCGACAATGCGGGAGAAAATCAGAACCGTGATGCGCTATTCGGGACCGCGTATGCTCTACCGGCATCCGGTTATGGCGATATTTCACCTGATTGACAGAAGAAGGAGAGAGCCGGCTACGGGCACA
>JAURWL010000143.1 GCA_030654965.1 Dehalococcoidales bacterium | reverse complement strand
AGAGAACCAGCCTAATGACCCGATGGGGAATGTCACTGACAAAATCGCTAAACAGTAGGACTGACATTTTCCCTTGACAGCAACAGGCGAATGGCTCAGTTTCCAACCGTTGCGTCCACTCCTTCAAGTGACTGGAGTCTGTTCAGGATTATACCACCATAACCAAGTTTGAGGGAAGGTCATAAAGGAGTTAGTACTGAAACGTTGACATAAGTTCACACAGAGACTACAATCTGTGCCAGAAGCGATGGGAGACACTGACAATACAGAACATGGAATCAGCGAGGATTCGCCAGCAGTGGGTGAACTATGTAGCGAAGAGGCTCGCTAAAGATGTACCAGAGCTTGAAATAGTAAATGATCTAACGGTGAAAGGCTTTGACAAGCAACAAGCTCAGGAATTTGTGCGACATGTCTCAACACATGAGCTAGATGCCATGAGTAAAGCAGGCAAACGACAAGCTCCTATACTAATCATTATTGGTTTGGTTCTCGTTGCAGTTGGAGTAGTGGTGACCATTGTAACATTGAAAGAAGGAGTAGGCGTTATCTGGTATGGAATCATAATAGTAGGGATCGGTTTCGTAGCTCGTGGTATCTGGAAGCTACGATGGTAAGGTTGAGGGTAATTTATCTACTATGGTTCTGGTAATCCAGTAGCTTAACTGGTCTCATCCCCACCCAAGTTACAATAATCAAGTAACAAGTTCAAACAATGCCAATTTATCTGATATGTCTATTTTATTTCCAGCTCTTTAAGCAATTGAGATGGAGTGACAATTCGTAATCCTGACTTTTCAGCTATTGCTTTTCTGGCGAAGTAGTGCTTATCCCCGGTTACTAAATAGTCCGGTTTTACGGCTGTAGCTGATGCCAGAATGCCAGCATCTTCCTCGTTAATTATCTTAGACCACGAAGCTACCTCTTTGGGAGAGGCATCTTTGACGATAACTGGTGGAGCATTGAGAAGCAACTTCATAAAAGAAGGTAGCGCTTCAGGCAATTTTTCTTTAATAGTGCGGACAACTTCTTCCAGAACCTGCTGTGAGATGACCACCTTCAGTTTGCCGTTTACAAAATGCTCCAGTATGATACCAGCCGGTCCTCTGGAAGAATACAATCCTGAAAAAAGAACATTGCTATCCATAAAGATGAGAGGCTTAGGCTTTGGCGGCATGGCGGCTCCTCAAGAGTTTCCGCCTGACCAGATGACCTGCCTGCTGTAGTTCTTCCTCTGTAATTCCGGAGCGTTTGAAAGCCTGTTGTATCTCACTCAGGGCTTCCAGAGCAATTTTCTTTTTGGGACGGGCAACCAGCTTAGAATCTTCTAATGATATTTCCAGGGTATCACCCGGAGTAATTTTCAATTGCCGGCAAATCTCCTTCGGTAACGTCACCTGCCGTTTCGGTCGCACGACTACTTCCATGGCTTCATCTCCTTTTAAAACAATCTAACGTAAGACGTAGGACGTTAGACGTCTGATAGTTATTATTACAGAGATGCAGGCGGCTGTCAAACTGAATATATTGAGAAGAAATGCGGAGAATGCAAAGGTATCGGATTAAAATACTGACTTTGCTTTACACGCAGGGGGTCAGAGGTTCGAGTCCCAGTGAAGTATTTAAGTATCCCGCTAAAACCTCTCAGTTACTTCTTTTTAGCATTTATATAGCAGTCCTTCCGAAATAAATCAGAACTACAATGATAGCGATGAGAATCCAGTATAAATCAGGGACTGGTCCCCACCATCGCTTGTGCCACCAGATTTTCCCCTTACGGAAATTTTTAATACCATAATGCGGATTTAAAATAAACCAGAGGAAGTCTTCTAAAAAGACCATGCCAACGTAAAATCCAATCAGCAGACACTCTAACCGCCAGCTCCACGGAACAAAGAAAAGCGGCAGGTGTACCATAGCAATTAAAAACAGCGTCATAAAGAAGTGATAACCGGTTATGGGACGTCCGTTTGTTAACTTAAGTATCCAACCCTTTTCGATACGCCAGCACGGTAGATTTCCTGCCCAGCCGTCCTTACCTTCAATCTGGATTTCCCACAAAGCCAGGATAACGGACATGAAAACCATAAAAACTAATAAGCCTGCAATCATTACACTTTTCTTCCAGCTGTTTGTATTGCGTTTTTAGATATTGTTCCTTAGTATACCATTCTGGCTACTGTAGAAGGAGCGCTTATTTTAACAAAATGTTGCCCGCCAGAAATAAAAGAGCCCCTCTTCTTTCGATTCGGGGCTCTCGTTACTACTCATAAAAAATAAAGAGCTAATATATTATCCCTTTCTGATTCCTCTCGAAAATCCAAGAATGTCCAATCTGCACCAAAACAACACCAATTATGGCTTCTCGTTTTAATGTATATCTGTTCGCCATAGCAGTACTTCCCTGAAAAATTATTCCTGGTAAACACTCCTGTCCAATCCATTCGTCAGTTAAATATTGCCCCTCAGGTATTGTTAATGTTTGTCCCGCTAGATTGTCAAAGGTTTTCTCTCCCCATTTTACGTATTGTAAAACCATTGGTATTATTTTCAGTTCGTTTCCTATGTAATACCGTCTTTCTGCGGGATACGTTTTACCTCGGATTTCGTAAGAATTTTCATAAAATTTTACTGTATCACCCGGCAAACCTATTATTTTTGCCATATATACACCGCCCCCAAACGTCATACAAAAACTGTCATTAGTTTCTGCGTCATAGAATACAAGGTCGCCGATATGAGGTGAACTCTGAATGTTAATTAAAAAAATGTCCCCAACATGATGATTTGTTTCCCTTGCTTCTGAGGCTTTAAGTCCAAAATTTCCCAAAGTGATGGGTTTATAGTGGTCGAAAAGCATAAGACCGATTACTTCCTGTGATATATAAACAACCAGCGTGAGGCATAAGATTACGATGAAGGTGATGCGCACCCTTTTTTTAATTGGTGACTTAGGCTTGATAGCGGTACTATCCATCATAATGGCGTCATCATAACATAACTAATAGTCAGGAGTAAATTCTATTACTTGTTACCCAGATTCCACTTGGAATTTATTGTCACTTAACGTTTGGTTATTCCTAAAAGAGAGAGCCCCTCTTCTTTCGATTCGGGGCTCTCGTTGCTACTCAGGGGTGGGGTAAAGGGGTGTTTAGGATTTAGAAATTAGGATTTAGAACTTCCCGACCTTGTTGGGCTTAGTACATTCCCTCCATACCGCCGCCGCCCATGGCGGGTGCCTTATCCTTCTCAGGAATATCGGCAACCAGTGACTCGGTGATGAGCACCATGCCGGCAATGGATGCCGCATTCTGTAACGCAGACCGGACAACCTTGGTCGGGTCGATGATACCCTTCTCAATCATGTTGCCGAACTCATCCTTTTCCGCATCGTAGCCGAAGCCTTTCTTGGCTTTCTTAACAGCATCGATAATGACCGAGCCGTCTTTACCGGAATTGTTGGCAATCCAGCGGATGGGTTCTTCCACCGCCTTTCGGATAATATCGATGCCGATTGCCTCATCGCCTTCAACCTTGAGTTTATCGAGTGCAGGCAGAGCATTCAGCAGACCGACACCGCCGCCAGGCAGAATACCTTCCTCAACTGCGGCGCGGGTGGCAGAGAGCGCATCCTCGACGCGGTGTTTTCGCTCCTTCAATTCAACCTCGGTAGCCGCGCCGACTTTGATGACAGCGACACCACCGGAAAGCTTCGCCATGCGCTCCTGGAGCTTCTCGCGGTCGAAATCGGAAGTGGTTTCTTCAATCTGGGCTTTGATTTGCTTGATTCTCGCCTTGATGGCCGCCTCGGTGCCTTTCCCCTCAACGATAGTGGTATTGTCTTTATCGGAGGTAACACGGCGGGCGCGTCCCAGGTCTTCCACGGTCACAGAATCCAGCTTGCGTCCAACTTCCTCGGAAATAACCTGGCCACCGGTCAGAATGCCGATATCCTCGAGCATCGCCTTGCGCCTGTCGCCGAAACCCGGGGCTTTGACTGCCAGGACATTCAAGGTGCCGCGAAGCTTGTTAACCACTAGGGTAGCGAGCGCTTCCCCATCGACTTCCTCGGCGATAATGAGCAGGTTCTTGGAGACCTGGAGGATTTTCTCCAGCGCCGGCAGGATGTCCGCCACCGCGGAAATCCTCTTATCGGTAATCAGTATATAGGGGTCCTCGATGACCGCTTCCATCTTGTCCGCGTTGGTGATGAAATAGGCACTGACAAAACCGCGGTCGAACTGCATACCTTCCACGTACTCGGTCTCATAGGAGATGCCCTTGGACTCCTCAACGGTGATAACGCCGTCCTTGCCGACTTTCTCCATTACCTCGGCAATCAGGTCGCCGATTTTCCGGTCTTTGGCGGTAATGGTAGCAACCTGGGCAATCTGCTCTTTGCCCTTGACCTCGGTGGAAGCTTTTTTGAGTTCTGCGATAACAGTGTCAACGGCTATAGCAATACCGCGCTTTAATGCCTGTGATTCAGCGCCGGCGGCAATGTTCTTAAAGCCTTGTGTAATGATGGCATGAGCCAGCACGGTCGAAGTGGTGGTGCCGTCACCGCAATCATCATTGGTCTTGCTGGCGGCTTCTTTGACCATCTGAACACCCATATTCTCAAAGGGGTCGGGGAGTTCAATATCTTTCGCAATCGTGACGCCATCGTCAATGACGGACGGCGCGCCCCATTTTTTGTCCAGCGCCACGCAGTGTCCCTTGGGTCCCAGGGTTACTCTAACGGCTTCTGCCAGGATATCAACACCCTTTTTCAGGGCATGCCGTGCGTCTTCACCAAAAATTATTTGTTTTGCCATTCTTTCCTCCTGTTAGTAAACGAGTTTATTTCTTGACTTTTTTCGCGAGAATGTCATCTTCGCGCATGATGATAAGCTCTTCATCATCAATCTTGATTTCAGAGCCACCGTACTTGGTATAGATGATAATGTCGCCGACTTCGACTTCCATGGGAATACGTTTGCCCTCATCGGTGACTCTGCCCGGACCTACGGCAATGACCTTGCCTTCCTGCGGTTTCTCTTTAACCGTGTCAGGAATATAGATACCGCTTTTTGTTTTTTCTTCTACCTGGGTTGGTTTCACAACCAGGCGGTTGCCCATCGGTTGTAGTTTAACAGCCATTGTTCTACTCCTCTTTCACCTCACTCAAATTTTAGCAGTCTCTCGGGGAGACTGCTAATCAATATAATAACCTACCCGCCGTTCCAGTGCAACTTGATTGGTGGGCATTAAGAAGAATTGACAGCTAAAGAAAAGTAAATAACTCACAAAAATAACTACTGTCTATATAGAGCAAATTCTCAAAACAAACTATTTCACTGAAGCAGAGCTAAAAGCTCAGATGGCGTCACATATAATGAACACTGACCCGTTGTCATAAAGTCGTTTAGAATTAAATGATTATACTTTTTTGATTTTGATACGCAGTAAAATTATGCCGAGTATAATTGCCAGTGCGGCAAATCCGGCACAAATGAAAAATGCGTTCTGATAGTCGCCTGTAGCATCAAAAATTGCGCCGGCAAGCGGCGAACCGATCGCTCCACCGATATTACCCATGAACATCAGCATTGCGGTAATAATTCCCAGTGATTTTAGTCCGAAAAGTTCGCCCGGCATCAATGTCTGCAAAGGTACGATGAGACCGAAGGAAATGCCGTATAAAGAGGCGAACAGGTAGAACATCCAGATTTCACTGGCAAACAACAACCATACCAAACTGGTAGTAATCAGAACGAAGCCAATCAACATCATCCACCTTGCGCCGATTCGGTCGGTAATAAACCCGCAGAGATTGCGACCGACCAGACTGGTGGTGGCATACAGTGAGATAAAACTCGCCGCAACTGTCGCTGGAATACCGATATCCATAGCATGCGGTGGCAGATGGTTAATAATAATCTGTCCGATGAATACCAGGCAAAATAACATCATGCCGGTCAACCAGAAATGCGCCGATTTCAACGCTTGCTGGAAAGTCACGCCTTCTGCTGATGATAGAGGATTCAGATTATCAGAATCATCCTCTGCCCCGTAGGGTTTGAGACCTATCTGTGCCGGGTCGCGTCTCATTAATTGTGCCAGCGGTATAAAAATAACTAAATTGGCAATACCCAGCGTAACGTATGCCCAACGCCAGTCGAAGGTATCAATCAGCCACTGTGATAGTAGCGGTCCGGTAACACCGCCCAGTCCGATTCCCGTCCATGTCAAGCCCAGTGCCATGCCTCGCTTCTTCTCGAACCAGCGCGGGATAGCTGTGGTGAGCGGCACGACACTGGCGCTGTTCCCAATGGCGATTATACTGCCAAAAATAAGATAGACATGCCAAAGCTCGGAAATGCGGGACATCAGCAAGAAACCGATGCCGGTGAGAAATCCGCTCGCGGTCAAGAGAAGACGTGGACCGTACTTATCGCTTAGTCTCCCGGCGATGATGCTCAGGGGACCGGAGACAAGCATCGTCAGAGAGATGGCAATGGAGAGGGCGCCTCTTTCCCAATTGAATTGCTGGGTTACGGGCCTGATGAAAATGCCAAAACTGTAAAATGTCAATGCCTGAACTGCCAGCAGAGGTATGGCTCCAATAACCATCACCCAGCCATAGTGGAGGCGTTTCATGTTACTATCGCCAGCCGAGGACGCGCTCTACGGCTTCCAGTACGGGTGGAATCTTGGTGAACTGCCCGGCGTCTTTCAGAGCAGTATCGGCATCCTTCAGTCCGTTACCGGTGACGATACAAACAATGCGTTTGCCAGAAAAGTCATGCCCTTGCCGTGACATCTTGAGAAGACCGGCGAGAGATGCCGCCGAAGCCGGTTCGCCGAAAATCCCCTCTTTGGTCGCCATCAGGTGATAAGCATTGAGGATTTCCGCATCACTGACCATATCAATAATGCCGCCGGATTCATCACGCGCGGCGACTGCTTTCTGCCAGCTTGCCGGGTTGCCAATTCTGATAGCGGTGGCGATGGTCTGCGGCTGTTCAACGATATGACCGCGAACGATAGGCGCCGCACCCTCCGCCTGGAAACCCATCATCTTCGGCAGTTGTTTTGATTTACCGAGCTTGTGGTATTCAACAAATCCCTTCCAATAGGCGGTGATATTGCCGGCATTGCCGACGGGAATGAAAAGGAAGTCGGGTGCATTACCCAGCACATCGACAATTTCAAAAGCGGCGGTCTTCTGCCCCTCAATGCGGTAGGGATTGAGCGAATTGACCAGTGTCACGGGGTGGGTTTCAGTCAGTTTGCGGACAATCTGGAGTGCCTGGTCGAAATTACCGTCAATCTGCACAATTTTAGCGCCGTAGACAATTGCCTGTGCTAGTTTACCCAGAGCGATTTTGCCCTCAGGCACCATGATGATAGCTTTCAGGTTACAGTAGGCGGCGTAAGCGGCGGCAGAGGCGCTGGTATTGCCGGTGGAGGCGCACATAATTGCTTTGCTACCCTCCTCCATAGCTTTAGCGACCGCGACCACCATGCCACGGTCTTTGAAACTACCCGTGGGGTTACAGCCTTCCAGTTTGAAATACAGCTCCCCGCACCCGATTTCTTTTTCCAGGGTACGGCTTCTCACCAGCGGGGTATCGCCTTCTCCCAGCGAAAAGAGGGGGGTTTTGGGTGTAAGCGGTAAATAATCCTTATAACGTGCCAGAACTCCGGTCTTCATCACAGTCCACCAAACCGATATTTCCTAATTGTAGTCACATTTGGAGTGCGAATGCAATGGCGGATTATTTTCACAGTAATGTTAACACTTGGTGTTTTAAGTTAATTCCAATTGAAACAACATAGCATGAGATATATAATCGTGATATGATTCAAAGGATGAATAGGTATCTTAGTGTTGCCAGATTTGCGTTTCTGATAGCATTACTCTTGACAGTTCTGGTAGTGACCTGTGTCCGCGCTGATTCACCATCCGTAGTGGTGCTGAAGGTAAAAGGCATCATCAACCCGGTAATGGCAGACTACCTCGCCCGGGGCATTAAAGAAGCGGAAAATAGGAATGCCGCTTGTATTGTGCAATTAGATACACCCGGTGGTCTGGATACCGCCATGCGTGATATGGTGCAGGCGATTGTCAATGCCCGTGTGCCGGTAATTGTTTATGTTTCGCCGTCGGGGGCGAGGGCGGCTTCGGCGGGGGTTTTCATTACTGTCTCAGCGCATATCGCAGCTATGGCGCCCAATACTGCTATTGGTGCTGCCAGTCCTGTCTCCCTCGGGTCGGAAGGAGAACAGGAGATGTCCGAAACCATGCAAGAAAAGGTGATGAATGATGCCGCCGCCTATATCCGTAGCCTCGCTGGCGAACGTGGTCGTAATGTGGACTGGGCGGAGCAGGCGGTGCGGGAAGCTGTCTCCGCTACGGAGAAAGAGGCTCTGGAACTCAAAGTAATCGATATCGTATCCCCGACACTGAACTCTTTGCTGAACGACATCGATGGTCGGACGGTAACCCTGCTGGATGGCAGTCAGGTCACATTGGTTACCGGGTCAGCTTCCATTTTGTATCTTGATATGACCTGGATTGAAGAATTCCTGCTGGCACTCAGCGACCCCAATGTAGCTTTTATACTGTTGGGGTTAGCCGGGGTAGGACTATGGGTTGAGATTACCAATCCCGGGCTGGTTTTCCCTGGTGTTTTTGGTGGCATCAGCCTGATATTTTCTCTATTTTCTCTGGGCAATTTGCCGGTTAATACTGCTGGCGTTCTGCTCATGGCGCTCGCCTTTATCCTTTTTGCAGTAGAAGCTCTGGTTGTCCCCGGATTCGGAGCGGCAGGTATCGGTGGTATAATTTCACTGGTGTTTGGCGCGCTCATCCTTTTCAAAGGAGGTCCTATGTTTCAGGTAGAACCCTGGGTTATTGCTATTGTGGCGATTTGCGTTGCGGCGTTCATGGCTTTTATAATCTATAAGCTGGTCAAAACGCGAGAATTGAAGTCTCAGACCGGAGCTGAGGAGCTAATCGGGGAAACCGCCTCCGTCAGGGTGACACTCGACCCCGAGGGAGTAGTCTATTACCGCGGTGAGTTATGGACGGCGGTATCTGAGGAAGGGCGGATTGAGGTGGGAGAGACGGTCGCCATTAAAAAGGTTATCGGTTTAAAACTTACAGTCAGCAAAATGAAAAAGGAGGAAAACAAATGACTACAACGTATCTAATTGTCGGCGCTATCATCGTAGTATTCATGATTTTTATGTCATCAGTTAGAGTGGTTCGGGAGTACCAGAGGTTAGTTGTATTCCGTCTGGGGCGTTTAGTCGGCGCCCGGGGTCCGGGTTTTCTTCTGGTTTTGCCGCTTGGTTTTGACAAAACACTGATGGTCGACCAGCGTGTCATCACTATGGATGTGCCCCCACAGGACGTTATCACCAGAGATAATGTCACGGTTCGCGTGAATGCCGTGGTCTATTTCCGCGTGGTCAATCCGGTGGACTCGGTAGTGAAAGTGGAGAACTTCAGGTGGGCAACTTCCCAGATAGCTCAAACCACCTTGCGGAATGTGCTCGGACAGTCGGAACTGGACGAACTGCTTGCCCAGCGTGAACGGCTCAACCAGTCGTTACAGAAAATCATTGATGAGCACACTGACCCCTGGGGAATCAAAGTGAGTACGGTGGAAATTAAGGATGTGGAGTTGCCGGAAGGTATGAGACGGTCTATGGCGGCGCAGGCAGAAGCAGAGAGAGCGAGAAGAGCAAAGGTTATTCACGCTGAAGGAGAACTCCAGGCATCACAGAAACTGGCGGAAGCCGCCAAAATCATCGGTAGTGAATCAGCTACATTGCAACTGCGTTACCTGCAAACCCTGACTGAGATTGCCGCGGATAAGAATAGCACCATCATCTTCCCGTTCCCGATAGAGATGCTTAAAGCATTTTCAGCAATTGGCTCTAATAAGGAAAAAACCGGTTAGCGTACTTTAGCTGAAAAACGTCTTACGAGTGGGTAGTCTGTGAGTGGGCTACCCACTTTCCTTTTGCTCACGCAGGGTGACATCCCCGATGGTGATTCTCATCACCGAGCCGTCAGTACAGCGCAAAAGAAGACTGCCATCCTCATTTACAGACTCTGCGTTGCCGTCAAATACACTATCACCGGATTGCACGCGTACCGACTTGCCAATTGTAGACAGATTACGACTCCATTCAGGGAAAAGGGATTTACCGGAGAGCATGCCAAGGTAAAGCCTCTCCAATTCTGTGAAGAGTTGGCGCAGGAGTTGAATCACGGAAACCGGTTTGCCCAATTCGTCAGCCAGGCTGGTGGCGATGGATTGCAGTTCAGGGTGCTCTGCCAGCTTCATATTGACATTAATACCAATGCCGAATATCACGTAGTCGAGCCGGTTAGTCTGTGTTTTCGTTTCAATGAGAATACCGCAGACTTTCTTATCGCGGATTAGAACATCATTAGGCCATTTCAGCCGGCAGGTGAGTCCGGTTGTCATCTGGATACTGTTAAGCACAGCCAGCGAGGCGAGCATGATGAGTGACTGAAAGCGCTCTCTCGGTGGATACAGGATGACAGACACAGCGATATTGCCCTCCGGAGTGAGCCAGGCGCGTTTCAAGCGACCTCGCCCTGCGGTCTGCCGCTCGGCAATGACTGCCGTGCCTTCGGGGGCTTTATTAAGGGCTTCCTGTCGGGCAATATCCATAGTTGAAGATACGGTGGGGAAAACCAGCACTCTTTGCCCGATACAACGAGTGTTCAGTCCTCGGGTAATCAGGGTTGGGGTCAATGGCTTTTCGGACATAAAATTACTATACCATATTGGAGTTTGAATGATTGAGGCTGGTATTTCCCCGAATATAACATCTTGACACTGAACTTTGCTTGGCGCATAATATGCCCGTTAGTCTTCACTATCTACTTTTTCCAGGAGTTATTCAATGTTTGAACGTATCGTTGTCCCGCTTGATGGTTCGCGTTTGAGTGCCCAGGCACTTCCCTTTGCGACAACACTCGCCAATAAGTTCAATGCCGAAATTATGCTGGTGCGTGTGGTTCCCGAGACCACGGTTGCCTATATCCCCCAGCCCGGTGGTGTGGGTGATACACTGGCGGTGGATATTATCAGTGAGCAGGTTCATATAAAGGATGTTGAAAGTGTTGCCCATGCCAAGCGCTACCTGATGAACCGCACAAAGGAATTGCGCGACCAGAATATAAACGCTTCATACCACGTGATGGAAGGCGCACCCGCCCGCTCAATTATGGAGTTCTCCACAGAACGGAATGCCTCGCTCATTGTGATGATGAGTCATGGTAGGGGCAGGTTCAAGCGGGCGATTCTCGGTAGCGTCACCGATGCACTTATCAGGGGCGGCTCTGTACCGGTGCTGGTCATCCGGGCAAAAGACACAGAGAGATAATCTGCTTACTTCACCAGCGTCGCGGTTGACTTGTTTTCTGGTTAATGCACAATTATCCATTTGTCCTGAAGTGGATTCTTCAGTCACTATTTTTTTTCTCTTGACGATTAGAGACTCCATATTGTTAATATAGCTACACGGAAGTAGACTAAGGAGGGGAGATTAATATGAAGGCAATCCAGTTTATCCTATTGACCGTAAATGGTATGCACCAGGCAATGGTTAATGATGTCAAGACGCTCACACCAGCGCAACTCGTCTGGAAGCCGGCACCTGGAGCGAACCCTATTGGCTTTCTCTTCTGGCATACAGCGCGTGTCGAAGATATGGCAGTGAGCGGCTGGCAGAAAAAAACTCCAGTCTGGGAAGAAGACAAATGGTATGAGAAGCTCGGCCTGGATGCCAAGGTGTACGGTGGTGGTTTTCAGGAGCCGGATGTCGATAAGGTTGCCAGGCTCCCTGCGGATATAATCACTGCCTATGTGGAAAAAGTCTTCCGCAACACCGGCATCTACATTCAATCGCTGGACGAAGATAAGCTCGATTTTGCTCCTAACTCCGAGCGTCCCAACATAACTATCGGGCTGATGCTTGGCAATTATATTATCGGGCATGGCTGGTGGCACCTTGGCGAAATTCGCTATATAAAGGGAATGCAGGGAATGACAGCGGGAAGATAGTCTGTAGCTGTGTGACGTATAGCGTAACATTATATCAGTGGACTGATACGTGGGAAGTCATGTAATTACCAGTCTCCGGGTGCCATTTTATTCGAAAATTATAGTACGCAAAGCGATATTGTTTGTATGAAAATAAGGAGTTGTAATTGATGACGAAAGTAAACACAGTCCTCGGTCCGATTTCCACGAAAAACCTGGGATTCACACTGATGCATGAACACCTGATTGTCGGTTTTCCCAATGCCATCAAGGAATTCCCTGAGTTGTTCGTACCCAATGTGCTGGAGTACGTTGTTGCCGGCTTGAAGCGGACGAAAGCGGGTGGCGTGGACACCGTCGTGGATATGACCACACTTGACCTGGGCAGGGACATTAATTTCATAAAAGAAGCGTCGAAGCGGAGCGGTGTCAATATTATTGTCTGCACAGGCTGGTGGCTGGATGTGCCGCGTTTTATCAGTGGACCTGTTGGTGGTGTGACCGCCGCCCAGATGGCGGAATCGTTTGTGCGGGAGCTTGAAAAAGGCATCGGTGATACAGGGATTAAGCCGGGTGTGCTGAAGTCGGCGAGCGATGTCGGCGGGGTGACACCTCCACAGGAGATGGGCTTGCGTGCCGTAGCAAAGGCGCACCTCAAAACGGGTGTGCCCATCGTCATCCATTCGTATCATCCGGGACAGGTTGCCAGACAGCAACTCGCCATTCTCAAAGATGAGGGTGTCAATCTAAAGTACGTGAAGGTCGACCATTCCAATGACACAACTGATATCGAGTATCTCGCATGGATTCTGGAGCAGGGTTGTTACATGGGGCTGGACCGCTATCCCGGCCGTATGACGAGTTCGATGGCGCGCACCAGAACGATGAAAGCCCTAATTGACGCCGGTTATATCGATAAACTCTGTCCTTCGCATGATTGTTCGATGGGTTATATTTTGCCGGTGGGAAAGACGACAGAAGAGTATGAGGTAAATAATCCGCACCGTTATCTTTACATAAAGAGAGTAGTTTTCAAGCAGTTGAAGGAAATGGGTGTGCCCGCAGCAAAAATCAACCGGCTATGCGTGACGGGACCCAGGAATTTCTTTGAAGGGAAGTAGATGTCGTCCAAACTACTTTCCCCATTTACAATCAGGAATCTGGGACTGAGTAACCGTATCATGCGCTCGGCGACATGGGACGGTACGGCGGATGAAACAGGTGCGGTGACCGACCGCTCGGTGGCGATATACCGGGAACTTGGTAGCGGTGGCATCGGTCTCATTGTTACAGGCTATGCCTTCGTTTCTCACCCGCTGGGTCAGGCGAACCCGAATCAGTATGGTATTTATAGCGATGTCCTGATTCCCGGTTGGAAACGGCTGGTCAAAGCCGTGCGTGAGGGCGGCGATAGCAGGATTGCCATGCAGATTGTGCACGCCGGCATTAATTCTGTTTTTCTTGTTCGTAAGGGCTATACTTTACTGGCTGTCTCAAAACTTGCAGAGGTGAATCGGCCGCATCGTGAAATGACAGATGATGATATTGAGGGAATTATTAATGACTTTACAGCGGCGGCGGTGAGAGTCCGGGAAGCGGGATTTGATGCTGTTCAGTTGCACGGTGCGCACGGATACCTGATGAGCCAGTTTGCCTCGCCATTGTTTAACCGCCGCACCGACCGCTGGGGTGGTAGTCCTGAAAACCGTCGGCGGTTTCATGTTGAAGTTGTCCGCAGAATCAGGAAGGCAGTGGGTAAGGATTATCCTGTTCTTATCAAGTTCGGTGTTCAGGATGATAGAGAAGGCGGGATGTCGCTTGCCGAAGGGCTGGAAACCTGCCGGCAAATGGTTGATGTAGGAATTGACGGCATTGAGGTAAGTTCAGGCGTGGGTACTTCGTCGGCGGTAATTAAGGAAGGTGGGAGCGATAGGCCGGCATTCCGGGAGAGGGCAGCGGCGGTCAAGAAGACGGTCAATATCCCTGTGGCGGTCGTTCATGGCATCCGCAGCCTCAAGATGGCGGAGGAAATTATTGACAGCGGTGATGTTGATATGGTCTCTATGAGCCGTCCCTTTATCCGTGAACCGCATCTTGTCTCACGGTGGCAGAGAGGTGATATACGCCCGGCAACCTGTATTTCCTGTAATAAGTGTTTTCCTATCCTGATGCGTGGTGAACCACTGGAGTGCGGAGAGGAAAGAAGATTAAGGGAAGAAGCAAACGTAGATAATTAGATTTTTCTAGCAAAGCCTTGTTTTAATAATCTTGTCGCTGTGTTAAATCATTGTCGTTTAGCTATCAACTTCGCTGTCTCGCCATTCCGTCACCCGGCTTGACCAGACTTGAGTAATGGCTGTTTCCAGAACTCTGAAGCGTGGGTCGGGGATTTCTAGCAAAGGCGGTAGGAGGCGGTCGTCAAACTGCCGGAGGAAATCACACTGCTTCTGCAATTGCTGAATAGTCGTCCTGGCGCCGCCGTAAACAAAATTGTCCAGCTTTTTGGCATAAGGCTCGAATATTTCCCTGATATGTCCCCCAACCCGTTCCAGAAAGTGATGGGTCTGGTCTTCGCGACGTCGTTGAAATCGCGCGGCTGATGAGCCGCCCTGTCGGTGCCGGCTGTGCACCAGTCCCGT
>JAURWL010000131.1 GCA_030654965.1 Dehalococcoidales bacterium | reverse complement strand
CGACGCCAGATGGCATAAATATATGGATATTAGGAGACGGGGGAGAGTCGGTCTTTTACCTGAAACGATGAAGGGGAGGCTGGTGCAGTGGTGACCACGGATTCGGATGGCTTCGTGCCGCGGGGAAACGCTTGGCCAACGGTCTGAGCATGTGGTGTTTAGTTCAACACATAATATTGTCGGTGTAAAAACATAATTGCGACAACATTGAGAGTATAATTTATTTCATACAAACTGTATTGACAAATATGTAATAAGGTATTACTATTACCATAATAATAACCATATCTAGCCTGGAGCCGCAGGAGGAGGGATATTTTTATGGAAATGGCGAGAGAAACAAAAGACAAGCTGAAGAGATATCTGCTCAATGCCGATCCTTTTCTCTGGAATGTTCTTGACAAGAAGAACAAAAAGGAGCGGTTGCGTGAACTCCAGACACTCGGTTTCTTGGCGGGTTACTCTAAGGGCAGTAACCCGATTTACTCCAAGATTAACCAGGACCTGCTGGTGGAACTGGGCATCGAGGGCATCATCGAACGTATCATTTTCCCAAAAGTGACCGCTCTTTTCAAGCCTGATATCCTGCAGTACTTCCGCAGGTGCTGGGAGCAAGGGCAGGCGCCTATTCTCGAGTATCTGAAGAAAAATAGACTGTACCGGAAACACATCTTTTCAGCGAATGAGGTATATGATGGCTCGCCTCTTTTGTCACAAGTAGCGGGGTATAAAGAACCGGCATTTGTCTTTGTCCAGATTGACACACAGCACGACTTCGTCGAGCGCTGGACGGTTTTCGCGGGTCTGTGGTTTGAGGAGATTGAACCGCTGCTTGGTCCAGTGGGGGGAGGTATCACCGGAAGCAGCCGGTAACGCTGCTGTTGCCCGCGAACAATTGAGTTCGGACAGGAAAGCCGCGACGACAGGCGATTTGAAGCCATTTACAGATTCACGCACCGGCAAACCCCGGCGAAATCGTAATGTTAAAACCCGATTTTCGACAGCTACCAAGGTCAAGCTTCCGCCGCGGGCTCTTTGAGACCCACTGGAAAACTAAATCAGGAGGTTGGTTGTATGGGTGATGAGGAAGAGATCGGTGCAGAGATGATATTGGAGGATGGCGAAGACACACCGGCGTCATTACATGACCCGATCAAGAGGCATGAAATGCTCGGTCGGAAGAATCATGATGCCATCAATAAATTCCTGGGAGAAGGGCCACGGTCCGTCGAAGCGTACAGCACTAAATGGTACTATACCGCGCTTCTTGTATGGACAGTTAAACGCATTACCACCTCCCCCGGCTGGAAGACCGTTTCCCATCATGGGTATTCGCTTGCGGAACCAGTCTTCCGGGATATACCAACCGACTATATAAAAAGTGAAAGTTGCATGGTCGATGGACAGATCCTCGTAGAGAAAGAGGATATCCGGCTGGTTATTACTGTTAATGCCATGCAAAGGGCAGCGAATGCGATCCAGATAGAGGCAGGGGCAGAGCGTATGGAAGAAATAAAAATACTCGTTCAAGACATCGCAGCTTTCTTAAAGGAACATAACTTCTACCGAGGGAAAAAAATCAGCTTCGAGCTCGGTATATCTTTCTTAAACGCAGGGCAAAGGGACTGGGACTCCGTTATCCTGGATCCCGCCATGAAAAAGGAAATCCGTCTGAACACCATCGGTTTTTTGAAGAATTGCACTCGATTGGAAAAGTACGGCGTACCGCCCAAGCGAGGCATTATCTTAGCCGGTGAACCGGGCACTGGAAAAACAATCGTTTGTAAAGCATTGATGTCGGAAGCTGATAATATCACCTGTATCACCACTGCCGCTTATGGCATGTTACATGAGAGATATATCTCCGATCTTTTTTCAATAGCTCAGGACCTCAGCCCCAGCATGGTCTTCATGGAAGATATGGACCTGATCGGGCAGGAAAGACACGATTTCTATCCGGGCACTCCGCCATTAATCGCGCTGCTGGCAGAAATGGACGGAATCGCGGAGAAGACAGCCATTGTCACCGTGGCGACCAGTAATTGCTTTGAAACGCTGGATAAGGCGTTGAGTGAGAGGCCATCACGTTTTGACCGCGTCTTCAGAATAACCCGTCCGGCATATCAACAGCGTGCCGAACTGGTGAAGCACATCTCGGAGAAAATCCCTTTATCCGAGGATGTCAGGGAATATATTGTGCAGAAGACCGACGGTTTCACCCCGGCGCAACTCCAGGAAGTTTTACATGGTATGGTTATTGCTCACATCGCCATGGAAGAAGAAACCATGCAATTTAACCGGAGCGATGTCGACGCCACTATTGCCTTGCTAAACATGAGGAAAAACGGCGCGATTGGCTTTAATGCGATACCATATCGTTACGCGAAGGACAGTACCGAGCAGAACCGGCGGAAAGAAGAACCGGAGAGCTGAGAAATCGCAAGTGTGATTGGATTAATGATAGATTCGTGTTTAGATTAACAAGGACTCGCCAACGAACTCAGTATTTCTAAGGGGAGGTTGAAGATGACTAAAGAATATGGGAATATGGAAAGGGGTAAAGAAGTGAAAGCGGTGCTTTATGCCCGAGTCTCAAGTGAAGAGCAAGTCGCAGGCAACTCAATAGATGCGCAGCGCAGGGTATTTAGACAACGGTGCGCCAGCAAACACCGGACGCCGCTTCGGTAGGACACCGAGGCATGGGAGTCTGCGCATATAGCAGTTTTGAGGCAATGAGCGACCGTGGTCTTAATAACGAAAAAACAAACGGAGATGTAACGATGGCAGAATCACGTGTAAAAAAGATGTTGGATGCATTCGATGGACTTATCCTTCACGTCGATAGTGCCGGCCCCATGTATGATGCTTTACATGATCTGAAAATCGCGATTACCGATGACAAGCATCCGCCCAAGGACTTGCCGGCGTCGAATCACGGGGCCAACATGGACCGCCGTAGCAACGCTTTCAAGACATTGACCCCAGACATCAGCCCTTCCCGGATACCTACCAGGGACGTGATTGCCAGCTTGTTAAAGCAGAAGAAACACAAGCGGGTTAAGGAAAGCTCGCTAGAGACTTACGAGAAACGTTTCAACCTGTTCGCGCAGAAATTTCCCCTGCTGCCGGAAAAGATCGACCCGGTAATGGAATATCTCGCCCGATTTGACGGTGAGAGCGGGCGGCACCGGCGCAACAATCAGGACCTGCTCAATATGCTCTACAATCACGCTGTCCGCTTCTTTAATCTCCCTGACAATCCGATTGCCGGGCTGGAGAGGCCGCAGATTACCGGCAAGTTGATTAAAACCTTATCATGGAACCAGGTCCGTTTGCTAAATCGGATGCCCGAGATTCTGGATGAGAGGGCAGCGCTTGACCTGCTCCTGGGTCATGGCTGGCGGCAGATTGAGGTCAGGCGCATCCTGGCGGTGGACGTCGCCGAAATTACAGATGACATAATCTTGTGCCATGGTAAAGAGCGTGAGGAAACTGCCCCCATACTGCCCCAGACGGCCGAACGGTTAAGGAAAATGGCGGAAGGTCTCAAACCGGGTGATCATCTCTTTGTTTCACAACTTGCCCGTCAGGGCAAGAAGCAGCCGTTGGGTGAAGATGGCATGTCCCAGCTGGTAGAAAGGCTGTTTCGAAGGGCGGGGATTGAGGGCTTCACCGGGCACGATTTGCGCCGCACTTTTGCCACGCTGGTGACGGTGGCGAGCAAGGATGAGTTTCTGGCGATGCGCCTGATCAGGGACGTGGTGCCCGGGTTGAGCAACCGGTACATCAAGTATCCGATGAGCCAGTTGACAGACGGGTTAAGCAAGTACTCCCCCGTCTCAGTGGACGGGGAGAGCGAATCTTCCTCCGCCTCTCGAGGCTACGTTTGATCTGGTGGAGACGGGGGAGAGTTGAACTCCCCGTCCAGAAGAGACCGCTCAGAATCTACTACAAGCTTAGTCGGCTCTTTGTCTCGCCTGACAGACCTCTGCCGACCGAGTTCCGTCAGGTAAGCCGGGTTTTTCTTAAACCGCTCATACCGGCGTCAGAACGGTAGCACCCCAACTTTTCTTCGCCCACTTCCATCCCGTCGGGGAGGGGGTGGGGTGGACGTGTCGCTTATTTAATTAAGCGGCAACTAATACTGGTTCTTCAGCATTTGTGTTTTGCCACCAGTTTTACGAGGGTGATGGCACCTCAGCTTGCAACTCTGTAGCCAACCTCCTCTGTCGAACCACGCGTCCCCATGTTACTTTTTCCCTCTCCCACATAGGGGAGAGAAGATTGCCTTCATTTGACTTTGATGTTTCTCGTCTTGACGATCCTATCCAGCTTGCGCCGGGTCTCACGAGTGGTGATGGCTTCCCGCTTATCGTAGAGCTTCTTGCCGCGGGCGAGGGCAATTTCAAGTTTGGCGTAGCTACCTTTAATATACAATCGCAGGGGGATAAGTGTAAAGCCCTTCTGCACGGACTGAGAGGTAAATTCGGCGATTTCCTTGCGGTGGAGGAGTAACTTGCGAGGTCGGATGGGGTCGTGCCCCATATAGCTGGCGGAATCGTAGCGTGCGATATGGGCATTGTACAGCCACATCTGCCTGTTTTCCGGCTTGATGTAGGCGTCACCCATACTGACTTTACCCGCCCGTACTGACTTAATCTCCGAGCCGGTGAGCGCAATGCCAGCTTCCACGGTCTGGATGACGTGGTATTCGTGATAGGCTTTTCTATTGGTGACAACTACTTTAATAGACATATGTGCAGTTTCATAATAACAGAAAGAAACTCTAAACTCTAAATCCGAAACACTAAATTCCGATTTCATACGGAATACCGCACGGAGTCGGTACAAATATTAAATGCAGAAATAGTATACATGGAAAATATCCATGCTCCGCACTTCGTTACACTCAGTGTGAACTCCAGCGGGGAATCCAGATACCTAAGTCGACTTGTCACCCTGAACGCAGTGAAGGGTATAGGGGAGGAGGGGTGTCCTTTGCTTGTTTGACTCCGCCCCTACCTGAGATTGCTTCGTCGCAGCGGCTACTCGCAAAGACGAATGGACCGATGGGTTGCTAACTCAGGTTTTTACGTAACTGGAAAACCGTTGTGTTGTCGGGACGAAGCTCAGGCTTACCAACGATTCTATAACCGTTTTTCTGCCAAAACTTTGTAGCCCTGGGGTTGTTTTCCTGTACGGCGGAGCGAATTTCGGTTACGTGGGCATCTTTCTTAATTTCCCTCTCAATAAGCTGAATGGTCTCTGTTCCAATCCCCTGCTTCCGAAAGGGAGTGGCAATCATTATCAGGCTTATGAAGGCTGTGTCCGGTTTTCTTTCAAAACCAACGGGGATGAAATCAACCACCCCAACAAATGTCCATCGGTGTGATAGATGCCGCAGAAATAACCACCCTCGTGTTGAGAGGTCTCCATGTCCTTCATCACCATCTCCAGCGATGCCTTCGGCTCAGGACCCAAAGCCAGGAAATCTTCACACTGACGGTATACCCAGAAGATAGCTTCCTTGTTGTTTGCCGTAACAGTTCGCAATATCAGAGAGTTACCTCGAATAAACACGGTTGTCATGTGAGAATGATACCACATAAATAAAAACGGTCGGGGTATTTCAACCGACCGTCCTGGTAATTCTTTCTAATGCCTGTAGAACCGCGTAAACAGCAATATCAGCAATACCATCACGAATGTGGCAAGAGCAATAACCAGATTCGGGTTGACTGGCTTACCCCTTTTACGTGCCTGAATTGCTCTCCTGGTGACAATAATCAAGACAACAAGGCTGATGGCGAAGACGGCAACGACAATAAGCCATGGTAGTTCCATAGAAATTCAATACGTCGTGTACTGCAACGGATTTTCGATTATAACGACTCCGCTACCAGTTCCACGATTTCTTTGACCTCGATGACGCTACCCTTGTCCATGGTCACCACGCTATCCTCGAAGTTTGCCATGCAATAGGGGCAAGCCGCCGCCAGGACATTCGCCTTCGCTTCAATTGCCTGCTCGATGCGCATATCGGAGAAGCGTTCGCCCTTCTTTGTTTCTGCCCAGATTCTGCCGCCGCCGCCACCGCAGCACAAGCCGTTCTCGCGGTTGTTATACATCTCTACAAGCTGAATACCGGGGATGCTCTTCAGGACGAAGCGTGGGTCATCATAGATTTTGTTATGCCGTCCCAGATAGCAGGAGTCGTGAAGCGTGACAACCTTCTTAATTTCTTTCGTCGGTTTTATTTTACCCTCTTTGATAAGCTGGGCAAGGAACTGCGCTGAATGCAGAACCTCGAACTTACCACCGAGTTCCGCGTATTCGTTCTTCAGCGTATGATAGCAGTGCGGTGACGAGACCATGATTTTCTGCACGCCTGCCTTATTGAAGCTCTCGATATTTGTCTTAACCATGCTCTTGAATGTTTCTTCAGCGCCTGCCTTGCGGATGCTCTCACCACAGCAGTTCTGCTCATTCCCCAGAATACCGAAGCTGATGCCTGCCTTCTCCATTATCTTGGCAGTCGCCTTCGCCACGCGGATAAGTTTGGGGTCATAAGCGTTATAGCAACAGGCGAAGTAGAGCACTTCCATGCCCTTGGTGAAAGTCTTGACACCGGCTTCGCCCGCCCAGCCAGTTCTCTTGTTACGGTCTTCACCCTGGGGATTACCCACACCGGAGATGTTTTTCTGTGTGAAACGGATGGAATCGGGAATGCCGGCAATGCCCATTTCAACAATTGCCCGGCGGAATGACCGCCAGACATCGATGATTTCGACACCACGCGGACAGCGGTCGACGCACCACTTACAGGTGACGCACAGCCACATATCCTCGCTCTCAAAATCAATAAGACCGAGCTGTGCCTGGTGCATTGCCTTCCGCACCATGAAGCTCCTTACCAGGTTCCACGGACAGGTTGCCGTGCAGGTGCCGCACTGGTAACAGAGCTTGCAGATTTCGCCGCCCTCTTCTTTTATAATATCGATTGCATCCTGATATGGTGCTACTGCTGCTTGTGTCATCGTGACTTCCCTCTCTTTATGGCATCGCTGTTTTAAATTAATCCTTTTGCCTTCAAAATGGGCGCCGGACTATTAATATGTTTCTTTAACCAGACATTGTATTGTTTCGGTTCCGCACCGAGCGCCAGTCCGGTTAATTCGCTGAAGTGAATAACGGGTACTTTCGTCTTTGACTGGCGCGTATCCAAGTTCGCCATGCAGAGCGGGCAGGCAGTGACAATCGCCTGTGCCCCCGCATCCAGCGCTGCCTGACAGATGTCATCCACCAGTTTTTGTACTATATCTACGCGTCCCAGCAATAGACTGCCGCCACAGCACTCCACCTTGTGCGTGTATTCTACCGGCTCGGCGCCAAGAGCCGCGAGCAGATTATCCATTAGCATCGGTTGTTCCGGGTCATCGAACTGGGTAACATCAGGCGGGCGTACCAGATAACAACCGTAATATGCGGCGAGCTTCAATCCTTTGAGTGGTTTCTTGACCCTTTTCTTAATTTCCTCCAGCCCCACTTCCTTCGCGAAGACTTCCAGCAGGTGCTTGACCTCGACATTGCCTTTGTACGGCATCTCTATGAGACTCTCAACCTTCTGCCGGAGAGTGTCATTCTTTTTGAGGTCATGGTTGGTCTGCTTGAAGCGGAGGTAACAGGCGGCGCAGGCGACCGCTACATTTAAGCCTGCTTTTTCCGCAATCGCCAGATTCCGCGCCGGGAGCGCCAGCGAAAGCTCGTAGTTAGTGCAGTGCCCGGAGGAGGCGCCACAACAGTTCCAATCGTGCAGTTCCGCCAGTTCCACGTCCAATAGTTTGGCGGTGACGTGCATCGATAAATCATATTCTTTCGCTGTGGACTCCAGCGAACACCCGGGATAATAGCCGTATTTTATTTTTGCCATAGTCTATCCTGTCTTACTGGATAATTGGAAGATGCGTTTGATTTGTGCTTTTCCCTTGACTCTAGGTGGTAAAATCGCCAGCTTGCCGCGCATAAACATCTTGACACCCAGCACTGCATCTCTCATTAAACCCTTCAGCTTCAAAATGTTGCCGCTAAAAATCGTGTACACGAGAATCAAACCCAACTCATATACCTTACCGAACATTTTCACCATGTAGAGGAAAGTCGCATGGAACAGCGGTAGTTTGGTGGTGCCTTTCCTGCCTTCTTTCAGGGCAATCTCTCGCAAGGCATCCATTACCAGCACAATCTCAATGTCATTGGGACAGCGGGTGGCGCAGGTCTCGCAACTGAGACAAATCCAGAAGGTGTTGCTATCCAGCACCCGGTCTTTCAAGCCCAGTTGCACCATCCGCAGGAGTTGATGGGGCGGATAGTCCATCTGGTAGGCGCCCGGGCACCCGGAGCTACAGGCGATGCACTGGTAACACCGCTCCAGATGGGAATGGCTCCGTTCCATCACTTCTTTCGTGAAGGCGGGGTCGCACTTCTCTTTACCTTTTTCCGTTACAAGTTGTACCGTCATTTCTCACCAATCCACTCGAATTCTTTCTCGCGGAAGGCAGAGGCGGGGAGTGGTTCTTCCACATTGCGTCCCGGCACATAGCCGAAGAGCTCCTGGGCTTCCGAGCCGATAAGCTGGAAAAGCTTGAGCAGGGGAATATCATTGGGGCAGGCTTCTTCGCAGGCACCACAGCCCACGCAGGAGTTGCCCATGTGATTCATTCTCGTCAGGTGAAAAAGGAGGGTATCGGCTGGCATGCGGATGCCGCCCTTCTTCTCTGCCTGTCGTAGGTATTTGTCCGATTCCAGTTCAAAGGTCGGCGAGATGAAGACGCATTCGCGGCAGTAGCAGACGGGGCAAGCCTGCCGGCAGTTCTGGCATTTGATGCATGAGGCAAATACCTTTGTGAGTTTCTCAATACCGCCAATTTCTTCCTTTGTCTTTGCGAAGAACTTCTTGCGTCGCTCTTTTACGTCTGCCGCCAATTTGGTAAGCGCCGCCTGGCGTTTCTTTGCGATGTCACTATCTGTATCGATGCTAAAGCCAAGGGTTTTGAGGGCGGCTTCACCCTGTGCTGTATCTGCCTGGAGGATTACTTTACCCGGCTCAAGCCCAAGCATGCCGATGCTAATATCGGCAGTCAGCGGGTACGGGTATTCGCAAATCTGACAGCCGGCTCTGAGCATGGCATCATCCGCCCACATGAAGCCCGCTTTTACAAAATCATCTGAAGTCTTCTTTTCAGAAACGAATTTAGGATAGTTTTTTACGGAATACGCGCCGGGACAATCAATCCCGATGAAGATAAGGTTGTCCGGTTGAACCTGCTTCAGTTTTATCAGTTCCACCACGGCTCTCATCTCGCATGGTCGTAGAACTACGGCGGTTTTGCGGTCGGTGGGTGTCAGGCGTGTCATCGCCTGGAGGATTTTCGCTGAGTTCACGGGCATCACCGGTGCATAGACATCAGCATTGTCCAGATTGGCGGGGTCACTGATGAGCGCCTGTACCACGTTGGTTCCTGCCGGGTGCGCCAGCGGCACCAGCATCGCCTTGACCACTTTCTTGGCGAAAAGGTCTTTCAGAAAGCCATTGATGGCTTGCCGTATCTTGCCGTCCTTGACTTCCAGTGTTGCACTCTTTGTCATTCTCGTCTCCTATACTGTCCAATCGCTTGCCATCGGACTGGGTCCCTGCTTGCGGGTTTCCTCGGTAATTTGCCGGATAAATCTGGCAAACTCGGGACCTTCACTGGCGCTAATCCAGCGCAACCAGATGCGGTTTTCATCCAGCCCCAGCGATTTGAAGATTTGTTTCAGCATGGCAATCTTGCGGCGAGCTTTATAGTTACCAGAAACATAGTGGCAATCGCCCGGGTGACAGCCACCTATCATGACTGAATCCGCGCCGGATAGTAGCGCCTTGAGTACGTACATAGGGTCGACGGTGCCACTGCACATGACACGGATAGGATGCATATTAGGCGGGTATTGAGCGCGCGTCGTACCCGCAAGGTCGGCGGCAGATGCCGTGCACCAGTTGCACAGGAAACCGATAATCTTGGGTTCGAACTGTTCCTTCTTTTCAGCCATACCTGATACTCCTTTGTTTCAAGCGGTCCGCCTCAGGCGGATAAACCAATCTCAACCATAGAGAAGACCTGTTTTTCTTTCTGCCCTCGTAATTTGGCGGCATCGTTCGGGCAGACGGAAACGCACATACCACAACCTTGACAGAGCGTTTCTTCGACAACCGCATAATGCTCTTCTTCATTCAGACTGCGGGCATCGAAGGGACACGCTTCTACGCACAGTCCACAGCAACTGCACCGTCGCTTATCAACCTCGGAGATAATTCTGCCCGATGTCAGCTGTTCGCGAGAGAGAACATTGGCGGCGCGCTGTGCGGCGGCTTGAGCCTCTATGATTTTCTCTGCAAGGCTTCGGGGAGCATTTGCCAGTCCGGTAATAAACACACCATCTAGAATAACATCCACGGGGCGGAACTTGGTATCAATCTCCTTGAAGAAACCATCTTCGGTCAGTGGTATTGCCAGCATTTTAGCGATGGTGGCGTTGCCCTCATTGGCAATATAGCCTGTGCTCAGCACGAGAAGGTCGGCATCGATTTCTAGGCTGCCGGGAAGGGCGGGGTCGGGCCATTCAACTGTAAGCGCTTTCTCACCAGCAGTAACCTTCGGCTCTGATTCTGGTTCGTAGCGGTGGAAAAGCACACCCGCCTCTCTGGCTTGCGTGTAGTATTGCTCTTTGAAACCGTATGCCATAATATCCCGATTCAGTATAAAAATCTGTGTTTCCGGGCTTAACTCTTTAATCTTACGGGCGTTGGTGATTGCTTCAGAACAGCAAGTGCGGTTGCAGTATGGGTGGGTATTATTGCGCGAACCGACACACTGAATCATTACGACTGTTGCAGGTTTGCCCAGCTTGCCTTCCGCCAGCCGCTTCTGTAATTCGTGCTGGGTGATGACACGCGCATCCTTGCCATAAGAATACTCTGTGGGCTGGTAGTCGGATGCGCCGGTGGCGATGATAACGGCGCCATGTTGAATCTGCTCAACTTTGTCTCCGGATTTTATCTGCGACTTGAAATGCCCGATATGCCCGCTGATACCGGACAATTCGCTATTGAGCAAGACTTTAATTTTAGGATTGCTCTTTACTTTATCGATAATGCCCTTAACCAGCGCCTGCGGGTTATCAGGAATGAGGTCATAATAGAGATTGCGACTGTGACCGCCGAGCTCACCCGCCTTTTCTACCAGTGTGACATCAAGCCCTTGGTCAGCGAGACTGAGCGCGGAAGTCATACCGGAGATGCCGCCCCCGACTACCAGACAATTGTGGGTCATTTCTGCAGTCGGTACCTCTAACGGTCCTTGGGTCCTCAACCGTTCCGCGGCCATTGCCAGCAGGTTCTGGGCTTTCCGTGTAGCGAGGGTTGGATTATCCTTATGCACCCAGGCAAGCTGTTCCTGGAAATTGACCAGTTGCCATTGTGAAGCGTCAATGCCAGCTTCTGCGAGTGCGTCGGAGAACAATCGTTGATACCGATAAGGAGCGCAAGCCGCAAAAATAACCCTGTTGGCGCCGGATTTGGCGACTGCCTGCTTGACATTATCCAGTGTCTCGGGCAGGCAGAGGAAACCGACATCTTCAACGGAGGTGACGTTCGGTAGTTTCTTTGCAAATTCCTTCGTCTTTTCAATATTGACGATTGAACTGATTTCCTTGCCGCACTGGCAGATATAGACCGCGATTTTTACATCTTCTTCCTTGCCGGTCTGGTGCTTGTGGACAGTCTTCTTCTCCGCGGCTTGTTTTTGTGATTTGGCGAGAATGCTGGCGGCTTCACAGGCGGCAGCGCTCGACTTGATAACCGTTTCCGAAATATCAGACGGTCCGGAAGCGGAACCGCTCACGAAAACGCCGGGGCGGCTGGTGTGGGTGATATAGAACCCTGGTGTATCAATAAATCCCCACTTATTAGTGCTGATATTCATAACCTTGCTCAGTTCTGTGAGATTGGGAGAAGGACACTGGGCAACGGACAACACCGCCATGTCATATTCGGCGCTGATTGATTTGCCGGCTTCATCGCGGGCGAGCAGGAACAGATTCTTCGTCTTCGGGTTCTCCCTGATGCGGGAAACACGACTGCGCGCAAAGTTGACGCCCTTTTCTTTTGCCTGTAAGTGGTAGCGGTAGTAATCCTTCCCGAAGGCGCGGATGTCCATGTAGAAGATGGTGACCTGCGCATCCGGATAGCGTTCCCGGAGCATCATGCTTTCCTTCAGGGCGTACATACAGCAGACTTCCGAGCAGTAATTCCGGTCCATATCCCTTGAACCGACGCACTGGAGGATAGCAATTTTCCTCGGGGGTTTATTATCAGATGGGCGAAGAAGTTCGCCGTGTGTTGGTCCCGCGTCGGCGAGCAACCGCTCCAGTTGAATATTCGTTATAACATTAGCATAATAGCCATAGCCGTATTGCCCCATCTGGTTGGCTGGCAGTTCGGTGGCGCCGGCAGACAGGATTACCGCCCCAACTGATAATTCCTTTGTTTCATCCGGTTTATTGAGGACAACCGCTTTGGTCGGGCAGATTTCCACGCACTTGCCGCACTTGGTGCAATGCTCCTGGTCAATGATATAGACATTGGGGATTGCTTGCGGGTTGCGGACATAAATGGCTTTCCTCTTCTGGAGACCGCGGTTGAATTCATCGCTAATCTCTACGGGGCAAACCTGGGCACAAAGGTCGCAGGCAGTGCACCGCTCTTCAATCACCCAGCGCGATTTGATGTTGAGAGTCGCTTTGAAATCGCCCTCTTTCCCGGACAGCTTGCTAACCCGCGAGTTGGGAATAAGCTCAATATTGGGATGCATCAGGTCGCGGCGCAGGCAAACCTGCGAACATTCATCGCGGGAAAAAACAGGCAAAAGCTTACATAGTTCGCACTGGTTATCAGGGAACCATGTTTCAAGCTGAATGAGGGTGCCGCCGATGCCCGGACTGCGGTCGGTAAGATAGACCTTGTACCCGGACTCGGCGAGGTCAAGGGATGACCTTATGCCACCCACCCCGGCACCGATGACTAAAACTGCACCATTTTTCTCTTGCATCGCAGGCTCCTATCTGGCCAGACCGGCATACTCCTTGGTTGCCTCATCAATCACATCAATCAGTTGTTTTTGTCCGAAGTTCTTGAGTTGCATTGCTTTTGAAGGGCAGGTCGCCGCGCAGGCGCCGCATCCTTTACAGACAGCCTCATTCACCACAGCCACCTTTCGCTTCGGGTCAACTTCCACGGCGCTGTACTGGCAGATGGCTTCACAGTAACCGCAACCCGCGCAGACCTCTTCGTCCACAGAGGCGGTAGCGGCTTCCATCTCTACTTTACCTTTGCTAATAAGCGCCAGCGCGCGGGCAGCGGCGCCGGTTGCCTGTGCCACCGTGTCCGAAATATCCTTGGGACCCTGACAGCACCCGACAGCGAAGACACCGTCCAGCATCGTGCCCACAGGGTCGAGCTTGGGATGACGTTCCAGGAAGAAACCATCGGCGCTCCGTCCCAGCAGGAAGGTGCGTGCCACTTCTTCCATATCCGTCCGTGGTTTCATAGCGACACTCAGAACGACCATGTCTACCGGAACGCGTATCATTGTACCCAGCAGGGTATCTTCACAGACTACTATTAATTTACCCTTCTCTTCATCCGATTGGGGGATATTGGTGACCTGTCCGATTTTACCCCGGATGAAATTCACGCCTTCATCCGAAGCGGATTTGTAAAATTCTTCATGACCTTTACCAAAACAGCGCATATCTATATACATCTGGTAGACATTCGTATCATGTCCGAGCAACTTTTTCAACAGGCGGCTGTATTTTAAGCTATACATACAGCAGACGCGACTGCAATACTGGAAATAGTTCTGGTCGCGGCTCCCTACGCAGTGGGCAATCGCCACGGCTTTCGGAGCGGTTCCGTTCTTTAATACGATGTTGCCACCCGTAGGACCATCCGGGCTGAGCATCCGTTCGAACTCGGGGCTGGTGACGACATTTTCCAGTTTCCCGTAGCCCAGCTGGGTGATGGGAGTAGGGTCGAAGGTGTCATAGCCGGTGGAGACAATACAGGCGCCGATTTCCGCCTTAACGGTTTCCTCTGCCTGTTTAAAATCGATGGCTTTGGTGGGGCAGACATCTGCGCAAACATGGCAACTGCCGTCGAGGAAAAACTTACAGGTCTTGCGGTCGATGACCGGGATTTTGGGGATGGCTTTAGCGAAGGGGATATAAATTGCCTTCCGTTTGCTCATCCCGCGGTCGAACTCGCTGGGGACTTCCACGGGGCATTTTGCCCAGCATTCGCCACAGCCATTGCATTTCGCTTCATCTACCGAACGCGGCTTTTTCTTGATGGTGACTTTGAAATTGCCAATGTAACCGGAAACTTCGGTAATCTCACTATTCGTAAGAAGCTCGATATTCTTGTTTGCTTGCACCGCTTCCATTTGCGGAATCAGCATATCACTGGTGGAATCGAGGCTGGGGAAGGTCTTGCCCAGTTGTGCCATCCGTCCGCCGATACTTGGCTCTTTCTCGACGAGGTAGACTTTGTTGCCGGCTCCGGCAATTTCAAGCGCGGTCTGGATGCCGGCAATTCCTGCTCCGACGATAAGCGTATTGGGAGTAACAGGCGCCCATTTGGTCTCCAGGGGATTGCGATAAAGAACGCGGCGCACCCCGGCGGCAATGAGCGCCATCGCTTTTTCGGTGGCATTCTCCCGTTCGTGACTATGCACCCAGGAACAAAGCTCGCGGATGGTTGCCATTTCACAGAGATGAGGATTGAGGCCGGCTTCGGCGCAGGCTTCACGGAAGGTACGCAGGTGGAGGGTGGGGGAACAGGAGCAAACGAGCACGCCATTCAGTCCGAGTTCCTTGATGTCGTTTTTAATCATATCCTGGCCCGGGTCCGAGCACATAAACTGATAGTCGCGCGCCACGACCACATATGGGAGTGTGGCGGCGTACGCAGTTGTCTTCTTTACGTCAAGGTAACCGGCAATGTTCGACCCGCAATGGCAGATATAGACGCCTATTTTCCTTTTCATAGTATCCCTGCCCTAACTAACAGCTTTCCCCGCTCGAGCGCCCGCCTTTTCTTTCTGCCGGGACTGCTCGACCTGTGAAACCAGGGCGATGGCTTTCGCCGCCGCGCCAATCGACTGGGCAACCGTATCCGGAATATCTTTAGGACCCTGACAGCAACCCGCCATGTAAATGCCGTCCGTCAGGGTGCTCATGATGTCCAGTTTGTAATGTTTTTCCTTGAAGAAACCATCCTTGTCTTGCTCCAGACCGAAGACGTTAGCAACTCCCTGCGCGTCCTTACGCGCTTCAATGGCGACACTCAGGATAACCATGTCCACCGGGACACGTATCATCTGGCCGAGGAGCGTGTCTTCGACAATCACGACCAGCTTACCCTTTTCTTCGTCTGTGCGGGCAATATCGCTGATTTGTACTGCCTTACCGCGGACGAAATTCACGCCTTCCTCGGAGATGCGTTTGTAGAACTCCTCGTAGCCCTTACCGAAACAGCGCATGTCAATGTACATCTGGTAAACGGTGGCGCCGGTCTTCTCCCGTATGAGGTGGGCGTGCTTTAAGCCATACATACAGCATACCCGCGAGCAGTACTCGTGGTAGTTCTCGTCACGGCTCCCGATGCAGTGGAGAATAGCGGCGCTCTTCGGAGATGTGCCGTCTCTCAGTTGAATGTGACCTTCCGTGGGACCGGTGGAGCTGACCATACGCTCGAATTCAAGACTGGTATAAACATTGGGAAAACGTCCGTACCCGAACTGGGTCATAGGAGTGGGGTCGAGCAAGTCAAAACCGGTGGTGACGATTATTGCCCCAACGTCAACCACCATGTCCTCATCTTTCATTTCGTGGTGGACTGCTTTACGCTCGCAGGCTGCCACGCAAGCCCAACAGTCCGAACAGACACTGCAGTTGAGACACCGCTGAGCTTCCTCTACTGCAACCTTCTCATCGAAGCCAAGCTCTATCTCGGTAAAGCCTTTACGTTCACCGGGCGGAAGAGCAGGCATCTTTGCCCGGGGTTTTTCCTGTACCCCTTCTTTATTGATAATCTTGACCCGCTCTCTTGGTTCAGGGCGTCCTTCTTTTAGGTCGACACCGCAGAGATAGCGGTCGATGGATGTGGCGGCTTCTTTACCGGCGGCAACCACGCTGATGACATCGGCGGGACCGGATACCACATCACCCCCGGCGAACACGCCATCGATATTCGTCTGTAGAGTCACTCCGTCCACCTGGAGTGTGCCGAGTCTGGTGTATTCCAGTTTGTCCGGCAGTTTGCTCTTATCCACTGCCTGCCCGATTGCCATGATGACATTATCCACGCCCATGATATATTCACTGCCTTCAATCGGGATGGGGCGGCGTCTTCCGCTGGCATCCGGTGTGCCAAGTTCCATTTTGATATTTTGAATGCCGGTAATATGGCCATTTTCGGTGAGAATCTTGGTTGGCGCCGCCAGTGTAATCAATTTAATACCTTCGTGCTCGGCTTCTTCAATCTCTTCTGCGGCGGCGGGCATTTCCGCGCGGGAACGGCGGTAGACAATGGATACTTCTTTAGCGCCGATGCGGAGAGCGACACGTGCGGCGTCCATTGCCGAGTTGCCGCCGCCAATCACGGCTACCCTTTGTCCGATAGCGACTTTTTCGCCGCCGTTGGCGCGTTTCAGGAAGGATAGGGCGTCCAGCACTCCTTCACTTTCCTCGCCGGGAATATTCATCTTGGTGCCGGCGCCGGCGCCTGTAGCGAGGTAGATAGCCTGATAACCTTGATTAAAGAGGTCTTCGAGTTTGTGAACCGGTGTATTCAGTTTAATTTCTACACCCAGTTCCTGCACATAGCCGATTTCATCATCGACAATTTTCTTGGGTAGGCGGTATTCTGGAATGCCATAGCGAAGTAAACCTCCGACAGCCGGGGCGGCTTCAAAAACCGTTACCGGATAACCTAAGCGGACAAGGTCGTAAGCGCAGGCGATACCTGAGGGACCGGAACCGATGATAGCCACCTTCTGTTTCTTAGTAATGGGTAGTGGTTGCGCCTTGGGTCGGCCATTTTTAAGCTCATAATCAGCCATAAAGCGCTTCAGGAAACGGATAGAAATTGGTTCGTCAACCTTGCCCCGTTCGCACTCGGACTCACAGGGATGGGTACAAACCCGACCGCAGACGCCGGCAAACGGCATCGTGCGTCTCAGCACTTCCAGGGCTTCCTTGAATTTGCCTTGGGAAATCATAGCGATGTAACCACAGGCATTCACACCCGCGGGGCAGGTAGCGCGGCATGGTGGTAAACCACGCTTGTCGATAGTAAAGACATTAGGGACTGCCTGAGGGAAAGGTCGGTAAGCCGCTTTCCTCTGAGCCATGCCCAGTTGCCATTCACTGGGGACGGTGACGGGGCAGACCTTAGCGCATTCACCACAGGCGGTGCAGTCGGCAGAATCAATATACTTTGACTTCTTGCGGATGGTGGCCTTGAAATTACCCGCATAACCGGTTACCTTGGTGACTTCGGCATAAGTAATAAGGTCGATGTTCTTATGAGAACCCACCTGGCTCATCTTAGGTGTCCCGATACAGGAAGCGCAGTCCATGGTGGGGAAAGTTTTGTCCAGCTGTAACATGCGCCCGCCTACAGTGGGGAGCTTTTCAACGAGATAGACGTGGTGTTCTGAGTCAGCGACTTCCAGGGCGGCTTGCATGCCGGCAATCCCGGCGCCAACCACAAGCACAGCGGGTTTATTTAACACTTCTTGAGGTACAGATTTCTTAGCCACGATGGGACCTCCTCGCGGGACTAAAAACAGCAAACTTCGGCAGTATTGTAGCTGAAATTTGTCCTATATGCAATGTCTGACGGGTGACGAAAGAGATAATATGGATAACAGACTTGAGGTAGCTACTGAAGATAGAGAATACCTTGATATGCCAGCTTATAACTGCCCGTTTAGCCTCAAAAACCATTAGCTTCCCGCATAATATTACTCAAACCGCAAACGGGGAAAAATCCACCACCCCTCTGCTCTCCCCTCGTCTCTATATTACTTTAAATTGAGGCAAGCCTGCCAGTCAAGTTACGGGAACTGAGATAAGCCTTTTGGCGTAATTATCATTTTTCTTAAAGCATATAATACCTAGCAGGCTCAAAGACCATCACTTTTTCAGGTATCGGTCAAAGAAATCAGCTATCATCA
>JAURWL010000126.1 GCA_030654965.1 Dehalococcoidales bacterium | reverse complement strand
GCCATACATGCAGTATCAATCAGTCCATTTTAATTAATTAAATGAATTCGAATTCGTGATCGCAAGCATAAGCTCGAGCTCAAGCGCTGCAGCGCTACAGTAGCGTGCACGTGCGCGCGCGGTCGCAACCGAAGGTCGAATGCTGGAATCAATTGTATGAAAATCGTGCGACGTCGTTGACGCACAAGCTAGCATGGCGCTGCTGCTGCTCACTTGTCGAGTTTCGCATGCGCTTGTTCCCATCCTCCTCTTCCATCGAACGGTTCGATGCGTAGTTCGAGTTGTTTGCGACACGGTAAGTCCAACGCGTTGACATTGATCGACCATGCTTCCGGGTGTGAACGAGGTTGATAGAATGATTTGATGCCACAAATACTGCAGAAGAGGTGATCGGCCTTCTTGGTGCCGAATTTGTAGCTCGTGAGATTTGCTGCCGGAGTGTGCAGTGTGAAATCCTCATGCGGCACCATCAGATGAAGGAAGCCAGTCGCTGAGCAAATGCTGCAGTTGCAGTCGAGTATATCGACTTTTCTCGACGGGAGTCGGCCGCTGAATCGCACTCCACCACAATGACATCCGCCAGTGATCGTGAACGGGCCATCCTCTGTATCAGCATCACTTGAGGTATTCGAAGTCTGCGACGATTGCGCTTGCACTTCCTGCCACGTCCAAACAACGATGCTTGCACCGAGCAGTAGTACCATCAACGGGAGTAGTGATTTCGCAGAAGTAGCTTCGGCATCACCGTTCGACGATTCCGAAGCGGCCGCTCGTTGTAAGACGCTATACGTCTCAGTATCGGTGTATGTGTTCTGAGTGCGTTCGACTTCATCTTGTGTCAACGGCTGCGTATAAAACGTCTCTCGCAGTGTGTATTTCAACTGCCAGAGCGGTATCGTCACTTGTTTACCATCATGCATATTCTTCACGCGTACCATGTCCGTGCGTACTTCTTCACTGCCTACGAATAGTACAATCGCGAGCGCTTGATGTACAGCAGTTGGGTTCGCGAAGAGACTCGTTGATGATATCGGTTTGCTGATCGCTTTCAACTGTTTCGTCGAGTTCGGTGCGAAAGATGACACCACTGCGAATCGCATCTGCCATATCGGTGCTATGCCATACACATCCACAGTGCTTTGATACGCGTCTGCAGATGCGTTGAGACACAAGCCGCGACGAATGTACGTAGAGAGAGCGGAACAAGCGGCGGACACGGAGAGGGTAGGAGAAGAGGAGGAAGGAGCGGATGCAGACGCAGACGCATCGGCTGCAGTTGATTGTTGCTTCGGGTCGTCTTCGATGCACACGACTCCGACAGGATGTACGCTATTGAGGTCTCGTTTGAGTTCGACGCCGACTAATTCTCGTAGCATGAGAATGCGCTCCAATCCTGCCGCCCAGCCTACCGCTGGAATACTCGTCGCCCCAACAGCCGTCGTCGTGCCGGTCAATGTCTCGACCAGTCCGTCGTATCTGCCTCCCGCAAGGATGGTCGCTTGTGCGGGGAGCTTGATGCTGCTACTACCGCTGTTTGGAGAAGATTTGCTCATCTCAATCAATCTCGCTTGAATCGCCGTCGGTGACAGTACGAACTCGAAGCATGCATGCGAGTAATAATCCAGTCCTCTCACGAGTAGCGGATTGAGTGTGAATGCGATGCCTGCTTCTCGCAGTTTCGTCTGAAGTTCATCGAAGCGAACACGGCTGGCGGGCGTGAGGAAATCCACCAGCAGCGGTACGGTCGGTTTGCCTGCATGTGCACCTTTTCCGTGTAGTAGGTCGATGTCTTTCTGTTCCTTGCTATCGAGCACTCTCAGTACACTTCCTCTCTCCAGTCTAGCTCGACTGTCTTCCGAGAGGTCTGCTTTCCTCGGTTCTAGAAAGTCTTTCAACGCCACGGCATATGCAGCACGTGTCTCCGCATCACCTAGCGAGTTGAGTTGTAGTTCGACATAGTTCGCGATGTCATTGACACGGAGACATTCCATCGCTGCTTGAATGACTTCGACATCCGCTTGTGTCTCCTTCGCTCCGACCAATTCGAGACCGACTTGAGTGAACTGTCTCTGACGACCGGCTTGAGGTCTCTCTCTTCGGAACTGTTCGCCATGGTAGTACACGCGTACCGGTAGTGGTAGTGCACCGCTGGTTAGTCCGGAGTCGATGAGTGCACGAATGACACTCGCCGTGGCTTCCGGCCGAAGTACAGTCAATGTACCGTGATCATCGAAGGAGAACATCTCTTTCTGGACGACATCACTA
>JAURWL010000123.1 GCA_030654965.1 Dehalococcoidales bacterium | reverse complement strand
CGATGCATCGCGACTGGTAATTGAGCCAACCACACGCTGAACACGAATACACATGAGTTTCAAGTTAGTTCGACGCACTTCCATCGCTGCTACCCTTTGTTCTGTGTGTGTTTGTGTTTGCGAGAAACTTACAGAAACGCGTTCGCCTCCTCCGTTGCGTATCCAGGAAAGATCTCCGGCAGACGCGCCAATACCGCCTGTGCTTGAGTGTACTCTTGATGCTTCTCAGCCATGCGTTTGATATCGGCACGACTTGCAGGAGGAATGTAGGCTGCACGACCGCCGACACCGCCGACTCCGCCGCTGCTCGCACTCACATCCTCCATTGACACATCGCCACCACCAGCGGCAGTCGCACCACCAGTAGCACCAGTAGTAGTCGTTGTTGTCGTCGATGGCTTCTCTTCAAGTTTCACATCCTCCTCCTCCTTCTGTCGCTTCGCACTCGGCTCATCAGTCGATTTCGGCGCAGCGCGTTGACTCTTCTCAGTCGACTGTTGCTCACCAGTCGTTGTAGTCGTAGCGCCGGTGTCTACTTCCATTCGTTGCGGTGTTGTGGTTGACATTATTGTTCGAGTTGAGTTGTGTTGATATTTGTTGGATCGATGTTTGGTGGATCGATTGGTCGATCGATCGAGGTTGAATCGAAATCGAAATCGAATCGACGAACAGAAACTTTTCGACCCATTCACTCTCCACTCTCGACGACGAATACTCGAGACCGCACTCACTCACAGGTACACTAACGCGACTGGCAATAACATCGACACACATCGCAGCGCGCATCGCTCGCACAGCCGCATACGAACAAACGACGAGACGACTCGAGCGAGCTGATCAAACGATCGCTCGTTGCTCGTTGCACGCTTGTCGCCTCTGCAAGTATGCACGGCGTGTGAGCTAATCATGAACAACCTCACTGTCTCGCTCACATTCCCCGATTGGTCGCTTGTTCAGATCTCACTCGCGATTGACTCATTGATCCGCCGCCGACTCATCTCGACCGACTCATTTCAATCAAGTTAGTCACTATTCACAGCGACAGTTCGAACTCGCGCGATACGTCACTGCAGCTCCGATGATTCAACTGTTCTTACTCTCTCTCACTCTCTCTCAGATTGATCTCACTCCGTCGTCATGTCGATGCAAATGTTTGTCAAGACATTGACCGGCAAGACCATCACGCTGGACGTTGAATCGTATGACACGATTGAAGTTGTAAAAAGAAGATTCAGTCAGTCACACAACGAGTTGTCGTTGCAGGTCAATCGGAGCCTCGCTGATTCGCTCTTCTCTCTCTCTCTCTCTCTCTCTCTCTCTCTCTCTCTCTCTCTCTCTCTCTCTCTCTCTCTCTCTCTCT
>JAURWL010000120.1 GCA_030654965.1 Dehalococcoidales bacterium | reverse complement strand
AGAATGACACGCAAAATAGCAGTAGAGCGTTTGAAATAACTAGTCCAATGAAACGATAACAAATTGATCTTGTACGGATAGCGCGTGCCTCAGAAAATCAGTCGCAAACAAATTGAAAAATTCGACGATGATTTTGCAAGGCTTGAGCGATGCGCAGCAACAGCTTGGTCGCGATCGAGATGCGCTCGCTCGTATAAGCGGCTGCACAACCAATGCGAATTTCGTTGCAGGCGAGCGACTGAACTCGATGCTTGCGCAGCGCTGCTGCAACGAGTTCATTTCGACAGAGTCTGTTTGTTTTTGTGTATGGATGGTGTTCTTTAATCGACTCGCGTGCGTGCGAACAATCTGAATGCGAGAAGAGAGAATGCGAAGAATAGATGTTGGAAGGGGCGCCAAGCCGAATCCAGACGTCCCGAGACGACTACAGCACGAAGTGAGGAGAGGGAGAAGCGAGTAGGGTTGGCCTGCCTCGAACTCGATCGATACACGTTCGGTGTGTCACATAATTGCGATTATTTTCTGTTGGTGCGGCAGCCAGAGTTGGTGTTGTTGTGTGTTGGTGGTCGATGTCGGTGAAGTGACGAACTCTGTCGATGATCGAGTTCGAACTCGTGTGCATAGAGAGCGATGGTGATGCGATGGCGATGATGCGACGGCGGTGGCGTATGATGACGCGTTTGCTGATTTACAGATCATCCGACTCATCGTCCGGGAGGAGAACTGCATTCTGCTCGGCGAGTTCTTGATTCCACTGTGCGACCTGCTTCTCATCGATCTGAACCTCTGGCGGGAGGAGAGCCGGAGCCTCGACAAACGAGCACTCGGCGTTACCGGTCAGCTTGCGAGTGATGTACAAGAACGGCTTCTCGCTGGACACACAGACACAAGAGAAAGATAGGTGAGCAACGAGAACAACCGTCGCGCACTGCCGCATCTAGTGTTGAAACTGACAAGTTGTAGTTCGACTTGGCCGAGATATCGTAGTACTGCAAGTTCTTCTTGCGGTGAAATTGAATCTCCTGCAGATTCACAAACACAACAGCAACGAGGTCAGCATGAGGTCGAGAGGAGGAGTGTAGGATGCGCTGTGTGTGTGTGTGTGTGTGTGTGTGTGTGTGTGTGTGTGTGTGTGTGTGTGTGTGTGTGTGTGTGTGTGTGTACTTACTTTTGGCTTAACCTTGCGATCCTTGCAGTCGACCTTGTTACCGCAGAGCACGATCGGGATGTTCTCGCACACACGCACGAGATCCTGAAGACGACAAATGAAAGGATGCGACGTTAGAAGCTGAATGGACCACAGAAAAGGCGCGCCGATCGCAAGAATAGCGTGTTCTGGTGTGCGCCGATTGTCTGATATGAGTTGTGTGTGTATGTGTGTGTTCTGACCTTGTGCCAATGCGGTACAGACTTGTAAGTGACGCGTGCAGTGACATCGAACATGATGATTGCGGCATTTCCACCGATGTAGTATCCATCACGAAGACCACCGAACTTTTCTTGTCCAGCGGTATCCCAGCAGTTGTATACAATTGGTCCGAGTGATGTTGAGAACGGCAGCGGGTTTACTTCTACACCCATCGTTGCGACATATCGCTTCTCGAACTCCCCAGTACGATGTCTCTTCACGAAGGTCGTCTTACCGACACCACCATCACCGACGAGAATGAGCTTGAAGCGAGGAGCATTC
>JAURWL010000177.1 GCA_030654965.1 Dehalococcoidales bacterium | reverse complement strand
TTGTGATGTTTCGCCGGGTCTTCCACCGAGAATGGAGTGCCATTCACCCCGAGTTTCTTTGCCATGTCTTGTAGTTCTTTTGATTCCGGACAACGGGCAAGCAGTAGTTGCATTAACATTTTGCGGTGCGCCGCCACCTGCGGGGTATTGGTCTTGACTACCAGCCCATCCTCCACCGGATAGAGACAGGAAGTCACCATGCGATTACGCCCGCTCTTTGTTGTAATGTCCACGAGACAGAGCCGACACGCCCCGTAGGCTGACACCGACTCGTGCGCGCAGAGTGTGGGGATATAGATATGAAGGGCGCGGGCGGTATCCAGCACCATCGCTCCCTCTTTGGCTTCAGTTTTTCGTCCGTCAATGGTCAATTTCACCATCGGTCTCATCCTCACTTTACTAGTACCGCATCAAGTTTGCAGACATCATAGCAACTGCCGCACTTAATGCATTTTTTCTGGTCGAGAAGAACCGGCTTTTTCTTACCCTGTGGTGTAATGGCTTTTTCGGGACAGGCTTTCACACAGAGACCGCAATTAGGACACTTCTCCATGATGTTATAGGTGATGAGCGCCTTACAGACCTTTGCCGGGCACCGCTTCTCGTTGATATGCGCCAGCCATTCGTCTCTGAAATAACGGAGCGAAGTTAGCACAGGATTGGGCGCGGAATATCCGAGACCACAGAGGCTGGTATCGAGCATTGTGCGGGATAGGCTTTCTACCAACTCGATGTCTGCCATCGTGCCTTTGCCATCGGTGATGCGGGTTAGTATATGGTGCATCTGTTTCAGACCTTCGCGGCAGGGCAGACATTTGCCGCAGGATTCCCCGAGCAAGAAGGTAATGAAGTATTTCGCCATGTCCACCATACAGTTGTTCTCGTCCATAACAATCATGGCGCCGGAACCCATCATTGAGCCCACCCTGGTCAACTCATCGAAATCGACCTGGAGGTCAAGGAGTTTCTCCGGGATGAACCCACCGGAAGGTCCGCCCGTCTGTACTGCCTTAAATTTCTTACTGCCGGGAATCCCGCCGCCGATATCGAAGATAATCTCACGGAGGGTAATGCCCATCGGTACTTCTACCAGACCGGTATTCCGCACCTTGCCGACGAGCGAGAAGATTTTTGTGCCCTTGCTCCCTGCCGTGCCGATACCGGCAAACCATTTGGCACCGTTATTGATAATCAGGGGTACATTCGCCCATGTTTCCACATTATTCAGATTGCTCGGTTTCTCCCAGAGACCTTTCTCCGAGGTATGAACATACTTGGCACGCGGCTCCCCGACCTTGCCTTCCAGAGAAGCCATCAAAGCCGTTGATTCACCGCAGACGAAGGCGCCGCCGCCACGACTGATTTTGACATGGAAATTGAAACCGGAACCAAGGATATTATTGCCGAGCAGTCCGCACTCTTCCGCCAGTTTAATGGCTGTGGCGGCATTTTTCACTGCCAGCGGGTACTCATTACGAATGTAGATATAACCTTCCTGCGCTCCGATGGCATACGCCCCGATAATCATCCCCTCCAGAACGGAATGGGGATTGCCTTCCATCAAGCTTCTATCCATAAAAGCGCCGGGGTCACCCTCATCACAATTGCAGATGACGTATTTAATATCATCTTCCGCATGTCGAGTTGTTTCCCACTTTCTGCCGGTGGGGAAACCACCACCACCACGCCCTCGCAATCCGGATGCCTTTACCTCATCAATCAATTGCTCGGGCTTCATACCATAGAGCGCTTTCGCCAGCGCCGTATAGCCCCCAAAATACAGATAATCTTCAATGCTTTCCGGGTCAATTTGCGAGCTGTGCGCCAGCAGGAGACGCTTCTGTTTGGTATAGAAAGGCACTTCAGATTCATGGATAACCCGCTTCCCCGTAACCGCATCAGGATAGAGTAGGCGGTCAACGACCTTACCTTCCACCAGTGTTTTCGCCACCACTTCAGCCACATCCTTTCGTCTGACACGCTGGTAGAATATGTTCTGCGGTTCGATGGTCAGGATGGTGCCGCGTTCACAGAAACCGGGACAACCGCTGACGCAGATATCAACCTTGTCTTCAAGTCCCTGGGTGGTAATCTCCTCTTTGAACGCTTTAATAACATCCGCGCAACCAAGCGCCAGACACCCTGTCCCACCGCAGATATTGACCACGGACTTCTTCGGGTCGCGTTTCTTTATTATTGATTTTCTAAGTGCTTCAAGCTCTTTTGGGGAACTTAACTTTTTCACTGTCCTGTTCCTCTCTCGCAGATTTCACCGGGCATTACTTACAGCCCTCCAGAAGCGGTTTCACTGTTTCAATCTTCATTTCACCGGAGTATTTGCCATCAACAATGACAATTGGTCCGAGCGCGCACGCGCCGACACAGTTGACTGTTTCCAGTGAAAATTTCAACCCCTTATCATTCTCACCGGGTCTAATGCCCAGCTCACGCTCCACGGTATCCAGTATCTTCTCGGCGCCACGCACATGACAGGCGGTCCCCAGACAGACCTGAATCTGATGTCTGCCCCTGGGTATCAGGCTGAACGCCTTGAAAAATGTCGCCACGCTATATACCTGACTCAGAGGAATATCCAACTGCTTGCTTATCTCGGTAATCGCATCCCGTGACAGATAACCGAACTCCGTCTGCGTATCCTGAAGAATAGAGACCAACATGCCGCGGTCATTGGTATTATGACCCAGAATGTTTTTTATCTTCGATTTCAACTGCCGTTGATTCAACTTCATGCACACTTCTCCTTCAGCAGTTTGTATTCTTTAGTAACCCGCGCCTGAATTTCCTTCACCATGTCATCGGACAGATGACGGAATCTCCCCTGGGTGCTCAGATAGTCCTGAACAGGGCGGAGCGGGGATATATCCACCGTTAGTTTGTACTTGCCGTCCTCAACTTCATAGAGAGGGAAGACACCTGACTCCACTGCCAATCTACCCAGCCTCACCGAAAGGTCGGGAGCCGACCGCCAGCCGGTCGGGCAGACAGAGAGCACATGGATATAGGCTGGTCCATTGACCGCCAGTCCTTTTTTCACCTTATCCATCATGTCAAATGGGTAGCTGTGGCAGGCCGTTGCCACATAGGGAATATTATGAGCGACGGCAATTGCCGGCATATTCTTCTTCCATGTTCTCTGCCCGATGCTTTTTTTACCAGCAGGAGAAGTTGTGGTTGACGCTCCGAAAGGTGTTGATGAGGAACGTTGAATACCCGTATTCATATAGGCTTCATTATCGAAACAGATATAGAGTAAATCATGATAGCGCTCCAGAGCCCCGGATAGCGCCTGCAGACCGATATCGCTGGTACCGCCATCGCCTGCCATAGCGATTACCTTCGTGCCTTTTGCCGGACGCCTGCCCTTCCGCTCCAGCACCTTGAGCGCCGACTCAACACCGGAAGCGACCGCCGCCGTATTCTCAAAAAGGGTATGTATCCAGGGCATACGCCAGGCACTCGCCGGTAGCTGGGTAGAGACGACCTCCATACAGCCTGTGGCATTAGCGACGATGATATTTTCGCCAGCCGCTTTAGTGGCAAGCCTGACCGCCAGGGCTTCTCCGCACCCGATACAGGCGCGATGACCGGGCGCAAAACCTTCGACTGGCGGCGTTACTCGCGCCGCATAGATACTATAGTTCTTCATCACTCTCTCACCCCATACATCTCGAATTCCTGTTCAGCGCCGGACGGCTTCATCTCCAGCGCCCGCTTGACCATGCCTTCGAACTCAGCCACCATCAGGTCTCGACCACCAAGACCGCCCACAAATCCGAGAATACGCGGACGTTTCTTTTCGCTATACAGCGCTGACCTGATTTCGGAGAAAGCGGGTCCCCCGGGACCGCCGAAGGATAAGGCTCTGTCTACCACAATCAGTAGCTCGGCTCCGCTGACTGTCTGCCTCAGTTCCTCGAAGGGAAAGGGACGCCACAAACGTAATTTGAGCAAACCAACCGACTGTCCTGCATCCCTCAGTTTATCGACTGCCGCCATTGCCGTCTCGCCAAAACTGCCGAGAGTCAGGAGCAGAATTTTAGCGCCCTCGGTTCTGTACTGCTCAATCGGTTTGTATTGACGCCCGAAGATTTTAGCAAACTCCGCCCAGCACTCCAGAATAATCGGTTTGGCGGCGCGGAGATTTACCTCCTGGGCTTTCTTGGCTTCAGAAAACAGGATGGGCGGCGCAAACGCTCCCATCGTTAATGGTTTGTCCGGGTCGAGAGGTAATGGATAAGAAAAGGGTGGCAGGAAATGATTTACCTTATCTTGCTCAGGAATCTCAATCGGTTCAATGACATGAGTTAGATAGAAGCCATCCACATGTACCATCACCGGCAGGAGGACCCGTTTGTCTTCCCCGATGCGGAAGGCGCAGAGCGTGTTGTCATAGGCATCCTGTCCGTTCTCACAAATAATTTGAATCCAGCCGGTATCGCGCACTGCCATCAGGTCGGACTGGTCTCCCCAGACATTAAGGGGAGCAGAAAGCGCGCGATTGGCAACGGACATAATCACGGGGAGACGCATCGCTGAAGCAACATAGAGGACTTCATGCATAAGTTCCAGTCCCTGGCCGGCAGTCGCCGTAAAAGTGCGGGCGCCGGTGGCTACCGCACCCAGACAGGCGCTCATCGCCGAGTGTTCGGACTCAACAGGGATATATTCCGCATCAAGCTCACCATTAGCAACCAACTCCGCCAGCCGCTCCACGATATGTGTCTGCGGCGTGATGGGGTAAGCCGCTACCACATCCGTGTTAGCCATTTTAGCGGCTTCGGCAATCGCCAGTGATACTTCCATTCCAACTTTTTTACCCATCATTCCTCCTCATCAGCCATGCTGATAACGCCGGTGGGACATTCACGAGCGCAAATGCCACAACCCTTACACCAGAAAAGGTCTGCCTGAAAGTGACCATCAGCATTTGTACCAATGCATCCCTCCGGACAGTACAGAGCACACACGCCGCACTTGATGCACCGGGAGAATGTGTACTTAGGCACCTGTGAGCGCCAATCACCGGTCCGGTAATACTGACTGCTTCCCGGCTCGGTAACAATGCAACCGATTTCCATGTCTTTCCAGGTATATTCAGCCTCGGTTTTTCTTGCGTTCACTTCACTCCTTTACTGTGGTTTCTTCAAACGCCCGCTTCATAGCGTTCAGATTTCTTTCAGCCAGGCGACCAAACCGCTCTTCAAGAGGTTCTATAAGCGCTTCCATCTTGACGACCGGCTCCGCTTTCAGTAACGCCCCCAGCATTGTCGTGTTTACAATCGGCACGCCGAGGATTTCACGGGCAATGCGGCTGCCATCGACGAGCGCCAGCTTCCAGTTACTGCCGAAATCCTTTTCAATCGCCTCGAAGTTTTTACGGGTATTGATGACGAGTATACCCCCGGCTTTCAGACCGGCGGTAACATTGACTACCCGCAGGAGAGTCGGGTCAAGAACAATAACGACATCTGGCTGGCGAATTTCGGCGCGCACCCGGATGGGCGAGCGGCTGTCGATACGGTCAAAAGCAACAACGGGAGCGCCCCGCCGCTCCGGTCCAAAGGCGGGAAACGCCTGAGCATATTTCCCTTCGTCAATTGCCGCCTTTGCCAGTAATTCCGCTGAGGTAACGGCACCCTGTCCACCCCTCCCATGCCACCTGATTTCAATCAGTCCTGTCTTCGTTATCAAGTGAACCTCCAAATTAAACAGCTCTCCTTTATTATATATATGTAGCTCTTTGGGAAACTACCCCTGGGGCGACTCGAACGCCCGCAACTGGCTTCGGAGGCCAGTGCTCTATCCACCTGAGCTACAGGGGCACAAGACATACACCATTGCTTTCCTAATTGCTCAGATTGAAACATCGGGAGCTAAATGTACATATACTAGTTTAGAATAAAACAAGGGTCTTTGGCTACCCTGATGTTTTTTCCGGTCGCACCAGCAGGAGTGGCGTCTTGCCAGCATGTAAGACTTTGCTGGAAACGCTCCCCATTACCCACCGCGTCATACCCGATTTGCCGTGAGAGGACATAGCGACCACATTGACATTTTCTTCGGCGGATAGCTTGATTATCTCCTGGGCAGGGTCGCCGGTGCGCAGGATGGTGTGCACTTTCCCTTTGCCAAACTGCTGACTGGTCTTCTCCAGATACTTCACCGCTTCATTTTTCATACGCTCAATTTGCGCCTCGCTATACATGAAATGGTCGGGACCGCCAATGGTATGAACATGTTGTATGATTTCCACCACCCGGAGCAGTATTACCTCACAATCGAGAGCTTTCACAATGGTTTTAACGTAAGATAACGCCGCTTCCCCCATTGAGGAGCCATCAAGCGGTAACAGAATCTTTTTAAAAACCTGTACCGGGCGACGTTTGGAGAGCGCTGTCGAAGCCCGTACCAGAAGTACCGGCGTCTGAGACCTCTGGATTACTTTGTTGGCGGTACCACCCATTGCCCAGGGCATAATTCCCGACCGTCCGTGGGACATCATGATGAGCAGGTCGATGCTCTC
>JAURWL010000104.1 GCA_030654965.1 Dehalococcoidales bacterium | reverse complement strand
AGTTCGTCCTGGCGGAGGAGGGAAGGTTGAGGTGGACGGGCAGGCTGAGGAAAGGAAAGAGGCGCCTCCGGCTAAGCCATCTTTAGCACCAGGAAGGGTTCGATCTCCGACACCTGAGAGGAAGGCGCCTGAGCGAAGTGCTGAAGGTCGATCGGATGTAGGGCGCGCGGCTAAGTTCGACCACAGGACAGAGAACATCTTGAAACATCGCGAAGGTGTCAGTGGAGAGAATACGCGAGAAGGTTTACGTACCAGAAAACCCGACAGCCAGCTCTTACATTCATTGTACGGCAAAATCAATTGGAGCTAGGAGTAGATTATTAACCTAAACATATATATCTTTTTTTCAAATAATCATGTTGTTGACATGCACGAAATGTAAGCAACAAAAAGATAGCAGCCTTTTTCATCGAAATAAATCCATGCGCACGGGGTATCAATTACACTGTAAACGCTGCCGTAAAAAAGCATGCATGCGGAAGAAAAAACAGTGCACGACTTGTAACATCGACTTGTTCGAAGGGTACTGGGAGCGCCATATTCAAACACCAAATCATTTGCGCAAGCGCCAGCCTATTCAAGTAAGACAATGCAAAAAATGCCATGAAACAAAATCGATCGTCAACTTCTCACCAAGGCGGACGTATTATTTCACTGGTACGTGTAAAGAATGTAAAGCAGCCGCCGCGAATGCAAAATATTCGTCAGTTGCAAGAAAGAAAAGATACAGGCTGAAGTGTATGGACAACGCCGAGGGGCGCCTTGTGGCCAGCTCACTGCGTTGTGGCCTGTATGGCTGAAAATGGTTTAAGGTATGAAAGCATAAGAAAAGATATAATACAATCAAAAAAAGCAACATGATCGATTATTCCAAGGGGAAAATTTACAAAGTCGTAAATATCGTCAATGACGTTTTGTACATTGGATCCACAACACAGCCATTGAGCGTGCGTATGGCAAGTCACAGGAGTGATGCGAAGAGACGCAGTCATTCAGGAGCACTTTATCCAGCCATGAATAAAATAGGCATTGAACATTTCCGGATATTTCTTATCGAAAAATTCCCATGTCTCAATCGAATGGAACTGGAGGCACGAGAATACGAGATAATGAACGGCATGAAGTCTGACGGAGTTCAGCTTTACAATTTGTTTATCAACGGACATTCAGAAGAGTCAAAACAGAAAGTCAGAGATGCTAATTTAGGCAGGGTACATACCGAAGAGACACGGGCAAAGATAGGGATTGCTAGTCTGGGAAGGGTTCACACAGAAGAATCTCGAGCAAAGATGTCAAAAGCCAAAAACAAACGAGGAAGCGTTTCGTATAACACTCAAACAGCCGTATGGATATTCCAGTGGGGTGTAGACGGTGTCCGAAAAAATAAATGCTTCTCAGTCAAGAAATATGGCGAGAGATCAGCATACGGACACGCTCTATTTCACCAGGACGAAATGTATCCTGTGGAGAAAGAGGACGATAGCGAATTCCTGGCGGAGCTGAAAGTGAAGTTGAATCTTAAATAAATAATCTGTACTAGTTTAATTAGTACAGAAATGGATGGAAGTAAAGGCATAGTTTTCACCCCGAGCAAGATCGTAGAGTTGATGCTGGATACTCTACCCCCGCATGTCTGGAGCGACACATCGATACGCTTCTTTGATCCGTGCGCGGGATATGGTCAGTTCCCTGTCGCCATATATAGACGGTTGATGATCGGATTGGAGAAAGTCATTCCGAGCGAAAAGAAAAGGAAGAGACATATTCTCACCAAGATGCTGTTCATGGCCGAGTTGAACAAGGAATTCGCTGGTATCTGTCGGAAAGCTTTGGATCCGAAAAGTGAATATGACCTCAAGCTTTTTCAGGGTGATAGTCTCAAGATGGTATGGAAGTTTCAATTTGATGTTATACTTGGTAACCCCCCATATAACAGTGGTTCTCAGCCTCTCTACCACCATTTTGTTTCACACTTCTGGGACAAGTCACGCTATCTCTTATTCATCATACCGAGTCGATGGATGAGTGGAGGAAGGGGATTGGATCAGTTCAGGAGTGAGATGTTGGCCAAGAAGGATGTTCGATTCATTCGGCACGAGGTGAATAGTCGCCTGGTTTTTCCCGATGTCGATATCAGTGGTGGTGTGTGTTTCTTCCTCAAGGATGCTGAGTACAGCGGCATGTGCAAGTTCAATGGCGGAAGCGTAGCTATGGACAGGTATGATGTGTTGGTAGAGAAAAAATATCATACACTTATCGATCGTTTGATGAATGAACCAAAGCTGACTGAGATCTATGCAGGTCGTTGCTTTGGGATTGAGTCGAACGATGCCAGGTTGCTTGATAAGAAATGCAAGGGCGCAATCAAGTGCTACGTCTCGCAAATGAAAGGCTTTGAGAAATGGGTGAAAATGGAACCAGATGGTTTGTGGAAAGTGATAACAGCGCGAGCGGTTGGCGATACACGGCGTCTCGGGAATACATTTGTGGGCAAGCCCGATGAGGCGCATACAGGGAGCTATCTGAGTTTTCGCGTGCAAAGCGAGCGCGAAGCCAAAAGTCTATTGTCATATTTGAAATGCGAGTTGGCGAATTGTATGTTGAAGTTGAGATTGAACTCGCATAACATGAGCAAGTCGTCGTTTGCGTGGATACCTTTGCCTGCTTTGGATAGAGAGTGGAATGATACAGCGGTAAATAAATATTATGGAGTGGAGGTGTGAGTGGTTAGACACCGTTGTAAGCGATTTGCTGACGAGTGAGCAATGAGAATGCCTCCAGGATGGGTACAGTTTTGTCCAAGAGTGCCGCTCTCGCTTCATCTGAGATTGGTTCGTGTTCATGCGCATTCAGCTCATGGAGGTTATCGAGCTTCTTAATGACAGACTTGACAAATGAGCGCCGTGATCCATTCATGTCGTGTTGAGTCTGAGTGAGGAACACCAATCGACAGAGTTCTTCTTTCGGGACACAGTCCTTCCCATCAATCTCTTCGTAAAAGAGCTCAAAGAGTGCTTCGCAATCAGCCTCAGTTGCCTCGCTGAAGATATGATCAACAGGTAGGCTGTCGCGCACGAGAATGCGGGAAGAGGAGGAGGACGAAGAATCATCCTTCGGCGGTGGAACATTCGGAGGAGATTTGAAACATATCTTTCCAGGCGAAATTGGCTTAAAGTTGAAAAGGATAAGAAAGGATAGAAAAGAATAGAAAAAGAAATGGTGAATTATCAACTTGGCAAAATTTACAAAGTCATCAACACGGTAAATGACATCGTGTACATCGGTTCAACATGTCGCCCGTTATCAGTGCGTATGTGCGCACATCGCAGTGAAGCTAAGCATAACCAAAAGGGAGCACTGTATCCAGCCATGAGAGAATTGGGAATTGGCAAGTTCAGGATCGTTCTCATCGAGGAATACCCGTGTCTCAATAAGATGCAGTTAGAAGCACGGGAATGCAAGACTATGGTCGATTTGAAGTTCGACGGTGTTCATATTTACAACTTAATGATAAATGGTCATTCCGATCAAACCCGCGAGAAGTTAAGAAAAATCGGCACAGGTAGAATAGTTTCAGAGGAAACTCGTGCGAAACTAAGTCAAGTAAATACAGGCAAGATTCTTTCATTGGAACATCGAGAAAAGCTCAGTCAAGCTAACCTTGGCAAAACTCATACCGATGAAACCTGCTCCAGGATAAGTCAAGCCAATACAGGGAGAATAGTTTCAGAGGAAACTCGTGAAAAGATTAGAAAAGCGCAGTTCAAACGCGGTAGCATCTATTTTGATGCATCTCCGAATCGGAATGCTTGGAAATTCTGCTGGAATGAGAATGGCAGCAAGCATACAAAGTCACTTTCAGTGAACAAGTACGGCGAGCGAGCAGCATATGGATTAGCTTTATTCCACCAAGATGAAACCTTCCCAGAAGAGTGCGATGATGATTCAGAATTTCTCAACGATCTCAAGCGGCAATTGAATGCTAATTAAGTTTATGTACTAATACAATGTATTTGTACGATTTATGACGATATGCCGTGTTTGATGCATGTCAGTGTGAAGAATGGAAAAATGGAAAAGTGTTTCGTTTTTCCGTTTGTTCATTTTTCCATTTGATCGATTCTACAAATACGATTACTATTCTCATAATACACAATGAATGTATTCTGACGAATTGCGAGTGTTGTTGTTGTTGTTGTTGTTTGTGTTCTCGTCTAACTCATCTTGCGAGAGTCAAATGAGTGTTCAGGCCGCATAAGACATCGCGACAGAAACGTCTGATTGACGAACTGCTTGCGGCGTTCCGACCAAAACAGAAATGGTCGTTGTGCCGCAAGGCATGTCTCAACAGAGCCCCAAATGTCTCATCAGAGCCCTTGTCACTCATCGGAGCCCTGAACGTTGTTTTCGTGCAACAGAATCGTCAGAGGGCTCCGTCAAGACGATCACAACCAAAATCGACAACATCTTCACTGCGCACCAGTCACACATACACACACTACACACGCACACATCTACACACACACACATCTACACTGAATCGCGATACACACACTTCTCCATACAACAGCACCCACATCGCAACAGTAGCAGGTCAGAACCAGAACACTCGTCGCAGCGATCACACAACCATTAGCGATCGTGTTGTGTCACACACACACACACACACACACACACACACACACACACACACCGATACTCATTCGCGGTCATGATCTCTTCTCTCTACAGTCACTCGTCGCCGATGCGTCACTCTCTCTCTCAAACACATTGATCCACTCTCTCGGAGGCGATCTGATCGCTCGCCGCTCACAGCACACAGGTCAGTAGCAGCGAAGCACACACATACATCAGCGACAG
>JAURWL010000090.1 GCA_030654965.1 Dehalococcoidales bacterium | reverse complement strand
GATATACCAGCAGGGATTTTCACAGGGATGGTCCGTTGCTTCCTCTCACGCCCGTTCCCTTTACATTTGGGGCACGGTTCAGTAACGATTCTACCTTCGCCGCGGCATTGCGGACACGTGGTGATATTAGTGAACCGCCCGAAAACACTGGCTTGAGTGCGCTTTATCTGTCCGGTGCCATTACACACCGAACACCGGGTTGGCTGGGTGCCCGTTTTAGCGCCGGTGCCCTGGCATTCAGAGCAATATTCGATGCGAATGACAGGGATTTCCTTTTCCACGCCAAAGGCGGCTTCTTCCAGTGTCAGGGTTGCGCTGTAGTGAAGCGGCTGACCTTTTTCTGGAGATTGACGGGCTGCTGTAGCCGTCCCACCGAAAAAGGCTTCAAAAATATCCCCGAGCCCGAAGTCAAAGCTCTCAAAGTCACGCTCGCCATCATGCCCATAGCGGTCGTAGGCGACGCGCTTGTTGGCATTGGAGAGGACTTCATACGCCTCGTTGATTTCTTTGAATTTCTCGGTAGCGCCGTCGTCACCATTATGGTCGGGATGGTATTGAAAAGCAAGCTTACGGAATGCCTTTTTGACATCGTCGTCATTGGCATTACGGTTAACACCGAGGACCTCGTAGTAATCGCGTTTTTCCGGCATAGTCGTTTACAATCTCAACATGTAAAAGTTGACTGGAGGGGTTCTTTCACCCCTCCAGCCCTCAATCTTTTATTCTAAACCTCGCGGAATTCTCCTTCAACTGTGCCATCGTCATCCTTTTTACCACCGGGTGGCGGTGGCTGAGAGCCGGGCGGTGGCTGAGAGCCGGGCGGTGGTTGTTGACCCTGTTGTTGCTGTTGCTGGTAAATAGTCTGTCCAACCTTCTGCATGGCTTCATTCAACTCTTGAGTGGCTCTCTTCATGCTATTTAGGTCACTCCCTTTGAGCGCTTCGCGCACTGCCGCAACTTTGCCCTCGATTTCCTTATTGAGGGCGTCGGGTATCTTATCTTTGTTTTCACGCAGGATTTTTTCCGCCTGATATGCCATTGTATCAGCCTGATTCTTGGTTTCAACCTCTTCCTTGCGCTTGGTATCTTCCGCGGCGTGCATCTCTGCCTCACGGCGCATCTTCTCAACCTCATCTTTGCTCAAGCCGCTGGATGCCGTGATGGTGATTTTCTGTTCCTTACCGGTGCCCTTATCATGTGCCTTAACACTAAGAATGCCATTGGCGTCAATGTCGAAGGTCACCTCAACCTGGGGCAAACCGCGTGGCGCCGGCAGAATACCGTCCAGCACGAATCTCCCCAGTGTGCGGTTGTCCGCCGCCATCGGGCGTTCGCCCTGGAGGACGTGAATTTCCACACTCGGTTGGTTATCTGTGGCAGTGCTGAATACCTGGCTCTTGGAGGTGGGGATGGTAGTATTACGCGTGATAAGCGGCGTCATAACAGAACCGAGTGTTTCAATGCCGAGTGTCAGCGGCGTCACGTCCAACAAAAGGACTTCCTTAACCTCACCTTTGAGCACGCCTGCCTGGATTGCCGCACCAATGGCGACAACTTCATCCGGGTTGACACCTTTATTCGGCTCTTTCCCGAAGAACTGCTTGACCTTTGCCTGCACGAGCGGCATTCTGGTCTGCCCGCCAACGAGGATTACTTCGTCAATCTGAGCAGTGGTGACGCCGGAATCATTGACAGCCTGCTTGCACGGCTCCAGGGATTTTTCTACGAGGTCCATAACCAGCTGTTCCAGCTTCGCCCGGGTGAGGGTGATATTCATGTGCTTGGGTCCACTGGCATCCGCCGTAATGAATGGCAGGTTGATATCCGACTTCTGAACCGTAGAAAGCTCAATCTTAGCTTTTTCGGCAGCTTCCTTAAGGCGTTGGAGTGCCATCCGGTCCTGCCGCAGGTCGATGCCTTGGTCGCGCTTGAATTCATCGCAGAGCCAATCCATAATTCTCTGGTCGAAATCATCCCCGCCCAGATGCGTATCACCTGCGGTCGATTTCACCTGGAAGGTACCGCCACCGATTTCCAGGATAGAAATATCAAAGGTACCACCACCGAGGTCGTACACGACGATGGTCTCTTCATTCTTCTTGTCCAGTCCATAAGCAAGCGCCGCCGCCGTCGGTTCGTTAATGATGCGCAGGACGTTCAGCCCGGCAATGGCGCCGGCGTCTTTGGTTGCCTGTCTTTGGGCATCATTAAAGTAAGCCGGCACGGTAATGACGGCATCCGTGACTTTCTCACCGAGATAGGCTTCCGCATCTGCCTTTAACTTCTGGAGAATCATCGCCGAAATTTCCGGTGGGCTATACTCCTTACCGCTCATCAACACCCGCACCTCATTGTTTGCGCCGCGGGTTACTTTATAGGTCTTGCGGCGGGCGTCCTCTTCTATCGGTAGTTCACGTCCCGGCGGTTCGCCCCACTTCCGCCCCATAAAGCGTTTGATGCTATAAATGGTATTATCCGGATTGACAATTGCTTGACGGCGTGCCAGTTGCCCGACCAATCGCTCTCCGTTTTTGCTTATCGCTACATAAGACGGAACGATGTTCCCACCTTCCGCCGCTGGGATAACAACCGGTTCGCCGCCCTGCATCACCGCGACTTCACTGAAGGTTGTCCCCAGGTCAATACCAACTGCTCTTGCCATATTTGTCTCCTCTTTTTCAGGTATTTACCATAACTATATGGATGTTTGTCCCGGTTTACTGTGATTTATGTCTTGTTTTCCTCAAGCGGGTCTGTTTCGCCATTGCCCACTACTACCTGGCTGGGTCGGAGCACTCTATCATTCAATTTGTATCCCCGCCGCATTTCCTGCACCACAATGCCTTCCTCACCCTTACCGCACATGACGGCTTCGTGCAGGGAGGGGTCAAAGGGTTTACCCACGGCATCAATCGGGATTAGCCCCTGGGCAGATAGAATCGACCGGAATTTGTTCTCAATTAGTTTCACCCCTGCCACCCATTCGGGTTTCGCTTCTTTTGGCGTGGCATTATCGAAAGCCCTCTCAAAATCGTCCAGCACGGGCAAGAGACTGAGGATGAGTTGGGCGTTAGCGTATTGCCCCATCTCCTGTTTCTCCTGCTCAGCGCGCCGTTTGTAATTGATAAAGTCAGCCTGGGCACGTTTCCAGCTTTCCAGATAGTTTTCCGCCTTCTGTCTTGCGTCGGAAAGCGCTTGTTCAGGCTCTATTTCCAGGCTCTCTGGTTTTTGCTCTTCCGGTTCTCCGGGTATCATGCTAAATACTCTTTCTAATTATTTATGTTGACTTTCCGTATTGCGACTGCTTCAGTTGTTCCGCATAGTCTCCGGAGGTGTGTCCTTACCATATAACCTGGCGATAAGTCTGGTAAGGATGTCCGACAGGTAACCGACTGATGCGATGCTTCGTACATAGGGCATACGGGTTGGCCCGATAACGGCAATACACCCCACTGCCTCACCGGGTAGTCCATACTGGCTGAGAATAACACTGAGGTTGTGAATCGACCGAGCTTCATTCTCCTGGCCGATGATAACATGCACGCCGGGTTCATCCAGTTCACGGGGTAGGATAAGCCGCATCAGATTTTTCTGCTCCAGTAAATCGACCAGAGTGAGGGCTTGTTGTGCTCCGCTAAATTCCGGCTTATTAAAAATGAACTGGAGTCCTTCCATGTAAGTTTCTTCGTAAGTGACGGCATCTTCTGCCTTCATGATAGCGAGCACCGTATCCACAGCCTGTCTTTCTACATCGGAAAGTGTCAATTTCCCGGCATCAATCTGCCCGCTCATCAGCCCAGCGAAATTACCATTTAGTTTATTGCTTGCCGTCGATAACTCTTCTTGAGACGTGTCTCGATTGAAAGTGAGGAGTTGCTGTCTAACCCGGGCGCCGTGCAGAACGAGGACCATGAGAGCCGTCCGTTCCTGTATACTCACCAGTTCTAAATGCTTGAAGACCGACCGTGTCGATTTTGCGGTAGCAACCACTGCCATGTTCTGAGCCAGGTGCGCCAGGATAGTAGCCGTAAGTCTAGCCCATTCCTCCAGCCGTGTCTCAACCTGGTGGAAAAGGTGGCTGACCATCCTTTGTTGATTTACGGGGAGACGGATGTCGCTCAGTGTCTCCACATAGAAGCGGTACCCCTTGTCTGATGGTATGCTTCCCGCAGAAGTGTGCGGACGGATAATATACCCTTCCCGCTCCAGTTGCATCATCTCATTGCGGATGGTCGCCGAAGAGACCTCCAACCCATAGCTGTGAATAATACTCTGGGACGGCACCGGCACCGCCCGGTCGATATAGTGCTCCACGATAGATTTCAGGATAGTTGCGCTTCTATGAGATAGCATTATCACCTCTATTAGCACTCTTACTGTTCGATTGCTAACAATTCTAAATTAGCACCTGATGGTGCGGATTGTCAAGAGTTTGACTTACTTTTCCGGGTATAGTTCCACTTCTCGAGTATGTGTTCAATTTAAGTTAGGGGGTCTTCAATCATTGAACCCCCTGCGTGCCTGTGTTAAACTTGAATTAATGGAAATTACGTGGCTTGGCTATTCCTGCTTCCGTCTCAAGGGCAAACAGACCACAATTGTTACCGACCCATGCCCGCCCGACCTCGGTTACTCGCTGGGCAAACTCACCGCCGATATCGTCACCGTCAGTCATCAGCATCCCGGACATTCCTATATCCAGGGAGTGGTGGGCGAACCCAAGGTACTCACCGGACCCGGGGAGTATGAAATCGGCGGGGTTCTGACACTGGGTTTACAGAGCTACCATGATAGCGAACACGGCGCTCAAAGGGGCCAAAATACCATTTTCGTGTTTGAAATTGATGATGTGGTCATCTGCCATCTGGGTGACCTCGGTCATGCACTCGTCGCGGAGCAGATTGCCAAAATTAATTCTGCGGATGTGCTACTGGTGCCGGTAGGCGGGGTGTCAACGATTGACGCCGCTCACGCCGCAGAAATTGTCCGCCGCGTGGAACCGAAAATCGTTATCCCCATGCACTACAAGACCCTGGTATTGAAAAGAGAACTTGCTCCTGTCGACCTATTCCTCAAGGAAATGGGGGTTAAAGAGGCTGTACCTCAGCCGAAGCTTACAGTGAACAAAACCAGTCTGCCTCTTACCCTGCAGGTGGTTTTGCTCGGCTAGTGCCGTTCCTAGACGATACTCCGAGCGTCAGTTAGCTTCTCCGGTGGTTTGGGCGGGAGAATGAAAAAGGAAATCACTGCCGCCGCACCCAGCAATACGGCAAATAACTTAAATGCAAACTCGTAACTACCGGTAGTGTCGTAAATCCAGCCAGCATAGACCGGCGCCAGAACCCCAATCGGTGTCATGAGCATCGAAGCTACGCCTTGAATTGTACCAAATGCCTTACGCCCGAAAAAGCGAGCCCTCATAAACGGGCTGACGGTAACAGCCAATCCTTGACCCAGACCGAAGAGAATAAACCAGACGTAGACCATTGTGATAGTCGGGTTTATCAGGTAGAGCAGAACACTGAATCCTTGCAGGAAATAGGATACCACCTTGATATAACGCGTGTGGTTAATACTGATGCGGTCGGCAATCACCCCGCCAAGGAATCTCGTCGGCAGACTGAAGAAAATCATCATCGCCATGATGGCGGCCGCCCTGACCGGGTCGATGCCCTTATCAGTCAAGAAAGGTATACAGTGGATACTCATCACCGGACCAACCAGGGCTGGAATGGACTGCGCAAGAAAGAGCAACCAGAAAGCGCGCGTCTTTATTGCCTGCCTGAGCGTGAACTCGACCTCTTGTACTTCGGCGGCGTATTTGGCTCCATGTTCCAGCATCTTTTCTTGGCTAGCCTGCACCTCTTCAGCCATTTTAGCGCCGTCAGGCAGCAAGCCATAGTATTCCGGTCGGTGCGGCTTGATGAGGAACCAGGCAATCGGTAAGCCAATCACCGCCATGACGATACCGCCGATAAAGCATGTCTCGCGCCATCCCTGGGTACTTACCAAATAGGCGATGAGGGGCATTACCAGCACGCCGGAAAGACCGGAGAAGACCCATTTGATGCTCATCGCCAGACCACGCTTCTTGACGAACCAGTTGGAAATGGTTGTATCCAGGGGCAAAGATAGGGCTACGTTACAGCCGGTACTGAGCATTCCCCCCCAGATCAGGTAGTAACCCCAGATAGAGTTGATATAACGCATCAGGATGAGGCTCAAGCTGATGAGGAAGACACCGAGCAAGATAACCCATCTTGCTCCCCAGCGGTCTGTAATCCAGCCGGTTAGCGGCGCTTCAATCCCACCTTCCAGACGGCCGATGCTGGAGGCAACTGAAGTAGCTGCCCGGTTGAACCCCAGTTCTTGAGAGATAGGTTTGAAGATAACCGAGATGCCGTAGGCATTATAGCCGTATCCCCAGAGGGATAGTACCCCACCACCAAAGACCGTCCACCACCCTGCAAATATCTTGGGTAACTTTATTTTCTTAATGAGATTATCTTTCTAGCACGGGCAAATCAAATGAACGACTAACCCTTTTATTGTAGCACTATGCTATTTTTCTCACAAACGAATCGTAAAACTTAGGCGTTGGCACAAACTACCTCTCGCAATCCAATTCGTCAAAAAGATGGGCATAAAGGTGGAATAGCCTGATAGCAATTAGCAGGTACATCTGTGTCTAACCCGCCGATAGTTTTGCGCAGTTAAGGCTATCCCTAAACAATACTCCGGACGTCGGTCAGATTCTCCGGTGGCTTGGGTGGGAGGAGGAACAAGGAAAGGATTACGTCCGCCCCTAGCAGCGCAGCAAATAGCTGGAAGGCAAAATCGTAACTACCGGTGGTGTCGTATATCCAGCCGGCATAGACCGGCGCCAGAACCCCGATGGGTGTCATGAGCGCCATAGCGACTCCCTGAATCGAACCAAAGGCTTTACGTCCGAAGAAGCGGGCTCTCATCAGGGGACTGATGGTCATACTGAAACCCTGTCCCAGTCCGTAAAGAATGAACCAGATATAGATAACAGTGATGGTGGGGTGATATAGGAAGAATACCACACCGATTCCCTGGAGGATATAAGAACCAGTTTTGATAAAGCGCAGGTGTCTGATGTCCAGACGGTCGGCAATCACCCCGCCAAGGAATCTCGTGGGTAGACTGAAGAAAATCATCATCGCCATGATGGCAGATGCTCTAACAGGGTCGATGCCCCTATCAGTCAGGAAAGGTATACAGTGAATGGTCATCACCGGACCGATTAGTGATGGAATGGACTGCACAAGAAAGAGCAACCAGAAAGCGCGTGTCTTTATTGCCTGCCTGAGGGTGAACTCAACTTCTTTTACCTCGGCAGCGTATTTAGCTCCATGTTCCAGCATCTTTTCCCGGCTAGCCGCCACTTCTTCGGATATTCTGGCGCCGTCAGGGAGTAAACCGTAGTATTCCGGTCGGTGCGGTTTGATAAGGAACCAGGCAATCGGCAAGCCAACTACCGCCATCACGATACCGCCGATGAAGCATGTATCGCGCCATCCTTCGGTAGTTATCAAATAAGTGATGAGGGGTAAAACCAGCACGCCGGAAAGCCCCGAAAAAACCACCTTTATGCTTATCGCTAGACCACGTTTTTTCACAAACCAGTTGGATAACGTGGTATCCATGGGCAGGGTCAGAGCGATATTACAGCCGGTGCCGAGTAAAACCCCCCAGACAATATAGAAACCCCAGAGCGAGTCTATGTAACGCATCAGGATGAGACTCAAGCTGATTATAAAGACACCTAGCAGGATAACC
>JAURWL010000087.1 GCA_030654965.1 Dehalococcoidales bacterium | reverse complement strand
ATGGGTGAGGACGCAGATAGTCACCTCGGGGATTTTATAGAGGACCACAACGCCATTCAACCAGTGGACAGCGCTACCAAACAATTACTCAAAGAACAGATTGGCGAGGTGCTTTCTACCTTGACGCCGAGAGAGCAGCGTATCATCGAACTCAGGTTCGGATTGGAGGATGGCAGAAGCCGGACGCTGGAAGAGGTGGGGCGGGTGTTCCAGGTTACGCGGGAGCGCATCCGCCAAATTGAGGCCAAGGCGCTGCGCAAACTGCGCCACCCCAGCCGCAGCCGGAAGTTGAAGGACTTTCTGGAGTAAACGTGATCGAGGCGAACTGTCCACCCCTATCCGGGATTTCCCATGTCAACTCGTAGTGAGTTGTAAGTATGTTGTCGGCGAGTTGAACGCTACGACAGATTGTTACTCACCAGCGGGCAAACACCGGGATGAAAGTGCAAGCGTAAATTGCACAGAAAGCCAGATTGTGCACTGTCACCCGGAGACACTTTGGTCAAGAGATGACGCCCAGTTTGGGCGCAACACACGAAGAAAGAATTTCCCCATTTGCACAAATTATGGGACAGTGCCGTTTAAGTACTGGATGCCGCGCGGTCCGCCAGAACTTTGCGTAGTAGCGCAATCCAAAGGCGCGCATTCTTTTCATCTATGCCGCGCCGGTACAGTTCGTTCAACTCCGCCCGATAACGTTCTCCCGCTTCCTGCACAACGTCGATAATATAGTCCCTCTGGGTCAGCATGGACAGCTTGTTGGCGGTTGCGCGGATGGACGTCCCCTCCAGTGTACTGATGTACTGGAATCCCCGATACAGCGTTTTACTGTACCAAATGGACCTGAAATACACATCAGGCGCTGCTTTGTGCGGATTATGTTGCGTGCGCCGTTTTTTTAAGCCCAGAAAATTCTGCATTTTCACGTGTACCCCGAAGTCTTATAAGAAAACTTATAAGACCGTGTCTGGCGGGCCAGATTTCACCATCACTTTGTGTCATTTCACCATCATTTGGTGCTATTTCAACTACAATTTTACGATATTTGGGTGTCATAAACAAGCCTTTTCGTGTCAAGAACCATTGACACAGACCCACATTGGCATCATATTTCGCTATCAGCTCATCAAGTGACGCCTTCCTGAATTTCGGGCAGTACATCAACTGGTATGCTGCCTGGGTCAGCAGGAGACCTCAGAAACTGGGAGGTCGGATATTCACATACACCCCTATAAACTGGGTTATACATTATGGACTTTCGTGACATTGGACGCGGCGGCAAAAAGATTATTATATGACTAGCGGTCTGTCTCCTTCCCTAAGTTATCCAATGGGCTGAACTTCTTGTGAGCGTTGGCGGCATCGTTAGCGTTAAGACTCTGTAAGTAACGCTGGGTCATTTGAAGTGTTGAGTGCCCTAAGAGGTATTGAAGAGAGAACACATCCCCACCAGCACGCAGGAAGCTTATAGCGAATGTATGCCTCAGTTGGTGCGGGTGAACCTTTACGTTTGCTTTGTCTCCCAACCGCTTAATGAGAATTTGAACTCCGATGAGGTTTAATGGCTCTCCATTTCTATTAATAAATAACCTGTTGCTTGTGCTCTTACGGTATAAAGTGACGTACTTCCATAGTGCTTTCTGGGCTTTTGAACCTATGCGGACTAACCTTTGCTTGTTCCCTTTCCCGTGTCTGACAAGGATTGAACCATCGTCCATATTCACATCATCAATCAGCAGATTGGTTAACTCAGAAACCCTTAATCCTGTGTCAAGGAACACAGACAAAATCGCCTTATTGCGGACTTCCAAAGCAGATTTTCCCGCGCACAGTTTGAACAGTTTTTCCAAATCCGAGGTGGTGAGTGCACGTATCACTTTGTGGTCCGGTCTGGGTGTCTTCAAATTTCTGAACGGGTTTTCAGGAATAAGTTCCTCTTGCTCTAGCCAGTTAAAAAACGTATGGAGGGCTCTGAAGTACCCGTTGACTGTGGTTGGTGAAGCTGGTCTCTTGGCTGCAGGACTCGTGCTATTCCATCGATGCGTCTCACTCGAGAGATACCAGAAAAAATGTCGGATGTGGACAGCGGTAAGTCTTTGTATTTGAGGGAATTCATTTTGGTGGCAGTACCAGATGAAGTTACGGAGCAAGATCTCATATCCTGCGATTGTGTTTGACGATTTGCCTTCAATCTTGCAGTTAAGGATGTAACCTTTGGCCAGCGACTCAAGACTCGTGGTGGAAACCAGAGATTCTAAAAGTAAGTACTCTACAGGTTGCTTTTGCATTCGTCTTGGCGTAAAATCTACGTGTAGGCCAGCTTGCGGGTGTAACTCAGCGGTAGAGTGCTTGCTTCCCAAGCAAGACGTCGTGGGTTCGAATCCCATCACCCGCTCCAGATTTTTGAAATCTTGGTTCAAGGCTGTTTTACTCTTCTTGTCATGCTGAGCCCTTCACTACAGATAGTTCAGGATAAACTCGCGAAGCATCTAGTAACCTCGTACTGTTAATGTATTAAGAAACAATTACTAGATTCTTCACTACGTTCAGAATGACAATGACCCCTCACCTAGACATCCCCCCATTGCTCACGCTACAATAGAGCCATCGGGAGAAGAAATAGCAGGGAAAAAGTTGCTCCCGATGGAAACGATGCACAGCGTGGAGCGAGCCTGCAATATTAGGCTGGAGGACCTGGCAGAAGAGAAATGGGACGCTAACTAAGGGGGTCTAGTACTTGGATTTCAAGAACATACCAAAACTGCGGATAGGTGATTTAGAAGCCAGGATACCAATTATTCAAGGAGGAATGGGTGTTGGTATCTCTTTATCAGGTCTGGCTTCCGCGGTTGCTAATGAGGGCGGTATCGGGGTTATTTCTGCCACCGGCATAGGTATGCTTGAGCCTGATTTTAACAGTAATTTCAAAGAGGCCAACGAAATAGCCCTGCGGAGAGAAATAAGAAAGGCGAGGGAGATGACTACCGGTATTCTCGGTATCAATATACTGGTAGCGCTTACGGATTATTATGACCTTCTACAGATTGTCGTGGATGAGGGTATAGATATAGTTTTTCTTGGCGCCGGACTTCCACTGAAGCTCCCTGAGAAATTGGTAACACATGGATTAAAACAATCTGCCGTCAAGATTGTTCCGATAGTGTCTTCTGCCCGGGCGGCAAATTTGATATTCCAATATTGGGGGAAGCACTACCAGCAGGTGCCTGATGCGGTGGTTGTTGAAGGTCCGTTAGCCGGCGGGCATCTCGGATTCAAAAAAGAGCAAATCAATAACCCTGATTATTCACTGGAAAAGATTCTGCCGGAAGTAATCTCTGCGATAAAGCCATTTGAGAGGAACTATCATAAGAGTATCCCGGTCATTGCAGCCGGGGGTATTTATACGGGTGCCGACATTTACAGGTTCATGCAGATGGGAGCTCAGGGTGTGCAGATGGCGACCAGATTTGTGGCAACCTATGAGTGCGATGCTTCCTTAGAATTCAAAAGGGCGTACATTAACTGTAGAAAGGAAGATATTATCATCATTGATAGTCCGGTTGGATTGCCGGGAAGAGCCATACGGAACAGGTTTCTTGACGAAGTATCCTCAGGGAATAAAAAACCATTCGAATGCTACTGGGTATGTTTGAAAACCTGCGATTTTGTCAATGCACCATATTGTATCTGTGCCGCCTTGACCAATGCTAAACAGGGGCAACTTGACAATGGATTTGCTTTTGCCGGGGCTAACGCATACAGGGTTGACACCATCATCTCTGTTAAAGAGCTTATTGAGACTTTACTGATGGAATATGAGAATGCGGCCGGTCATGACAAGCCACTGCAACATCAAGGGACATAAAGCCCGGTTGCTGGAAAACACATCACAATAATCGATAAAAACCACCCCCGGCAATAACAGAGATAAAGCCCCGTCCGCGCGGAATGTAATCACCACAAGTTATTAATACCCTTTGCCTTTCAGAAAGCTGTCAAAAATCTCGGAGATAAGAGTGTGCCATGATGATTCTTCGGAATCTGTCTTTCCCCTCCAGAATTGCTTCTCCAGTTTCCAGAGTCTTTCGCTAATAGAATGGTCAAGTTCGGTGGTTATCTTCATTGTCGGGTCTTTTTCAATAGTTACTGTAGCCATTTATTCCTCCTTTCCCTTGTATACGCGTTTGTTTATCAGTGATTGGGAGTGGTTGGTTCTACCCTGTATTTTGGTTAGAATATTCACCATCAGTATGGTCATATACGATATAGATGGCAAGACAATTATGGTCTCACCTAGACTTCCCCCCTTTGCTCAGGCTACAATAGAGCCATCGGGAGAATGCAGAAATAGTATCTATTAGAACCTCTCCCTTTATTAAAGGGAGATAGAGAGGGATTTAAAATCCCCCTTAGTCCCCTTCCGATTTCTACGGAATCCCGTATGAGCGGAGTAAATCGGGACTTTTCCAAAGGAGGGACTGGCTCTTCTTCAGCATTCTCATCGGGAGAAAAGGAATGGATGAGAAAAAGTTACGCCTGACGGAAACGGTGCACGGCGCGGGTTGAGCTTGTAAAATCGGACCAGGGGACCTGGCAAAAGCGCTCTCCGGACTGCCGTTAATGTCCGACCCCAACCTCATCACGGGTATCGAGCGGGCGGAGGATGCGGGTGTCTATAAACTGACTAAAGACCTCGCGATTATCCAGACCGTTGACTTCTTCACGCCCATTGTCGACGACCCGTATGATTTCGGGCAGGTGGCGGTGGCGAATGCCCTGAGCGATGTCTATGCCAAGGGCGGCAAGCCGCTCACTGCAATGAATATCGTCTGCTTCCCTATCAAACAGATGGA
>JAURWL010000084.1 GCA_030654965.1 Dehalococcoidales bacterium | reverse complement strand
TATCCATGCCAGAAATCACCGTCCACAAATACTACTACCTTATGTTCGGGAAACACAATATCGGGTTTGCCCGGTAAATCTTTAGGGTACACAATGTACGAAATGCCCAACTGATCCAGTTTAGAGCGCAACCGGCGTTCTGGTCCGGTGTCTCTCCCTTTCACGCGGGACATTGCATAACTTCTTTGTTCCGGTGTTAGATTATCAGGCAAGAATCACTGCCTCACCACGGATTATGGTTGATACTCACTGAACGCCCGCGCCAGCTTGGTAGCCTGTGCTCCTGGTATGTGAATCGGAGGTGGCGCCGATTGAACCTTAAACTGTTCCGGTTGACAAAGGCAGAGCAGCTGGAAATCACATTTCTTGCACTTGTCTATATGTGGTCTTCTGGGGAAATCGCCATCTAGAATGCGCTCAATCGCCCACTCGACGTTAGCCGTGGCCGCCGCTAAAGCCTCATCGGTGACAGGGACACCAACACGCTTATTGTCTTTTAGCAAATGTACCGCACCTGTTCGGGCATTCTCACCCAACACTTCCCTGGCAGCTTTCGCATATAGTTGCACCTGCAGGGCAAGTTCCGTCCAGTCAAGATCAGCTTCCGGATTGTCCCCGCCCTCAAGTGTCTTGAAATCAATCACGGTTGCGTCAAGAATGTTGCCCTGTTCATCCATTTCAAGGATCAAGTCTATGGTTCCGGTTATGACAGCCTTCTCCAAGGGAATTTCAAAGCGGACTTCTACTTGTCTCTCTGCCTGAAAATCGCTGGAGTAATCCTTCACGTACTGCTTGATTACCTCCGATACACGATTTTTAGCTCTTTCATAAGGGCCGGGGCTGTTGACGGGGTCGTTGCTGGGAGGTACATGCTTGAGATGAAACGTGGATTCGGCTATCCTTTCCGCATCGTCACCGGTGGGCGTGGTATTCTGGAAATCCTGATGAAGCCTCCCGACGGCTGCGTGTACCGTCAAGCCAAAACCAAACATTTCTGTAATCGGGGGACTAAAGCCAAAACGCTTCCTAAATTGATAATCAGCAGGACAACGCAGATAGTACCTGATATCCGAATACGTACTCGGTACCACGGTCTCTTCTTCGCGGCGTGCAGGTGGACTTTGAGTCAACCCCGCTGGCAGGCCTACCGGATTGCTTGATACCGCAGGGTTATTCAGCTGCAAAGAAAAACTCGATCTCTTTCTTGGCTTTCTACCACCGGGAAGCTGTTCGCTACCGGTCACATACAGATACTTCTCGCTTCGAGTGAGTGCAGTGTAAAAGAGTCTGGCTTGCTCCTCCGTCGTACTCTGGTAGGCGCCTCGCGCTAAGGCAGGCTGAATTACCACGTCGGGTAACCACCCGCTATATCCTCGACGTGCTCCGGGAAAACGTAGATGCTCAACGTCAACAATGAATACCACAGGGAATTCCAAGCCTTTCACTTTGTGAACGGTGGACACCATAACAGCGTTTGGCCTAGTGAGTAATTCGTCGGTTGAAAGGTCATATCCGGTTTCAGCTACGTTTTCAAGAAAATTGAGTATTTCCTGAAAGCGTGCGGTCGTATCTATGCTCATATAGACTGCTTCGACATCTTGGATTATTCGACTGAAAACGCCTATTGCGTACCAAACCGGGTCGTCGGCCCTAAAAGCACCTATGCCTAAAGAAGCAAGTATGTCGTGAACCAGCTTCTGCGGATAGACTCTCCGCCGAGAACCCTGGATTGGGGCGTGAATCAGACGGCCCCATTCCCCAAAGACCCGAGCAAGTGCTTCGAAGTCAGCTTGAGGGAACAATGGCAACAGTGTATTGTCATAGAAATCACGAACCTGTTCGCGACTGGGGGACCCATGCCTCAGCAGTAGAAATGAATCTCTCAGGGCTACAACGTGCTCGTTTTCAAAGACACCTCCCCCTGATTCGAGCGTGAAGCGTATGCCCTGAACTCCCATCGCTTCAGTGAAAGGCGC
>JAURWL010000077.1 GCA_030654965.1 Dehalococcoidales bacterium | reverse complement strand
ATATATCGAGGTTTTTTATAACCGGCAGCGTCTACAGGCTAGACTGGGGTTCCTGTCGCCGGCAGCCTATGTTAAAAAATACTACGTCGGATTAGTGGCAGCATGAAAGGTTTGGTGTCCACTATTGACATCCGACCTCATAGGGGCACATCCGGATGATGAAACATTCGGTATTGGTGGCACGCTGGCAAAATATGCTTCCGATGGGGTGAATGTCTATTATATCTGTGCCACACGCGGCGAAGTTGGTGAAGTAAGCACCCCAGAGTTGATGACGGGTTACTCCTCACTCGGTGACTTGAGATGGGCAGAATTGAAATGCGCCGCTCAAGCACTCGGTCTGAATGATGTCATATACCTTGGTTACCGTGATTCCGGTATGGCAGGTTCGGAAGACAATAATCATCCACAAGCATTAGCGGCAGCCCCGCTGGTACAAGTGACAGAAAGAATTGTAAAAGAAATCCGCCGGCTCAAACCAGAAGTAGTAATTACTTTCGACCCAATCGGCGGCTACCGTCATCCTGACCATATTGCCGTCCACAATGCCACTGTTAAAGCCTTTCATGCATCTGGAGATTTCCAGCAGTTCCCTGAAGCCGATACACCTTTCCAACCGCAAAAACTATACTTCCACGTTTTTTCCAACAAAATGTTAAAAATAATAGTGAAGTTGTTGCCTCTATTCAGAAGAGATCCGCACCGGTTTGGACGAAATAAAGATATCGACCTCGTCAGTTTAGTGGAGATTGAATTCCCTATAAATGCAGTCATACATCTAACTTCTAAATCCGTCTCTGCACGGGAAAAGGCAACCGCTTGCCACACCAGTCAGTTGGGAGGTGGTTCCCCACGGCGTGGTATACTTAGTTTTCTTACCCGTCTTTTCGGGCAAAAAGATACATTTATACGCGCCTACCCACCCGTAATCAACCGGCGCCGTGAATCCGACTTGTTCGCTGGGGTAAAATAACTTATCCTGAACAGTAACAATTGTACTATTATCTATATATAAATTATGTAATCAAAGGAAGTAATGAACACACAATTAATAATCACCCACCCCGGCGGGGTGCATTTTGATGAGGTGACCGCCATCAGTCTGATATTAGCCGCGCATTATGATGCCGAATTTAGAGTCGAACGGCGTGAACCGTTACCGGTCGAACTGGATAATCCGGAAGTCTGGGTCATTGATATTGGTAACCGTCACGAACCGGAAAAGCGCAATTTTGACCACCATCAATCACTGGATTGCCCGGCAGCATTTGTGCTGGTAGCTGAATATCTTGGCTTAAAAGAAACCTTATCCTTACTACCGTGGTGGAGTTTTAAAGATGCCGTTGACCGTTTCGGTCCGGTAATTGCCTCTGATAAATATCATGCCGGTGACGATTTAGTAAACCGCAATCCGGTGGAAAACTGGCTGGTATCAAGATTTGCCGCGAAAACTCAGGCATCTCTGCCAATGCTAAAATCTTTTGGTATGTACACAATCGAAGATGCACGTAAATTGAAAAGACAGATTGATTTCTGGAAGACCAGCCGTCGTGTGGATATTAACGGCGTGCCCGCGATGATTGGCGAGACGATGGAATCTGCCGGGCTGGAGGAATTCCGCCGCTTAGATGAAAATCCGCCGTATATAGTGATTTCTCTGGACCGCCGCGGTACCGGGTGGCGTTTATACCGTTTTGACGGCGCGCCGGTGGATTTCTCCCTCATATCAGATTCACCGGAAATTGAATACGCGCATAAAAACGGTTTTATTGCGAAAACCAAAGAACGCTTGCCAATCGAGAAGCTTATTGAGATAGTGAGTCAGGCTATTACCCGCGTTTGATGAGTTTCGCCTAACGAGAAAATCTTCTTATGCAACAAAACAAAGACAATGCCGGCATTAACCCCGAAATACTGCTCGAATTGGTAAACACCAAAATGCTCTTTGGGAAATATCAGGGGCACTTGCTCTGTGACCTGCCGGAACCTTATTTGGCATGGTTGCAACGGAAAGGATTTCCACCGGGGAAAATTGGCGCATTGTTATCCATGATGTATGAAATCAAGTTTAACGGGTTACAATATCTGCTTAAACCACTGAGAAAATAGTTCCTTAATACCATACTAATAATTGCGCCGTCTCGTTTTGTGGTTATATTGCGATATAAGTACGCTAATTTTAAAGCCATGGAGGAAAGAAACACTGATCTGACCGCTTAAAATTAGTCCACTTTCTATGTCGGATTGATCAACGTAGTTGCTATTAATTAATAGGATAAAATCTTAGGCACAAAACCAACCCACCCAACCATTGTGTCAGGGAGAGATCGACTCTCTATTTTACTATTTTTAAGTAATTTTCAAGTTTGATAGCACAATGGGGGAGGGAGTATAATCATTCCCGACCGCATAGCGCAAAGAATTACCGACCGCCTGTACCTGAAGCTAGGTTAACCGTGGGACTAACATAAGAAGTGGGACTGCTATTAGGGGCAAGTCAAATCAATAAAAACTAAAAAAGAGGGGTTTATTCAATGGACAAGATGAGCACGATGGGTTTTCCTGCCGGATCAAGGGATCCGCTGTACACCACGCCATTTGTTGACATCGACGAATGGCATGACAAACCAATCCGCTATCGCTATGTCCATGGCGGATTTAAAGGCACTGATTGCCGGTTTTCCTTCTACTTCCCGCCCCCGGAACACTACGAAGGTCGGTTCTTCCAACCACTCATGGCGGTTGCGGGCATAGAGAATGCTGCACTTTTGCCAGCGATGCAAGGCATGATGATACCTGATACACTTCCATCCGCCTTAGATAGCGGCGCCTACATGGTAGAGTCGAACCAGGGTCTGACGGTTATGTTTCAAGGTGAAGACTCCAGCATACCTATGTATAGAGCCAGCGCCGCGGCGGCCAGGTATTCGCGGGTGCTGGCTGCCGAGATGTACGGTCCACACCGCCCTTACGGCTATGTTTACGGCGGTAGCGGTGGAGCTTACAAGACTATGTCTTGTTTTGAGAAAGCCCCCGGCGTCTGGGACGGTGCGTTGCCATTCGTTCAAGGCTCACCACTGGTTGGTCCCAACGTGTTCACGGTACAGGCTCACGCTTTGAGAATACTGCTTGACAAGTTCCCGGCTATCGTTGACGCACTAGAGCCCGGCGGCAGCGGTGACATGTTCCCTGGATTGAACATCGAGGAACGTGAAGCGCTCACCGAGATTACCCGGATGGGGTTCCCACCGAGGGCATGGTTCAACTACGAAAGGATAGCGCGTGGCTACACGGGAGTCTTCTCCATGTTCTTTGATGTCCTGCTCAAGATGGATCCCGAGTACTTCAAGGACTTCTGGACGGTCCCGGGCTACCTCGGCCAAAATCCTACAGAATCCCTTTTACACGCTCGGATTCAGCACAAGACGACCATCAGTAAAGTGATCATGGGCAACGAAGCCTCCGCATTGGGCTTGCAGGTCTCCATGCCGGCGAGACTCGCTGATAGCCATATAGAGATGCCGGCAGCGATCCAGATCAAAAGTATGCCGGAAGGGAATCTTCAGGGGGCTACCATATCCTTAATGAGCGGCGCATCCGCCGGGCATGTGTTCTATGTCTCCGGAGTGGCGGGCGACATACTGACGATTGGTTTCGGCGAAGAGCACTTCAGGGCTATGCCCGGCATTAAGGCCGGCGATGAAGTACTCATCGACAACTCGGTGTATCTCGCCGCCCAGACCTATCACCGCCATCAGGCTCCTTCACCTGATTACTATGCCTGGGACCAGTTCAAGGTTGCCGGTAAACCGATATACCCGCAGCGACCCAAGCGGCTAGGCTCGAGCGGCTCCATCTATACCGGTCGATTCGCCGGAAAAATGATTGAGGCCCAGGCGTTGATGGACGAAGCCGCTTTCCCCTGGAATGCCGACGCATACCGCACAATAGTGCAAAAAGCGCTGGGACCACGCTTCGAAGATAACTATAGACTATATTTCATCGATCATGCTATGCATACAGGGCCGTGGGTTGGACCGAATGATCCCCGACCTGTAATTACAACCCGCATCATCAACTATATGGGTGTCCTGCAACAAGCGCTGCGCGACCTGAGTGACTGGGTCGAGAAGGGTATAACACCACCCGAAAGCACCACGTACAAGGTAGTGGACAGTCAGGTGATAGTGCCTCCAACTGCTGCGGAGCGTAAGGGCATCCAGCCTGTTATCGATGTAAAAGCAAACGGCGGTGAGCGTGCCGATGTCGCGGTCGGTGATACCGTCGAGTTCTCTGCTGTCATCGAGGTACCGCCCGGTACAGGCTCAGTGGTATCAGCAGAATGGGATTTCGAAGGCGATGGCAAATATCCGGTCAAAGAGAAGTTCGATGATACCAACTCGTCGTTTTCTCGTGTGACCCTGAAGACCACCTATGCATTCTTCAAGCCCGGCACCTACTTCCCGGCTCTCCGAGCCGCCTCACAACGGCAAGGCGATTACAGGACCCGATTTGCACGGGTTCAGAACCTCGGCAGGGTGCGGGTTGTCGTAAAGTAGAAAACAATTGAATCGGTACGTAGGCGCTAGTTTTGAGTAGGCAAGACAGACTCCTGCGTTACCGATTATTTAATAGCCCCGACGAAAAGGTAGGAATTGTGCTGTTCGGCAGTGCTTCCTAGTCACACTTTAGCGTGATATTAAAGAGTTAGCTCTTTAAGTAGCGCATATAAAGCTATTGAGAAAAGGAGTTAATCTGTCAAAAATCTCAAGCTTACTCGACCCGGTGGAATCGGCAAGACTTTTGGGTCAACCATGCCAGTCGGCAGCCCTGAGGCGGGGTATATCTATGAATAGACCAGCAGGTTAAAAGAGCCACGCTGAAATAAAAATCACATTTAAACTAGACGATTCGAATTCAATTTGTAGTAAGAGGGCAAAAGAGAGGTGACAATGCAAACGCAAGACAAGTTTGAGTCCGTACCTCGTGGACAACCTGTACTGACTCCGCCTAAGATCGTTGGTCCGATCCCAGTTTCGGAAGATTCTGTCCCTTATGGTACCGCACTGCAACCTGGATCCTATTCTGCAGCTTTAATGAAGAAGTATGACTATGTGGAAGAGGAATATTTCCTCTTCGGCTATGCCAATATCTATGGCCCGAGTGTAAAAGGCGTGAATGTAGAACAAGGCGTTTCTGCGGTCGAGAATATCAAACCGCTGGGTGGTCTTGTTCAGCCGAGAATGCCGTATGCGACTCGTGTGTTAATGGTGCGGCCACGCGATAATGCCAAATTTAGCGGTAGGGTACATGCGTATACCTTCCATAATTTGAATGCTTACGTGTCTGTAGAACGCAATCTCTTGCGGGTGGGTGACGCGGTGCTTGGCCTCGAAGGTTGCAGCGGGACACGTTTCGGTCCGCTTGAAACACCAAGCGGGGGCATCGCACAGCTGCACAAAGTGGATCTAGAAAGATACCGGGACCTGCATTTTTCTTATGCGAACCCCTTAGCCTGGCCCGATCTTAAGCCGGGTAAGCTCGCGGAAGCCTTTAAGACCATGGATTTTGGTAGTGCGGGCGGGTCTTCGGGCGTATTTTTGCAGGAGATCTCGAGGAGCTATGCTCAGGCTCCTGATGTTATCACCCAACTTGCCCATGCTCTTAAATCCAACAATCCCGCTTTCCCCTTCGAGGGCAAGGTAAAACGGCTCTTCAATTTTGGGGCATCAGGCGGCAGTACCATTCTTCAGCCTTATATTGATTTGCATCACAATTCTGGAATGATGACGGACGGCCGTCCGCCATTCGATGGCTACCTCGTCCTGGTGGGTTTGCTTCCAGAAACAAGGCCCAAGGGTGCAATACTTGTCTACATGGAATCAGAAGGGGAATTTATCACGGGTATTAATATGGGAAGGAGCTATCCTCCTGACACGGACAACCCGCCCTTCCGTATTTATCAGATTCCAGGTACTGGTCATGTCATCTCTGCACCGTTGCCTGAAGTCACCGCAGCACAAGCGGGGACTGAACTGCGCGATGTAGGTAAGATAGTACCGGAAGGAATCGTGGGCCTCAGTGACAGAGGAGAAGCGCCTCCTGATGTGCTTCCATACGATAAGATCAATACGCCAATCATCTGGGGTTTGTGGAACAATATGTATACATGGATCGAGCGGGGCGTGCCTATGCCGAAGCTACCCCGTATTAAGCGCAACCCAAAGGCTCCTGATGGGATTGAGCGAGACGAGTATGGCAACGCTTTGGGGGGACTTAGAACGCCTTGGGTTGAGGTTCCAGACGCGACTTATCGCGCAAAGTTTTCGCAGAAAAATCCGCTGATACCCGGAATGCGCCCCTTTAGCGATCAGAAAATGAAAGAACTCTATGGCACCCGTGAGCATTACCTACAGCTCGTGAACGAGAAGATAGACCAGATGATACGGAACCGGTGGATCATGGCGGAAGACGCGGACCTGATGAGATTGAAGCCATAGAACGTCGACCAAATCCTTCAGCTCAAAACATAAGAGACGCAAGATAATAATGTTAATAAGGAGGAATTATGGAAAAGCCGAAGGTTGGCTCGCCCTTCATTGACATCGATGAGTGGCGCGATGTGCCGCGACGGCATCGGTATGTCCATGGGGGTTTTGAAGACACACATACACGTTTTTCTTTCTATTTCCCACCGAAGGAGCTCTACAAGGGGCGCTTTTTCCAGTATCTGGAAGGGAGCACAGGTGGCAATGAACATATGCTGTATCAACGACAGGCAGTTATTACTTGGCCGTTTCATGTTGCGTTAGAAGAGTTGGGGGGTTATCTCGTCGAATCTAATCAAGCACATTTTGCATACGAGGGCATGGGTGCCACAGCGGATTGGGAATTGTTCGGCGCGAGTGCTGAATCGGCCTTGTATAGTAAGAAGCTTGCGGCAGAGATGTACGGGCAAGCGCCGCGGCATGGTTATATTTGGGGTCCCAGTGGTGGCGGATTTCGCACCATGATGTGTATTGAAAATCGTCCGGATGTTTGGGACGGCGCGAGTCCGCATGTGACAGGGGCTGGTATAGCTCCATCTTATTCAGCAGCTGGCTTCGCGTGGTTACACTTACACAGCAAAATCCCAGAAATTGTTGATGCGATGGAACCAGGCGGAAGCGGAGATCCGTTCGCTAACCTCAGTCATGACCAACGCGAAGCACTCGCGATACTTTACCGTAGTGGCTATCCACGCAGCGCCCTAAGTCAATTTTGGTCTTTCTCACCGTGGTTATGGTTTTTTATCGGTACAATGTATTCGGATCCAGATTATTATCAGAAATTTTGGAACGCACCAGGCTATCTCGGTCACGACGATCCCCACCGTATCGCTCCTTTTCTCATTGATAAAAAAACACGCGTACGCCGTGTCGTGGATGCAAAACAGATAGCGGGTTACGAATATACTTTCCTCGTTTCTGGTGTGCCATCGGACACAGCCAGTAATGGTGTTGAACTAGAGGAGCATTTCGCCGAGCCGGAAGCCCTCTTTGGTGCATCGTTGACATTCACAAGCGGCAAGGCAAAAGGTCGTACTGTTATTGTGTCGCTCGTCGACAAGAAAGGGACTCTCGGGACGATGGCCCAAGTTGTGCCCGAACTTTTTCGTGGTGTGGAGGAAGGTGACGAAGTCATCGTGAACAACCGAAATTTCATAGCTTGGTGCCATTCGTTCATGCACGGGCTGCCGCTGGCTCTGGTCATTACTGAAGACCCGCAGACCGGCAGGAAGCAGTATCTTCAGGGTTACGAAGGTTTGCGCGCCCTAGCAATCGACGATCGCCCTCTCTTTCCTCAACATCCAAAATTGATGCAGGCAACGACTGGTCACGCTGTGCAAACAGGGCGCTTTAAAGGTAAGATGATCCACGTCAACGCTACACATGATGCAAATGGATGGCCAAACTTCTGTGCTAGCTATAAAAAACTGGTAGAAGCTGCCGTGGGCAACAAGATTAGTGACAGCTACCGTCTTTGGTGGGTTGAGAATGCTCCTCACGGCTCACCGGCGGTGTTTGGACCGAGTATCTCGCCGCTCAAAGACCCTGGAATATGGACAAGCCGTCTTGTCGATTATGATGGTGTGACTGCTCAAGCGCTGCGTGATCTCACGAAATGGGTCGAAGAGGGCACACCTCCTCCGGCTGATACGATGTATCGCATGTCGGGTGACGGCGATATCAAACTTGAGCAAGACCCGCAAAAGCGTGGTGGTGTGCAGCCTGTTGCACATGCTACAGTCAACGGCAGTACTCGCGCCGAAGTAAAGGTGGGTGAAACGGTACATTTCATCGGTAAAGCAGCCCAACCTTCAGGCACGGGTGTGATTGTTGCCGCGGAATGGGATTTTCTCGGGACGGGAGCGTTCATTCTCCAGAATATCCCCAACAACAAGTCAGAAGTCATGGTCGAATCCCTGCATATTTATGATAAACCCGGCACCTATTTCGCGAGCTTTCGTGTTGGATCCAGTCGTGCTGCAAATGGACCCAAGCCATACGCACGCAACAATGCCCGTGTCCGCGTTATTGTGACCACATAATCTTAGTTCTCCAAGTGAAGAAAAGTAGGTGAATTTTCATACCGACAAGAAACTAAAAAAAGGAGATTGGAAGGGGATTCGAACTATCTTATACTGGTGGGCTGAGGTTCGAGGTAACTATTCAGCCATTTGACGATATATCGTGTTTCGGGGAGAGATCGAGCCTCCCCCGTCTCCACCACCCTAAAAGGATTGCCATTCGATATACCCAAAGGTGGTTAAAATTGTTAATCACCAGCCCGATGTTGAAACAGAAACTCGCTATAACCACATATGATTAAGATGTCTATAACCGTTTTACAGATGGCATTCCTCTGTCCTGTATCGTCTCCTGAGCAATGAGTGCAGCACCCAGGGCTCCAACAATCTGCGGTTCTGGCGCAACAAAGACATTTGCCCCAATTTTTTGTTCCAGTTCGTGCACTATCGCTTGATTTTTGGCAACACCACCGGTCAGAATAATATCCTTGTTTACACCGACTAATCCAAGTAGCTCCATGATTTTAGTGGTTACTGCCTTATGAATACCAACCAATATATATTGTTTCGGCACCCCTTTATGAATATGGGAGATAACTTCTGATTCGGCAAAGACAGCGCAGATACTACTAACCTCTTCACAGCCGTCAGCCTTCAGAGATAGTTCACCCATCGATTCCAGAGGAATTGCCAGTAACTGAGACATTGTTTCCAGGAAAAGACCTGAGCCAGCCGCGCATTTATCATTCTTGGTGAAAGCGACTACTTTCCCTTCACTATTAAGCCTCATTACCCGGCTGCTTTCAGCACCCAGGTTAATTACTATCCGCGCGTCAGGAAAAAGATGAAAGGCGCCTTTTGCCTGACATACTACCTCGGTACTCTGGCGATTAGCAAAGGGTACGCTGTTCCTGCCACAACCGGTCGCTACCGTACATTCAATATCAGTGAATTTAAATTCTGTCTTCGCAAGCGCTTCTATTACAACTTTGCGTGCAATAGTGGCACCCTCTTCACTTGACGTAATCACACAATTAGAAAGAATTGCGCCATCAAGCAAAATAGTAGTGCTGACATTACGTGAACCTACATCTATACCACAGACCAGCATGAAAGATTACTCCATCTGGTCTTGTAGCATCTCGATGAATGCCTCAATATCACTCTTCTGTTGCTCTCGCTCGGTTGCTGTCTCTTCACCACGGAAGAACAGTACAGGAAGTCCCTGCTTCTCCATTTCCTGCCGCAACAGAGGGTATTCATATAGGTGAGGGTCACATGCTCTCATGCTATGGATTATTGTGCCATTAATATTCGCTCCCTCCATCCGACTTACTGAAAAAGCGAGCCTATCAGCCGGTAGCATTTTCCTGGGACAAGCTATTTTAGTCAGATAGCGCTCTGCAAGGGCATGAAGAGGTTCATCCTTAGAATCAACCAATCCATAGAAGTAGCGGCTACCCATCGGCATATCATCAGTAACTACATTTCCACCACATTCTTCGATAAGCTTAAAGAAGTCAGTATCATCAAGAATGCTGGCAGAGACAAAAAGACTGACTCTTTTCTCTAGTGCTTTGTCCGACTTCTCCATATCTTTTATGAGACGGGACAGAAGCCGATTATGCTCCTCTTTAGGCATTAGCATACTACTGATAACCACAGATTGCGCTTCAGAACCGCTAAGAACTGACGGATATTTTTTCCTCAGGGTATACATCTTATCGAGCAGAGTCCTGTTTTCATTATAGACGTCTATGGAATGCCTTAAGGCTTTATCAGAGATTGGTTTCCCAGAGAAGTCTTCTATAGACTTCTTGAAATCCATTATGTTCTTTGCGAAGAATTCTACTCCCTCAGGGCTGATACTCTGAGGGATATCAACGAAATGCACATATGATAATTTAAATAAATACTTACTGAAACCATATGAGGCTTTTATTATATTGCATACGTTCGGGATGACCATGCCGTCAAGATAGTCATATTTACCTTTTAATACTTGATCGAACCAGCTTTTACAATAAGGACAGAGGTTCGTAGGCAAGTGGAGGTCTGCTTCTGTGGTAGGTTCATGTTCACCTAATAGCCTGACGGGTAGCATCCCCGCCGCATGGATAATTTCTTCTGGAACGTTACAGCAGAGAGTGCCCAGTACTTTGCCACCTGTTTTTGATTTCCAATCTTTCGCTTCCTGGTGATGCGCCACTCGATAGTTTTCGAATTCCTCCAACACCTTTACTCTCCTTTCCTGATTCATGGCAGATACTATGAGTTCTTTGCTAGAAGCCTTTCTACAAACGCATCCATCCTTGTCTTAACCTGTCCCTCTGAATAGGTACGCTCGTCTGCCATATCGCATTCAAGTCCAAGCGTGGGTATACCCCGGTCTTCGAGAGCTTTCTGCAATTCGGTTTGGGAAATAAGAAGCATACGACATGAAGGGTTGTAAGAAAGGATAACACCATTGATTTTATATTCTTCGACGGCCTCTAGAAGGTCCTCAATCGAACCGCTTATACCGGATGGGTAACCATGTTGTCTGACCGCAGTCAGCGCCATGTCTTTAATTGGGTCATCGTGCTGTGACGGAATCCGGCGTTCCCGGACACGATAAAAACTCTCCAAAGCAACTACGCCTCCAAAGTTCTCCACGTAGTTAATGAGCTGCATGTCGTACCAGAATGGAATACCGCTCCACATTATCCGGAACCTTTCTTCAGGGACAATGCCAATTTTCCTGGCAATTCTTTCCTCCATCTCAGCTCGAAGCCTTTTGTAAAAATCCTCGCATTCTTTTGTACCAGACAAATACATTGACGGCCAGACTGCAGTAAACATGTCTGCCGAGCCCATTGGTGACGGAACAGCCTTACGTAGCTGGCTTATTTCATACATAATTTCGCTCGTCTGGCGTGAAATGTCCATCCGTCGACGTACTTTGTCGGGATTGAATTTATTCCCCGTCTGCTTCTCCAGGAACGAAATAAGGTTTCTAAGTTCAGTCTCGATATGCTCAGCAACTACCAGCGAATTAGAGGCACCGTCGGGTTGGGATGGGGAATCGTATACATAAAGTGGAGTATTGAGGACGCTGCTCATGGCAGAAAACCAGCCAAGACGTGAATCACAGCTATTCGCACTTACGAGAAGGAAATCTGGTTTTGCCAGACCGCCATATGGAGCTTCCGGAGCGTCGTTTTTTGCTAGCACATATCCCATGAGCATCCGCGCATAGCCGCACACGTCTTGAGAAAAACCAACTTTTTCACCGGCAGCACAAAAACCTGAGCCCAGACGCTTAGAAGCAATTACAGTCGCGTAATTTTCAAGAAAAACACCAGTGACGTCCATTGCATCCAGGATTTCCGATGGTATGTTATTGCTGCACCAGGCTACCTTCTTGCCCTTTTGAGAATCATCGAGTGTCTGAGCATAATACTTTCTTCTTAAAACAGGAACCTCAAGTGTTGTTTGCAGTGATTTCTTAGCGCTGGTCGATTGTACCATTATATAGCCTCCTTTTTTCTTAATTGCGGGATGCTCTATCACGGGCAAAGAGGGCAGCACCGAGTGCACCGATGATTTGTGGTTCTTCCGGTATTAGAGCTCTACACCCTACCCTCTTCTCTACTCTCTTAACTATACCTATATTCCGTGCGATGCCACCTGTGATGGCTAAGTCTGGCGTGATACCCACTCGTCTAAGTAGAGTGACAATCCGGTCCGATACTGCGGTATGCACACCCCCAAGAATGTCAGACTTGTTTCTTCCCTGACGCATCAGCGAGGCTACTTCAGATTTCCCAAAAACAGCGCAGGTACTACTCATCCTGACCTCATCGTCGGTCTCTAACGACAATTCACCAATATCGCTGAGCGGCAAATCCATTACCTTTGCAATAAGTTCGAAGAATCTTCCAGTACCCGCCGCACATTTGTCATTCATGGTAAAATTAAGCAACCTTCCCTGTCCATCACATTTAATCGCTTTACAGTCCTGCCCTCCCATATCCAGAACCGTCCTGACTGAAGGAAATAGCCAATTTGCCCCTTTTACATGGCAGGATAGCTCGGTCACGGTTTCTTTTGCAAAGGTTACTACAACGCGACCATAACCAGTGGCAATTATCCAGTGTATGTCATCGGGAGATATGAACTGAGTTTTATCTAATGCCTTATCAAATGCTCTTTGTGCCGAGTCAGCACTTTCAGCGCTCGTGGGTATAATGCTGTATGACAGGATTTTATTATCCTGAAGGATTACTGCTTTTGATGTTGAAGAACCAACGTCAATTCCGGCTGTCAGCATGATACTCACTTTATTTTTAGATAAAACGCACCACTATTATAACATTTGATGGCAATACTGATAACTTGGTAAAAACGTAGCTAGCCACTGAATGTAACTATCGGCAGGCAGGGAGGAAGTGACAGTCAGACAGTTAGAGAAAGAATTAATTACCCGATAGTGCCTTGCGGTTGGTGACCATTATCTTTAATATTTTCAGTGATTTTTTTCGCTGTTTCTCCTAAACCTACTATTTGGTCCAATAGTTTTAGAACGAGCCAAACCGGGCTCTTTACGCTCAGGGAGTTCAACTCTCCCCCGTCTCCACCAGAAACACGGACGTGCCTTTGTAGGGTTCGTTTTGGATACGAATGTCTGTTCCCTCTCTTGTTACCGCCACCTGAAATATCGGCTTGAACGGCGGCTTTGGTCTGATTGCCACAATTGATTTTGTCTTCCTGGCATCGACATAGATCGCGTCGAGCATTGTTAGCAAGAGCTTCCTCTGTTCCTCAAGAGTGGCTTCCGCCCACAGGCTTTTCAGGTTCATGATGAGATTTCCGGCTTCCTCTGCAGCATTCGCCGCCGGAACCACTAGAGACTCCAGTTCCATTTCAAGCAGCTTCTTCTGTCGCTAGTATTCTTCATCCGGAAAAAGCCCGCGGCTGGCTGGAGGCTTATTTAATCCGCGCCCGTGCCATTCACCCAGAGAAATTGCCGCCGCTAACTTCATTGAGATGATGAAGTATATGGTTCATAGGATAATGGAAGCCACGGCGCGGATATCGCCGGTGGAACGTCCGGCCATAATCCGGAATTCTCCCGGTTCCATCACCCAGCCTTGCTGAGACGGGTCATAATAGGAAAAGCTCCCGTTATCCAGATTGATGCTGACTTCCTTGGTCTCTCCAGGTTTGAGAAATACCTTTTTGAAACCTTTTAGTTCCTTAGGGGGTCTCATCAGACTTGACTGGACATCGCAGACATAGAACTGGGCTACTTCACTTCCGGACCGCCTGCCGGTGTTGGTGACATCCACTTTGACATGTACTTCCGTCTTGTCTCCGCTACTCCCTTTTTCGACACGCAGGTTTGCATATTCAAAATTTGTATATGATAATCCGTGACCAAAGGGGAAAAGTGGTTCTATCTGCTTCTTGTCATAGTAACGGTAACCAACAAAAATACCCTCTCCGTAGTACACCTTCCCGTTTTCCCCGGGGTAATTGATAAAGGCCGGATTATCTTCCAACCGTTTCGGGAAAGTCATCGGCAAGCGCCCGGAAGGATTGACCTTGCCAAAGAGTATTTCCGCTAAAGCAGTTCCGCATTCCTGTCCCGCAAACCACATCTCTAGCACCGCTGCCACTTTATCCAACCATTTGTGCATTGCCAGTGGGGAACCGTTATTCAGAACCACTACAGTCTTCTTGTTCACCGCTGCCACGCTTTCAATGAGTTCATCCTGCTTCATCGGTAGTTCCATATTCTCCCTATCGAAGCCTTCGCCCTCCCATTCCTCGGTCAAACCGGCAACAACAATGGCGATATCCGCCTTAGCCGCGGCAGCAACCGCACGCCGGAGTAAATCTGGTCCGGACGGAGTGTCATAACCTAAACGGAAATTCTGGATTGAAGACAGGGCAACGATGTTGTATTCAACCTTTATATTATAAGACTGGCCTCGCCGGGCACGGAACTCCGCCGTCACTTCGGAGCCTGTCCTGCTCTGTCCGGGGAGGTTGCTATTTGAAGTATCAATTAGTAGTTTTCCATCAATATTTACCTGGCCCCGCCCACTGGTAGTGACGCCGAACTTATATTTACCGGATTCCTGCGGAATAAATGTCCCGGTCCACCGCGCTGAAAAGGTGTCATGATTTACCGTAGGCACAGACGATAGATTGCCTTGAGGATTGATGACTAAAAGAGATAACGAACTATCCACGCGGGTCTGGAAAGGCTTGCTGCTCAGGTCCCGGCTGGTAAAGTATTGGCCCGTAAGACCGGGCTCTTTGCCAGATATTGACCGGAATTCCTCCGGATTGATTACCGCCGTACGAAGGCTGATTTTACATCCCGGCTCGTAAACCATTTGCACCGGGGCGCATTGTTTTCTCAGGGCATCGAGAGGCTGAACTCTGTAATAAGGTCTCACCCGGGAGCTGCCGGCACCACCGGTACAGACCTTGGCCGCGTTTGGGCCGATAACGACGATTTGCTTTATTATACTTTTCCGAAGTGGCAGAACATCCCCATCATTCTTCAGTAATACCATCGCTTCACGGGCGGACTGCCGCGCAATTTCGTGGCGCCGTGGGGTATCCGACGTACTTTTCAACGGTTTACGGGGTGAAGCCAGCACCCCTATCTTGTCCATGAGAGTAAGCAATCTATTCACTTTGTCATTAATCACACTTACAGATACGCTGCCGTTGCGAACTGCGTCTAGTAAAACATCGCCATAATGCCTTGCCGGTCCAGGCATTTCTACATCGAGTCCGGCGTTAGCCATCGGCACAGTGCTATGTGTCCCGTACCAGTCTGAAATCACCGAACCGTCAAAACTCCACTCTTCCTTGAGTAATGTGCTCAGTAGCCAGACGTTTTCCGAAGCATATTCACCGTTGACACGGTTATAAGAACTCATCAGGCTCATACTTTTAGCTTCTTTTATCGCCGCTTCAAACGCCGGTAGGTATATTTCTCTCATCGCCCGTTCGCTGGCTTCAGAACTGATGGTAAACCGCTGGTATTCGGAGTTGTTCAGCGCAAAGTGTTTCACACACGCTGCCACCTCTCGGCTCTGCACACCGTTAATGTAAGCGACCGCCAGACGTGCCGCGAGGTAAGGGTCCTCAGAAAAACTTTCGAAGTTCCTACCTCCGATGGGCGAACGGTGGATATTGACACACGGTCCGAGAAGTATAGAGCAGCCTTTTTCCCTGGTTTCTTCCGCCATGGCGGCGGCTACCTGTTCTACTAGTTCCGTATTCCAGGTAGCTCCCAGAGCACTACCTGTAGGATAACAATTGCCTTCGACTGTCATGCCCGATTTGTCCTCGAACCTGACGCCGTGAGGACCATCTGTCATCCCAATTGCCGGTATACCCAGACGCGTAATAGCTTTCGTATTGAAATTATCGGCGCCGGAAACAAGGGATACTTTTTCCTCAATGGTCAATCCATGTATCAGACGGTCAATCTTTGTCTTGGTACGTTTGTTTATAGCCTTCACCATGTCAAATTCCCCATTAATAAACATTTACTTCATATTTAGTCGTCACTAAAACTCTCTTTTGGTTGTTCCTTGTTGAGTGTCACGCATCGTTTTCTTTTACAGAGAATAGCTGCATCTTAACACCACGAGAATATGTTTGTCTTCAAGTTAATACATTGCCTTTTTAGCTTGCCAACATTCTAACATTCTAGAATCTAAACTGACAAACTAAATTACAAGGCTAAAGCCATGCAAAATAAAAGCAAACGTCTGTGTTTTCCCTATGGGACAATACCACCCATGTCAATGGACTCGAACCAAACCTCTTCTTTGCATGAACATTATTCTCTCATTCACCCCACCAAAACCGCGTTTCAGGTTTAGACCAACTCTCGAGCCTGTCTCAAAATTCAAACCAATGTGGTAGAATTGGGCCAATCAGCGGGAGGTGAGTCCAATGCCACTGAGGCCGTTAAATCGCGAACAAGTCTGGCTACTGCCCCCGACTCTTGGAGAACTGATTCCCAATGATCACCCGGCTCGGTTCGTAGCGGAGTTTGTGGAGCCACTTGACCGTGTGGCCTGGATAGAATTAGGGATTGGACCTGACGGAGAGCCACTGGGCGCACCAGCTTATCATCCAAGGGCATTGCTGTGTGTTTGGTTGCATGGTTTCATGACAGGGATTCGTTCCTCACGCAAACTTGAAGCTGCTTGTCGAGACCAGGTGCCATATCTATGGCTCACGGGATGGCAGCATCCTGACCACAATACCCTATGGCGATTCTATCAGGCTCACCGTAATGCCATGCGGAAACTACTCAAATACACCGTGGTCACCGCCGTCGAATTGGATTTAATTGACTTAGCGGTGCAAGCGGTAGATGGCACGAAAATAGCGGCCAATGCGGCCGGTGACCGTACTTATGATGCGGCAGATCTACAGCGTTTACTGAATCGCACGGAAGCGGCCATTATTGAACTGGAGGCACAAAATGAGGGAGGCGATGACCCTCCTCCACCGCGGCTGCCGGAGGAATTACAGACGGCAAAAAAGTTACACCAGCGAGTAAAAGATGCCATGAAGCACCTGGCACAACAGGAAAGAATAAAACGGGTGAATCTGACTGACGGAGACGCCCAGTTGATGAAGGGGCGAAACGGGATTATCACTGGATACAATGCCCAGGCGATGGTCTCTCCCTTAAATCCGGACACTGCCAAGGGAAAAGGCTTAATGATTACGGCGACTGAGGTCGTGAACAGCGCTTCCGACTCAGGCCAATTAGCTCCCATGCTGGAGAAGGCCGAAGAGCTAACCGGACAACGAGTCCCTATCAACCCTGGCTGATGGCGGCTACCATACTGTGGCCAGCTTGGAAGCTGGCGCACGCAGAGGGCAAAAGCTGGTGATGACCGAGCGTTATCAAAGCGAGTTGCAGGGTCCCTACTTCAAGGATAACTTCATATTCGATTCGGAAACAGATAGCTACATTTGTCCCCAAGGGCAGCGGCTTCCTTTCCGCGGGCTACGCCGGTCTAAGCTCCCTGGTTCAGGTTCGTTCCGCCTCTATCGAGCCTCGAGGACAGCCTGTCGTTCTTGTCCGGCTTTCGGCATCTGTACTAAGGATAAACATACGGGACGGGCACTTTGGATTAGCTCTTCCGAGGAACTTTTGCACCAACACCGGCAGTGGATGAACACTGATGCAGCCCGCACTCTTTATGCTCGTCGAAAGGAGATGAGCGAACCAACTTTTGGCATCCTCAAAGACCAGATGCTTGCCAGGAGATTCTTGCTGCGCAGTCTGGCTAATGTCAGAGCGGAGTTTAACTTACTGGCAACGGCATTTAACTTGCGAACTCTGTGGCGCGTTTGGGCTAAGTCATTAAGACAAATCAACAAAGTAAAGACAATAATCGATGATGGCTTGGCAACCACCATCCAAATCCACAGATTTTCCGGCACATATCCTGGAACGACATCAGTTTTGAGTTTTGCATATTAGAAGGTGTTATACATTTTGAGACAGGCTCTCTCCCCTGTCTCCACCATTTTGTGTATTGTTTTCAGCGCTCTTAGCCGTCAGCTTCACGCGCTTGAAACCAGTTTGATAAGTAACATTAGAGTGATTGTATCCTGCTTTCACGCTCGGGGCACATTATTTCTGTCGCTCTTGCAGGACTGTATTCTGGTCATTTCTAGTGTCTGTCATGAATTACCTGAAAAATTTTGGTTGTTTATGCTGATATTGGTATAATAGTATACAGCAATATAAGAGAGGGGTTTAAGTTATAGACTGTTAGGCTGGAATAGGTAGGATAATGGATTACGTCTGAGAGAGACGGTTGTGAACTTGAATTCCCGGCCAGATTCGATTGGCTTTATACCATAACCTGTAACTTGAATTTTCACATCACACTAAATCAACATCAGGGAAATACCGGGCAACACAGTTCCAGACAAAATTTCCTTTTTGCAGACTTTTTAACATATACATGATAATGTACTATATTATTATTGGAGGGACTTATGGTTGAGCATTCATTGGCAGAAGTTCTCCATCCGCAATCAATCGCTGTGGTCGGAGCTTCTGATGACGGGCGCGGTTCGCAGTATTTTTCATCTCTGATTGATTTTGGATTCAAAGGTATTCTTTATCCGGTTAATCCCAAATACACCGAGGTAATGAAAATTAAAGCCTACCCCACCGTCAAGGATATACCGGGACCTGTCGATTATGTGATTTCTGCGGCTCCCGCTCCACAAATACCCCGTATCATGCAGGACTGTGTCGAGAAGGGAGTTAAAGGCATTCACCTTTTCACCGCCCGCTTCAGTGAAACCGGGAGGCAGGATGCGGCTGAGTTAGAAAGAAACATACTGCGTATCGCCAAAGAAGGTGGTGTGCGTATTATTGGTCCCAACTGCATGGGTGTCTACTATCCTAAAATGGGTATTTCTTTTCAACCTCACTTCCCCAAGGAGTCAGGGTCGATAGCATTAGCCTCCCAGAGCGGACAGGCGGCAGGAGAAATTATTAACAAAACCACACAAAGAGGCGCATTGTTTAATAAAGCGATAAGCTATGGTAATGCTATTGATTTTAATGAATGTGACTTTCTGGAGTACTTTGCAAACGACCCGGAAATAAAGATTATTATGATGTATATCGAGGGACCTAAAAATGGTTCGCGTTTCTTCAATTTACTCCGTGAAGTAACTAGGAAAAAACCTGTTGTGATAATTAAAGGAGGCCGTGGACGTTCAGGAACCAGAGCGGTTTCCTCACACACTGCTTCCCTTGCCGGCTCAACCGAGATATGGAATACGATGATTAGCCAATCGGGCGCTGTTTCTGTCAGCAATATTGAAGAACTGGTCGATGTAGCCGTCTCTTTCTACTTCTTGCCGCCAATTGTCGGCCGTAAGGTTGGTGTCGCTGCCGGTGCCGGAGGAGCTACTGTTTTAGCAGCCGACCAGTGTGAAGAAGCCGGGCTCGACGTTATCACTCTACCTCAGGAAATTAGAGAGGAACTAAAGAGTCAGGGTGTCCAGATCTGGGACTGGATAAGTAACCCGGCAGATTTCTCAATCAACATGGGCGATGAAAATTTTGGTCCTCAACAGCTACTAAAAATGATGGCTATGCATCCCAATTTCGACCTGATTATTGCCTCAGTGAATATCCCCGGTATGGGTGGACCACCATCAAATCCTAATCGTCCACCCAGGAAGGGCGGTCCTCCATGGGCAAATGCACAGATGTCGATTGATGAGATTGTCAATCAATACAAGCAAATCAATGACTACAAACCATTACTGGGACTAATCCAGGATAGGAGTCCCGATGCAAAGGACATCAATGACCCTAGAGAAGAACAGAGGTGGAAGACTGCCTGTGAAGTAACTGGTAAGTTTATCGAACTAAAAATACCCTATTATCCAACTATATCGCGAGCAGCCGTAGCCGCTAGCAAGGTGATAGGTTACTACCAAATGAGACAGCAATAATAAATATCATACGTGGGAGTTCCCATTTTACGGAGTATAGCCTCACCGAGAGACTTCGAGCTATCCGAACTCCTCGCAGATGGGGAAGCCCGCTACGGTTGGCGGCTTAAGACTGGAACTATGCCGTTCGGCATGATGCTGGGAAGTGGGTCGGCTCGAGACACGAATCACTTGGTGTTGTTGTTTCAGGTACAGTTCGACTTTGCTCCGTCTTCACCAAATATAACTATTCCCTGCTAAATCCTCATAAATATGTCTGTATTCCAGCAACTCTTATCATAAAGGTGGTATACTTTTTCAAAACAGCTCAGGGAGGAGTCGTATGGAATACATAACAATAAAATACGAACCGGGACCAATAGCACGCGTTAAACTCAACCGTCCTGAAAAATTGAATGCCCAGAGCTGGACAATGCTGTTGGAGATGGGTGATGCGTTTAATAAAGCTGTCGCCGACCCTGAATGTGGTGTGATTATACTTTCCGGAGAGGGGAGGGCTTTTTCTTCAGGGCATGACCTCGATTCCACAGACCAGCTCGAAGACCGGAAGAAACGCGCGGCAGGATTGAGCGGTTTTGCTTCAACGGGGCTCAGTCGTGATATTTATGTTGATATGCACCTGCGCTGGCGGGATTTGCCCAAACCAACTATTGCGATGGTACATGGCTACTGTATCTTCGGCGGGTGGATGATAGCTTCCGCCATGGACTTCATCTTTGCCTCCGAAGATGCGCTCTTGATACCTACCTACGGTGACTATATGACGACTTCATGGGATATAGGGGCACGCAAAGCAAAGGAAATACTGTACGAAAACACATTCATGACGGCGCAAGAGGCAATGAAGTGGGGCTTTGTCAACCGTGTTTATCCGACTGCGGACCTGGAGAAAGAGACCCTCAAGTACGCATTAAGAGTCGTGGAGACGGGACAGTTCTACTGCCGAACCGTTAAATTCGCTATCAATCAGACCCTGGACATGCAGGGTTTCTCAACGTCAGTCAGGGCGGTGGGTGAGTACTTCATCCGCACCGACCCAACGCAACCTCCAGCACAAGGGGTACCAGGCGCCCGTCCGGACAGCCGTTTCCGAGGCTTATCCGCGAGAGCGATGCGAAATCTGAGGGAGGACCAGGGGAAATTCAACAGCAAAAAATAAGCAAACGGAGTAGTATTACATCCTGTTGACAATCCCCTTTGTTTACTCCTAATATGAGATAGCGTTTCTCCCTGTTATGTCTTATTCTGTCCTCTACAACGAGACATTTGTTACATACTTCCATTACCGGTCTGCGGTAAATTGAACTAACAGCTTACACTCCCGTAAATCTACCTGATGGAGGTCGCCATGCTAACCGAACAGGACAAGACCCTAGAGGCGCTCAAGTATGCCATCCAGATGGAAATCGACGGCAAAACTTTTTACTTGAAGTCCAGTCAGGAAAGCGGTAATGAACTAGGACGTAAACTATTGGAATCACTGGCTCAAGCGGAAGACTACCACCGTATGAAGTTCGAGCAGATTTTCAATAATCTGAGTAAGAAACAGGGCTGGCAATCAGTTGATTTCAAGGTAGATGGCGGCAGAACCATGCGCACTATCTTCGCAAGGGAGATAGCTAAAAAACCCGCTCAGATAAAACCAGCCAAATCAGAGTTTGATGCTGTACAAAAAGCGCGGGAAATGGAAGCCAAATCATACGATTTCTATCATGCCCGTAGTGAGCAGGCTGAATCCTCCACAGAGAGGGAATTCTTCGAGATGGTTGCGGCTGAAGAAAGAGAACACCAGCTTGTCCTCACCGATTACGCTGAGTTCCTGAAAAATCCGGCGGGCTGGTTTGTAAAAACTGAAAAACCCTCGCTGGACGGCTAATAAAGAGGAGTGGAGTATGCTTGAGATAAAAAACCTATCGGTGGCGGTGGAAGGGAAGGAAATCCTGCACAATGTCAACTTGACCGTAAATACCGGTGAGACACATGTGCTCTTTGGTCCCAACGGTTCTGGGAAAACCACCCTGCTGATGACCATTATGGGTTTCCCCAAGTACCGGGTCACTAAGGGGACCATCGCTTTCAAAGGAACCGATATTACCCATGCGAGTGTCGATGAGAGGGCACGGCTTGGAATCGGACTGTCTTTCCAGCGTCCACCGGTTGTGCGTGGGGTGAAGACCAGGGACATGGTTTTCGCCGCACTTAAAGAGAAGGACAAACCGGAAATGGTTGACACGCTGGCAAAAGATACCAACCTCGAAGAGTTTCTCGACCGGGACATCAACTACGGCTTCTCCGGTGGGGAAATCAAACGCAGTGAGTTGATGCAATTGCTCGCCCAGCGCCCTGACCTTGTTCTGCTTGATGAACCGGAATCAGGTGTGGATCTGGAAAACATCGCCCTCATCGGTAGACTTATCAATGAGCTCCTGGAAAAGGGCAGTAAAATACGCGTCCGTAGCTCAATGGGCTTAATCATCACTCACACAGGGCATATCCTCGACTACGTTCACGCACGTAACGGCTATATCATGCTGGATGGCTCTATCAGTTGCATGGGTGACCCGCATGAAATCCTCGCCGAAATTAAAGAAAAGGGCTACGAAGAATGTGCCCGCTGTGTTTTCAGGAGCGCCAGATATGTCACGTAGTATAAAGCCTGCCGAAAACTACAAAGAAAAAGCCAGAACCGCCGCCACTAAAAAAGCGACGATGGGAGAGGATATTGACCTGACCTCTTACACGAGGTCGGCGGAGGAACATCCCTACCAGAAAGACCCCTCAAAACTCCCCCGTGTTACCAAAAACCAGATGCTGTCCGCCGGCATTATGCTGGACGACCCCACCCAGCGTACCGGCACCTTCATTCAGATTGATAATACACCCATCCATAGCTCGGTGAAACAGGATGGTGTTGAGGTCATGCCCGTCAGCGAAGCCATGAAGAAATATGACTGGCTGGGTGATTACTACTGGAAAGCTGTGCCGGTTGATACCGATAAATACACCGCGAGTGTGGAACTGGGGCAGAATGATGGTTACTTTATCCGAACCCAGCCGGGCACAAAGACCGATTTCCCGGTGCAGGCATGTCTCTATTTATCAAAAGCAAAGCTCGCTCAGAATGTGCACAATATTATCATCGCGGAAGAAAACTCCGAACTCCATATCATCACCGGTTGCACCACATCGTTGGGCAATGAGCCGGGCATGCACCTGGGTGTCTCTGAGTTCTATATTAAAAAAGGCGCCAAAATCACCTTCACCATGATACATAGCTGGAACCCCGAATTTGCCGTCCGTCCCAGAACTGCGGCAATCATCGAAGACAACGGGCTGTTCCTGAGCAACTACGTCCTGATGAAACCGGTGAAGTCGCTCCAGATGAACCCGATTGCGCGGTGCAATGGTGAAAATGCAACGGCGCGGTTTAATAGCATCCTGGTTGCTCTCCCGGAATCGAATATGGATGTGGGCTCGCGGGTTTTTCTCAACGGCAAGGGCGCCCGTACGGAAATCATCTCGCGGGCAATTACCACCGGCGGGCACATCACCGCCCGCGGCTATATCGAGGGCAATGCGCCGGAGGTCAAAGGCCACCTGGAGTGCCGTGGTTTGATTCTGGACAACAGGGGCACCATCCACGCCATTCCGGAGCTAAAGGGCACACTGGCGGGGATTGACCTCTACCATGAGGCGGCAATCGGCAAGATTGCGGAAGAGGAAGTGGAGTATCTCATGGCACGGGGATTGACACGGGACGAGGCAACTGCGACAATCGTCCGCGGCTTCCTCCATGTCGATATCGAGGGCTTGCCCCCGATGCTGAATCAAGAACTCCAGCGTGCGGTTAAAGTCAGCGAACAAGACTTTATGTAAAGTATACGCAAGAACGTCATCGCGAGGAATCTCGATGTTATCGGGATGGCATGGCAATCTGACGCCACAATGTCATTCCCACGAAAGTGGGAATCCAGAGATATTCTATGTGGATTACCCGGTCAAGCCGGGTAATGACAAGTATTTACGGAGGTGAGAGAAAATGAATCTGCAAGCTCTCTACAAAATTGGGTATGGCGTTTACATTGTCTGTTCCAAGAATGGTGAAAAAATCAACGGACAGATTGCCAACACCGTCTTTCAGGTGTGCTCGGAACCGCCGATGGTCGCCGTGGCAATCAATAAAAAGAACCTCACCCACGAATACATCAAAAAAAGTGGCGTTTTCACCGCCTCCATCATCTCACAGGAAACTCCGCTAAACTTCATCGGGCAGTTCGGGTTTAAATCAGGACGGGATATAAATAAATTCGAAGGGGTTAACTACCGGACGGGGGAAACAGGCGCGCCCATTGTTCTGGATAATACCCTCGCCTACCTGGAAGCGAAAGCTATCAACAATATTGATGTCGGCACACATACCCTGTTCATCGGCGAGGTGGTTGCCGCCGAAGTCCTGAAAGAAGGTGAGCCGATGACCTACGCCTATTATCATATCGTCAAGCGCGGGAGCACTCCGAAAACCGCGCCT
>JAURWL010000070.1 GCA_030654965.1 Dehalococcoidales bacterium | reverse complement strand
TTCAACCCCGTGGTAGCTGGGGCTTATGATTTCTTTGCCTGGCCCCATATCGCTATGGTCTGGCCAGCGATTGAAAAAGAGTTGCAAGGGGTAACGGGGAATGTACTGGAGGTAGGCTGCGGGACCGGGCTGGTGACCTCGCGGCTGGCACGGCTGCCTTTCCAAGTAACCGCCGTGGAGCCATCGCAGGCTATGCTTATCAAGGCACAGCAGAGGCTTAAGGGGCAGGATGTAAGATTGGTGGTGGACAGAGCCCAGAGCCTGCCTGTTTCCAGTAAGTTTGATGCACTGGTGATGACCTATGTGCTGCGCCACCTCAAGCCCGAGGCCCTGCCTGAGGTAGCCTCGGAGATGGCTCGGGTAACTAAGCCGGGGGCGAGGGTGGTGCTGGCCGACCTGCACTTGCCGCTGACCGGAGCCTTTCCTGCGGGGGTAGGCAGCGGAAACCCAAACTACCTGATCTTAGGGGTAATGGCGGCCTATGACCCCGCCAGCCTGGCAAGGTTCTTGGAAAACTACGGGTTCCAAGCCAAATCGGTGCGCTTTTACCCCTTGAGTTTTGTCATGCGGCTGGACAAATCCTGGCAAAGCACTTGACAAGGCTCTAAACAGGGCTTAACATAGATTAGAAACGGGGGGAAACAATCTTCGTAAGAAGGTTTCGGGTTTCCCCCCGTACCTTTTTGCGGAGGTTGTGACCCCTCAAAGCGAGGAGGCAAATATGTTGAAGCCTAATCTGCCGTCACCGCCTACTCCTAAATTTCCTATGCCTCATCTGATGAAGAAAGCTCCCCATGAGGACGCGGGAGAGTTGGTGCATGACGGGGTGCTGGGTAACTTGGAGGCTGTTGGGGGAGCCGCCTGTGAGGCTCTTGATATACCGTTCGATGCCACGGTGAAGATAAAGGGCCCCCATCGGCTTGTTGATGGCGGTCTCGATTTCGGGGTGGATACCGCCATGAATGCCGTCAAGAAGATAACGAGGTTCTAGGAGGGGAAAATGGCAACGCTTCGAGAAATACTAGAGTCGCAGGTGACAATCCCGGCATCGATTGAATCCCAGATGCCGGCACTCCCCAAAGTGTCGGCACAGTTGCTGTCATTTGCCAGGAGTGCTCCCACAGTATCTTTGCCGTCCCCGCCAGCCCTGCCCAGCGCGATGATGACGATTCCCAAGCTTCCCAAGATTGAACAGGTCTTCAAAGGACCTTTGGGGATGTTGCCATCATTGCCGACACTCCCAGCCACAACGGCAATACTTCCAACCGCACCGGCAAAAGCCCCGGGGCTAATTTTCGAGTAGGAGGACAAACGTGGCGAAAATATCTGATTTCGCAAAGATGAACATCATGGCAGGGACCGCCAGGTCCTTGGAGACAGCCCCCACCACTCAGGATGACAACGATGTCTGGAACCGGGACTTTGACCTTTTGGTCGACGACCTCTCGAAGTTGGCAGACCCGGAGCTCGGTGCTGATTTGGCATCGGAAAAGGACTGGTACACCTCCGCCTTCCAGGTCGCCAAGGGTTATTTCAACAACAAGCCCTTTGGCGGGATGAAGCCTGCCACAGGCCAGTACGGGTTCAGGCTGCTGGGCCCTCAGGACCTGTGCACCTCGGCCACCAGCGATACCCCCGCTTTCTACAGCTGGGTGCAGACGGTGACCACCACATCCGCGAAGTCCTATGCCAATTACGCCTTAGGCTACTCTGCGGGTGATGTCTACGCGCAGAATTCGTCCGAGAAGAGGGCGGTGATTGCCTTCCACCGGCTACTGAGCTACAAGCCTTCGCCCAAGATCATTCTGGTGGAGTTCAACGTAAACAATTATCCCTATGCTCCGTACAACGTGGAGGTCTTCTCCAAGATTGGAAAGGTCGACAAGTTGTTCCGGATCATTCCCATGCCGGGTCGCGTCTTACTCCACCCGGGCGGGCAGTTCCATGTTAATTTGTATTTCGACCGGGAGACCGGAGCGACAGTCCCCAGCGGGACAGCCAACGTCGACATCGAGGTCGCGCCGTTCGGACTGGTGTTCGGCGAGTATGACTACTTGGCTGCGGCCAACCTAGTATAGGAGGTGAATCATGGCTCAAATTCTAGCTAGGTTTGCCGATGGGCGCCTCTTGGTGCAGGAGAGCCGAACTGTAGACACCATCTATTGCGGCAGCGGTGTGCCTGTCCGCATCGGTAATGTCAAGACCATTGAGAAGGTTATTTCTCTGACCACTGACTACGAGAGGCAGGGGCTGGTGACTCCCTTGGCCGAGGCGTGGGTCGGCTATGCGATTAGCGGGGGGCCTTGGAGCGGGCAGAGCCAGGAAAGGCCCGACCACCTTATGGTGGTGATGCGCCGAGGAGACCTGCCCGTAGGGACCTTCCTGAGTGGGACCCTTTCTGGGGGCGGAGTCGGGGTTAGTCTCAGCGGAGCGCTTGCTCAGGGTTTGATGAGCGGCATCACCTCCGGACTTGCTTGGATGGGAGAGCTTCTCAGCGGTGTAGCCCTGGTCAGTGGCAAGGTGACAGTCGTTGCCAATGTAATAGCGTTCTAAAGCTAAACCTCTACAGATAGTGAGTTTGGAGGTAGGCTTATGATAGAGTTACGCCCTTACCAGACGTTTTTTGACGTCTACCCTCACCCGCGGGTACTCTTGCCCAACTATTGGGTGAGGTTCAGCGATAAATTTCCAGCTGCCTTGGATTTTGTCAAAGGCAGGACCTTCAGGGTAGACAGACAGGCCCAGGTCACCTTCAAATTGGCGAAGAGGATCAAGGCAGGCTGCTATTTGGATCTCAACCTCTCGGACGAGGACACCGGGGAGAAACTGTACCCCTACGCCCAAGACATCTTCTACGAGGTACTCATCGGGCTCACCCCGGGTCAGTGGTTCATCATTCCTTATTTCCCGGCCGACCAGCCTATCTACCGCTTGGACTACCCCACCATGACCCCTTTAGTCAGCAGCGGGAAGTTGATGTACTTGGGTAACATCACACCGGAGGACAGCCCACCGGGGAACGAGAACTTCAAGCTGTACTTGATGTACCAACTCAAACCTATTATTTTAAGATTGGTGGTGGACAATCCAGTGGACTATGAACTGTGCGGGTTGCATTTCACCGTAAACCGCTGCCGGATAAATGAAGAGGCACCGCCGTCAGGAGTATCGCCCAAGCCAATCTATTATCTCGACGAGATAAAGGAGCTGTAAGATGCCAGCTATTACAGTTGCCGCAAACACATCAGGGGCACAGGCTTGGGCTTTGACCTCGGGCAGCGCCTTCAAGGGACACCTGGAGGGGTTGAAAATAGACAACCGCTCCGTCAACGCAGAGAAGATAGAGGGGCTTGACTGCTTCACTACGGATCCCTCCAAGACCAACGCCGCTGGGGCAGCGCAGGCCGCCGAGGACTTCCAGTCCATAGTGGGCTCGGGCAAGGTCAGATTCCAAGTTACTGTCCCTGCCAACGAGTTTGTCTCCTTGGGCAAGGAAGACCTGAAGGAGGTCAACTTCTTGGGCACAGTCTATGTCCGGGGATCGGTGACCACCTCAGACTGCGTGGTGACGGTGCAGTACTCTATCAAGTAGGCGCGAATGCTAGTCAGAATAAAGCCCACATCCATAACAGAGACCTTCATCTCTGAGGAGCCCATAGGACAACTGGCCGCCGTTTACTTCTCCACTGGCGGCCAATCTGTGAAAGAGGGCACCTCGGATACCCAGCAGTTGGTTGCCGGGGTCAGCATCGAGGGAGCCCTGTCGGGCAAAGCCTGCCGGGTGGTTACCCACGGGGTCG
>JAURWL010000062.1 GCA_030654965.1 Dehalococcoidales bacterium | reverse complement strand
GAAGGTCACCACCTGCCCCGAACTGAGAGAAATTGACTTCGGGAAGCTGGAGGGACTCAAATTTGCTGAAATCCATAATCAATTCCCCGAAGTTGCCCAAATGCGGAACAACCGCAGTCCATCTTTAGCTTATCCCGGTGGTGAAAGTCTGGTTGAACTCGAGGACAGGGTTACCAAATTTAAAGCCCGTTTAGCAGACCATCAGGCAGATGAGACGATTCTCGTGGTTGCCCATGAGGGAGTCCTGCGCACTTTGATTTGTCAGTTACTGGAACTTGAGATGAAGAGTCGCTGGAATATCAAACTCGACCTGGCGTCTCTAAGCATTGTTGAAACATATCCGGAAACCAACATCCTCTGTCTTCTGAATGACGTTTCTCACCTGATGGATAAACACAACTACTAAAAGAAGGCATATGAAAATGACAGAAGCCTTTATTTCCTGGAGCGGAGGCAAGGACTGTTGTTTGGCCACCTATAAGGCAATACGGCAAGGTATAAAAATAGTTTACCTTTTGAATATGGTTACTCAGGATGGACAACGTTCCTGCAGTCATGGGATAGCGGCTCAATGGATTCGTCAACAATCGGAAGCCATGGATATACCCTTGCTCCAATTCCCCACAACGAATGATAATTATCAGAGCATCTTTACGAGCGCTTTAAATGAGCTCAGCAATAGTGGGGTCACCACGGGAGTTTTTGGCGACATCGATTTTGAACCCCATCGGGAATGGATTGAGAAGGTTTGTGCCCCATCCGGAATTACCCCGATTTTACCTCTCTGGGGCGGGAATCAGAATAAAATTGTCCTGGACTTCATCGAGCTGGGCTTTAAGGCTAAAGTCATTGCCACCAGGGCCGACCTCATGGGAAAAGAATGGCTGGGTAGGATGCTGGATAATGCATTTCTGAAAGATATCGCTGACTTTAATAAAGATATAACTCCCTGTGGTGAGGCGGGGGAATTCCATACACTGGTGGTTGATGGTCCCGTTTTTAAGAAACGCATGGAAATTCTTGACACTGAAACAGTTAAAAGAGGCGAACATTGGTTCTGGGACATTAAGAGGATGGAACTGGTGGAAAAATGACACGGAAAGTTTCGTTACAGAAAATCATTCTGCTTTTGGGTGGGGCGCGAAGCGGCAAGAGTCGTTTCGCCCAGGAATATGCACGCCGGAACGGAGAAAATGTACTCTTCGTAGCGACCGCGACCGCCGGCGATGAAGATATGCGACGGCGTATCGAAAAGCACAAGAAGGATAGACCGGCCAACTGGCGTACCCTAGAGGTTGTAACTAATATTGGGATACAGATTGAAGCAAATGCCAGAGATGCCCAACTCATTGTCATAGATTGCATCACCATGCTGGTAAACAATATTTTCAGCCGTTATGATAACAAGCTATTTAATGCTATTGATGATTCGGTGCTGGAGAAAGAGGTCGTTGCTGAGATTGAACAGCTTCAGATGTGCATGAAAAAGGTAAGAGCCTCTTTCCTTATCGTTAGCAACGAGGTCGGTTTGGGGCTGGTGCCAGATAACCGAATGGGGCGGCTTTATCGCGATTTTCTGGGTCGGGCAAATCAAATGCTGGCACAGGAGTCGGATGAAGTTTATCTGCTGGTGGCGGGAATTCCCCTACAGGTTAAACCAAGTAATACGCTCTGATTGATTGGCATCCTTATTGTTGATATTTTCATGAACACTAACGGCCCTCCCGGTTCTCACAGGTTATGAGAACACTATCCTAAACTCCTTGATACGCTTCTCTTGTTTTTACCACGGGTAAATATTCTGACCCAGCCTGGGATTAGTACAGACTGCCAGCAATTTGCTTTTAGGATACCTATTGGCAAATCCATAGCATTTTACTCATTAGACTCGAAAACATCTGACGAATCTCAATTATAAAAAGTGATGCGGTGTCACATTAACTCATCTCTTGAACTCTGAAGAAGTAATAGAGCGTATAGAATCTTAGTGGGCCAATGTTCGCGGTTTTTCACATCTTCGCTCCCGCTTCGGGGCTGGCCACCAGCCTTTCCCCCTTCTCCTCTTGACTATTACCTGCATAATAGCACGTTTATCATCCCCTCCCCGGCCGAGAGAAACAAATTAGGAAAAGAAGGAGCGTCCCGTCGGGGAGACCTCAGTTGTACACCGATTGGTTAGACTAGAGTATCGCAAACTACATTGGGTCGATAATGAACTCCACCTGGGCAGCTGTGCACTGCGATCTGCACACCAAGAATTTATCTAAATTTCAAGGAGACTTGACAAGCATATTTGGAAGTCATATGCTTCAAACACATGGGAATACTAAGCAACTGAAAACTTCCGCATTGCATTCTCCCCAAGGCTAGTTTTGGGAGGGCACGATGAAAAAAGGGCACGAGAATAGCTGAAGGGTGAGTTACCCGGCAGCGATATGTAGTGCCCTTTTTGGTACTAGAGCACAGGCTGTAAAAATAGGAAGGTGGTAACCTTATGGTGACAGGGTCACTCCCAAATAGAAATAGAAAAGGCCAAAATGGTTAGAAAATGCTTGTTGGTAGGATTAGCAATAATACTCCTGGTCACTCTCCTAGGAACGGTTGGTTGTGGCAAAGCCAGTATTTCTGGCTCGTATGTTAACCAAGACGATCCAGACGAGTACCTAGAGCTAAATGATGATGGCACTTTCTATTTGAAAGAAATGGGGGTGGGTTTTGATGGGGAGTGGGAAGCCGAAGGTAAAGAACTGAGACTTCACCTGATGGGTATGGTAACTACGGCGCAGATAAAGGGAAACAAAATACTTGACGAAGATGGTAAAGTCTGGGTTAAACAACGTGGGGCACCCACACCGCCGCCACAAGCGTTAAAAACTAGTGGCAAGATTGTTTTCGTCTCTGAACGTGATGGGAACCCAGAGATTTATGTTATGAATGCCGATGGTAGTAATCAAACTCGTCTCGGCAGCGTCAACTTTTGTCAGTGGGATCCGGTATGGTCGCCTGACAGCAAGAAAATCGCCTTTGTTGATTGGCGAGATAACAACACAGACATTTATGTAATGAATGCTGATGGTACCAGCCAAACACAACTTACCATCAATAGTGCCGATGATGATACGCCATCGTGGTCACCGGATGGTAAAAAGATTCTCTTTGTTTCTGAACGAGATGCTAACCGAGAAATTTATGTAATGAATATTGACGGTACGGGACAGACACGACTAACTAACGATAGCGCTGATGACTACGCGCCAATATGGTCACCGAATGGCAAAAAGATCGCCTTTGTTTCTGAACGGGATGGTAGCCAGGGACGTCGATCTGGGGAAATCTACGTTATGAACCTTGATGGCTCAAATCAGATACGTTGCACTACGCATGGCATTGATAATAGCTTGTCCCCAAAATGGGCTGTGTGGTCACCCGATAGCAATAGGATTGCGTTTTTAGACTCGGATAGAGAGATCTATGTGATGAACCCAGATGGAACTGCGCAAATGAGGCTCACCACTAACGGTGTCCAGAAAGAATGTTTGGCATGGTCACCCGACGGGAAAAGGATTACGTTTTCACAATGTGAAGACCTAGAATGGATCTACATAGTGAATTCTGATGGTAGTAATCTAGTACGAATTACCCAAGGAGGTCTTCCAGTTTGGTCGCCTGACGGCAAGAAAATCGTCTTTTGCTCTTTCAGGGATGGCAATGAAGAAATTTACGTTATGAATACCGATGGCACCGGCCAGACCCGCCTCACTAATAATAGCGGAGATAACTTCTTTCCGGCGTGGTCACCGGTTAAATAGAAGGCTGAATGACTGTCTTTCATAGAAGGAAATCTGAAAGGTATGCAATTGAAAGTGGCGAAAGTGACTGTTACGCTTGGCAGAAAACGAAATGGACCTTTGACCGACCTGACCTTCCGAGTCAGACGGGACGTGAGGATGGAGTGCTTGCTGCAAATGGGATAACGTACTTTGGTAGCGTAGACAGGTGGGTCTATGCAGTTAAGGCCCCATAAGCCGAAGCGTCGTCCACATGCCAGCCTGTTGCCTACGATTCAAGCGAGTAATTTAGTCGTATTTAAAATTATAAAGAGGAGGTTAGAAAATGAAGGAAATGTTTGGAGCAGTGGCCGTAGGATTCTTATTGTTGGTCATCGGTAATGGCACCGGGACAGAATGGGTATTTCTTGTAGGAGCTCTTATATCGCCGCTGGCATTCCTCTGGGGCGCGCTATTCAAGTCGGAAGGAAGTCTGCCAGTAAAGATAACGTTACTGGCAATCGGTGGTCTTCTGATGGTAGCGACTACTCAACTATTTGGTGGCGCGTCACTGTCCTCTTTCTTTAGATAGGTCAATCGCACCTTCTTTACCAGGGGCCCAAAGAGCACACCGAATTCTGAGTCTGGTTAGAATTAAATTGTCGCAAATGTGACCAAAAGTGACTATAAAGGAGGGTAGCTGCATGAAGAAATGCATTGCCTTAGCACTTTTTGCTCTGGTTCCTTTGCTGGCATATGGTTGCGGTGGTGGTTCTCCTTCTGATGTCGCCAAGGCTTTCTACAAAGCAGGGAATGAGGGTAACTACTCGAAAGCTGAAGGTTACCTGTCATTCGAAGCTCGAGTGGTCTATAAACAACCCATGTTCGGGGTAACGCAGAGTTTTGACAATCAGATGGACGCTGTAACTAAAGCAGGCACCATCACGCGAATTGACGTGGAAGAAGGAAAAGATTATGGTGGTTACGCTGTAGTCTTAGTGACACTCCACTACGCCAACGGAGGTCAAGCGTCAGACACGCTGGCGTTACTCAAAGAAGACGGACAGTGGAGAATAGTTACCAGCACTCTCCTTCTCACCGCTCGTTAAAGATAAAGGTGGTAAAGCTGGTGTGAGTCCGGATGTATCGATGAAAAAGATTTTGATACTCGTCGGCACATTTGTTTGCGTGTTGGCGCTAGATTTTTCAGCATGCACCTCTCGGCTCATACCTCCGTCGGAGGAGTATCTATCACCACCTGAGCCAGAGAAAGTTGAGTACATCGCAAAACCTCCTAACGACCTCGCAAAACGTTTGTTCTCCGCCGGTGTTTCCGAGCAATCAAGAGAGGCCACTTGGAGTGATGCGCAAGGAAAGTGGGTAGTCTGGGTTGGCAACGTCCACCATGTCGAGCCACAGCTCAAGCCCAGCCGGATTATCTTCCTTGATGAGTATGAAACCTCCTCCATGTCTTTTGATAGCGGGCAATTTACTGTTACTGTGAAGTTTGACCCTGCGTGGACACAGCAGCTCAAGCAGCTAACCACAGGTGAATTCGTTTATTACCGAGCTAAGTTGGTCAAATATGACCTGGGTTTAGGTTCGAATCTCCTCACACTCGAAGAGGGTGAGATTATTCATCGTGACGACGTAGCAGCTAAACTAGTTGACCTTGTATATTCCAGCTATGAACAGTTGGACAGACTCGCTGCCGACGCTGAGAGAATTGCTGCCATAAGCAATTACTTTGAGCGCAAGGCGAATCTTACCTTGGATGTCAAACGGAATTTGACCAAGTTAGCACTTAAACTTATAGGCATAGAATTGCGTGACGACACTCAACTTCACGAAATATCTTTGCCAGCAGTGAGAACGAAAGCTTCACTCGCAAAATCTGAAATCGCAGAAAACCTTAAGGCGACACTGGCTTTCCTGCATTATGATACCGGTACGCCCGGAGAGATTGAACGGAAAGACATCGAACGCAAAATCGAATCTGGTCAAAGAATTGTTAATATAATTGAAGATGAAATCAAGGACCTGGAAAGCATTTGGGAGAAGGATAAGCGTTCGGCCGAGCCAGGAGTGGTTGACCTGATTTCTGCCGCTGCCACTCAACTAGTGAATGTAATATTACCCGGAGTGGGTTCGATCATGGGAATTACAACAGCTGCAGCCGAGGTTATCACAGAAATAGCACAACTTCCCTTTTATCAGCAGGTGATAGTCATATGTCAGACGCACTTAGGCTTAATCGATGAATCTGCGCAACACATCAGGGATGTTACTATTGGTACTATCAACAACGTCGCTACGACTAATTGAGGCTACAAGCCGTTATAAGAATACAGATACTATGACGCCTTGTTCCAAAGCTTAACAAATTAGTAGATTGTTACATTCGGTTGAGGCACCTCGCAGGTCACGAATGTCCATAATGTGCCACAGGCATTGAAAAAGCCGGATGGTCCACCTTACCCGGTACACCCGGCCTCTTCATTAGTGCTGGAGTTTCCCGGAAAAACCTAGGCTTTGCCAATTCTGAACATTTTGGTGCCACAGGTTGGACACGTACCCTGGGTAGCGGGTCTCTTATTCTTCATAGTGATAGCCTTGGCATTCTTCATTTCCTTCTTGGTCTTACATTTCATACAGTATGCTTGCATGTGTTCACCTCCTTCTTGCTACGAACGATAAACTATTCGCTTCACCATGTCAATGGAAAAAGATACCTGACGCAGGGGTCACAATCGCTTGTTTTGTTTACCTTAGAAGGAGATACTTAGTTCAGAGTGTCAAGGAGTGCAATTTGGGTCGTTATCCATGATGGGATTTGAAGAAAGAACGAGTGGGAAGCCTACCAAGAAAGTGACGGTTCAACTGCAAAATTACACGCTTATTATCAATGTCTGTCCATCTGTAAAGGGTGACAGTCTACTAACCCAGGTGAAAAAAGCTAACCAGAAAAAAGACTTACTTGAGAGGGTACTGAAGGCAAAGTTTACCCCCGAGATCACGAAAATTGAAGTGCGAAAGTGTAAGCATCCTGACTGCTAAATAACGAGCTTGAGTAAGTTGCCCTTATTTCTTAGTACCTTTACCTCCACCAGATGGCAATTGTAGCACTGACTTAAACGGTAGCAGAAACTGGGCCGTGACCTGTTCGGGAATAGCCAGTTTTGACGGCAACTGTTTAGGCAATATCGGCAGGTTTAATTTGCCTTCGCGTAATTTCTCGATGAGCGTATCAAGCATAATGAGGAAAACCTCTGGGGAGAATAGCCACTCCCCCCGTTGCTGAAATGCCCGAATGATTTCAGATTTATCTCGATTTTGTCTTCGGGCTAATTCCGAGATCGATACAACTTGAACATCATCCGGCAGACCACCTTGCCCAACACAGATCAAAATCATACCGAAGTCGTGTTGCTTGCTGGTACGTATCTTTTCAAGTCTCTCGGCTCCCTCGACTAGACCGCGCTTTCCCATTGCAATACCAATTCCTGTGGCAAACAAATTACCTACGCTCATTACAGCATCGGACTGAACCAATAAAGATCGCGCCCTGTCTTCACTCAGTACCGCTTTCTCCAACTGATGTTTAAGCCGGGTAGCCAAGCTTCGCAACTGTTCCACATCCGGCTCTCGAGCTATCCGACCGGCTCCGGTGACACAAAAGTAATTCAGAGCTTGGCAGGCAGTTCTCAGTTCTCGTAGCTGTTTTTTTAAATCTAGTAGACATTGACTGTTCCTCTCTATGTCTGCCATTTCTCTAGTCCAATCAAAAATGTTTGTGCATCAATAGCCAGCATTCCGATAGTGGCTGATTGCTCACCGTGCTGCCGCAACCAGGCAGAGATGTTCCGATTCACCAATAAACCGATTGTTCTAATGTCGGCTGCATCAACGCTGCCCTTGCCATGCACTAACGAGGTTAGTTTATTCACCCATTCAGCCTCAGCCAGGATGCTCTTGTATTCTCCCATATCCTGCCCGACCTTGATTGATTCTTCCCTAAGTTGATGCACTGCAGAGAGTACCTCTGCACACCCTCCCTTCAAGTTTGTGGCAATCTGCTGCATTGTGTTTTTAGCCACTGGCACCATGTCCTCAATCTGCAGACGGACGGAGGTGGTGATTTCCTTGATAGTGGTTTCAAGGTCTTGCTTTTGCTGCTTTAGATTTTCCAGAACCGCTTCAAGACTTCCTTTTTCGCTTTTATGGTTTTCAATCGCCTGGTTAGTTTCTTTCAATATCTGCTGCTGTTTTTTTGCCAGCGTTTCCAGCCCCAACCCCTTGTTCAGATATTTTAACTCCCGTAACAATCGTTCTCGGACCGCTGACGGTTTCAGTCCGTGGTGCTTAGCGACGGTTTCAAGCTTACGGTTGAAGTCAACCAACCCCGGCACCGTCAGCCCGGTTTTCACCAATTTCTTCATTTCCAATTTTAGGGTCCTAAGTACTTCGTCGGCTTTCTCCGCCTCGATCAACCTGGACTCATAGCGGTCTAGCAGGGCCTTTTCCCTTTTCTCCAGCTCCTGCACCCGCGGCATCAACCATTGGTACTGCTTTTCTAGAGTAGCCACCTCCCCGGTGAGGTCTTTCTTGTTTTTGGTAAGGTCGTTTAGGTCGTCTTTAACTTCTCCAATTTTGTTGGTCACTGTCTTGAGTTCTTTGGCCTTCTCCCCGAGGTTATTGACCTTTTCTTCGAGGGCAGGCAGACTGAGACCTGTTTCTTGTTGAATACCACGAACGGTGTAAGCCACGTCGATTAACTCCTGGGCATCGTCCTGAGACTTAATAGAATTGAGCAGCAGCGGCCAACGCTCCATGTCCGCCGGGTCCAGCTTCAGTTCATAAATCCGGCTCAGGAGCGCAATACCTACTACGGATTTCCCGACCGTAAAATTGAACTTATTGAGGTTGACAGCAAGCTCACGTAAGGCTTCAATCTGGTCAGTCACATCTGCTGCCTCTGGAAAGTTCCCCGCTTTCAATTCGGAGACGATATTTACTACCGAACCCTTGCTGATGCCAGCCTTTGCAGCTATCTGGTCAAATGAAAGACCGGAGAAGTATAAATATACCACCTGCAACCTTTTCCTTTGTGTTAACTCTTCCATAATATTCCTCCATTTTAGATACGATTTGCCCGCTAATAGAGCGGTGTCACTTGAACAACACTTATATTTATTGACCAACGTTTGACTGTTATTTATTCATCTAATGACCTCCTTTTGACTATTATTTGATCTGCGGTTGACCGAAATATGAACGGCAACGGGCAGACGGTAGCAACATTCGGGTGGGCCAGGGTGGGTAATGTTCCTGAAATTCAGAAGGCTCCTCTAGCCGGTTGCTTCGACCCAGCCCAACCGTCTTAAACCCGAGAAGTGGTCTACGAAGGAATGGAAACGACAGCCGTGGGCTTTGTAGGTGAGCTGTGTTAAATACGTGTCGGTCAGCTCAACAATATTGTCGGGACTGATGTAACGTTTTTCCAGACGGGCTTGTTTCTCTTTCGCTTTAGTGGCTTTATCCAGCGCGGTCGCTTTCATCAGCGCCAGCTTGTATTCGCGGAAAATCTCTGCCTGCGGTGGGCCGGTCTGCGGGTAAATTACCGCTGAGCCGTAGGGTCCTTTCCCTAAAAGAAACTGGTGAATGAACTCTCCGCTGCCGAAGGGACGCAGAAATCCGCCTTTGGCAGGTTTCAACGGTAGCGCGCTCATTTGTCCGTCTCCCAGAGATGCTGGTACCAGTTCTTCAGTTCGTCACCGGCGACTTTACGGTAGTTCATTGTTGTACTGATATTTTGATGTCCAAGGTGCTCTTGCAGCATACGCAATCCATCGCCTGAATCATTCTTCTTTACGGCATTAATCGCAAAACTATCCCGTAGCCGATGGGGACTGACATTGTGAAACTTGCCTGACTGAGTGTTGAAAAGCGGCGGCAATCCGGCTCTATCCGCGCATTGCTTAATGATTTGCCAGGCCCGATGCCTGTTGATGGCGAAAATGAGTTTTTTGCCTTCTTTCTCCACAGCACCGCCCCGTTTGATGTACTCCTCAAAAAGAGTTAGGGTATGCAGGTCGATTGGAATGGTACGCATCCGGCGCTGTTCTCTCTGAGCGACCAGCGTTGTGCTCACTTTGTCGCCACAGCCGGGGCAGAAGACAGAACTCCGGCTGAGCCGAGCCTTACATCCGGGACAGGTAAGGGTAACACGGGCTTTAAGGTGCTGTATCGTCAGGGTGCTGCTATCGAAATGAATGTCATCCACAGTCAAACCGAGTGCTTCGGAGATACGGCAGCCGGAGTGCACAAGTAGACTGATCAGTAAACGGTCGCGAAGGTTAGTAGCGGCTTGCGCGAGAAGATTGATTTCCTGCGGTTCAAGATAGGTCTTCATGATTCTCATCCGATTTAATGGGATATGGGGAAGTGTCACAATATTGCGGGCCTTGTGTCCGGCGGATGCGGCGTGCAATTATTTTTCCCAAGATGCGTAATGCCTCTTTGGCTTGGGCGGCTTCCGGTGTATCTTGACAATTCTTAGCGTCCATAATACAATATCATTACCTGGTCAATAATATCTAATATTACCAACAAAGTTAAATTGGATTGGTTCTAGATATACAATTATCAGCAATTATAGAGCGCACGTTTTCATCATTAAAATACGAATTTAGCCCTACAAGGAGGACATCAATGCCTAGAGGCCGCAAACCCATGGTTGACCTCAAAATACGTAGAGAATGGCTCCGACTGCTAGAGGAGGAGGGATGGACTCCGACCCAAATCGCTGAGCAAGCTAATTATGACGTCCGGACCGTCCGGAATTACCTGAGATTGGACAGCGAGGACAGACAGCGGAAACAGGCCACCCTGATGGTGTACCGCGATGCCTTGCAAGCCCATTATCATGACATGTCCGGACTCGCAGAGACCCTCAACGCGCAACTTCAAAAGGGTGAGCCTGTTGCTGCTGTACTTGATACGAATCCTACCATCATTGCCCTCCGCGAGCATACGAAACATACAACGCTGTGGATGAAGATTGAAAAATGGAATACACATCTACAGAAAATACAAGGTCCCGAAAAACTCGTTCAAGACCAGATTAAGGATAAAATCGAAAATGACCACCGCTTGCGTACTCTCTTTCCCGATAATCAGAAACAGATGATCTATTCCTTCGCCGCCGCTCTCATTTCGCAGTTTAGGAGATGGATGCGGGAATCACCGCCTTTTAATCCTGTCAAGAATTATTTCATCGAGTCCCTCGAGGGTGGATCGGCGGCATTGCGCTATAATGCCTATCGATTCGATTTTAAAACCAGGGAGGACGCTGAGGCGCTGCAACAGATTGTTGCAGAATATGAGGCTATAATAAGACAATGGCCAGAGGCCACAGAGATCATGGATCTATTAAAAGATAAAGACAAATTACAAAATGACCTGAGTGAAGAGTTAAGCTATAGTATATATCGGCGGGTTTTCCCCGGAAAATGCCGGTATTGTCCCTGGTAGAAGCCATTAAGGTAGTTAGTGAATTAATGATTAGGAGAGGTAGATGGAAGCTGCAATTTACTCCCGGGTTTCTTCTGATAGTCAGGATGTCGAACTATCGATATCCGCTCAAATAAGGGCGTTAAAAGATTATGCGGCGAAGCACGGTTATGAAATAACCCGTGAATATGTTGATGAAGCAGAAAGCGGGCGGAATACCAATCGTCCGGCATTTCGCGAAATGATTTCCGTGGCGAAAACACACAATCCTCCTTTTGAAGCGATACTGGTTTGGAAGTTGAACCGTTTTGCACGGAATCGGGTTGACTCCGCTACTTTTAAGAAACTCCTGCGGGACCGCGGCATTAAAGTCGTCTCAATAAATGAACCTCTTGAAGATAGCCCTTCCGGCCGCCTTCTGGAAGGAGTCATCGAGACGATCGACCAGTTCTACAGCGAGAATATGGGGGAGGACATTCGGCGTGGGATGCGGGAAAATGCCACCCGCGGTTTCTATAATGGCAGCAGGCCCCCTTACAGCATGAAAAGGGCACCTGTTAAGGACGGTGGTAAGACCAGGTACAAGCTGGAGCCACTCCCTGAGGACTCCGTCGAAGTCCAAACAGTACGCCGTGTTTTCGACATGGCTATGAACGGCTCGGGCTGTAAGGAAATTGCCATGGTTCTGAATCGCGAAGGCTTTCGCACAAGTGGTGGACACAGATGGGGCCAAACTACTGTCCATAAACTGCTGACGAATGAAGCTTATCGTGGTACCCTCGTCTGGGGCGGTCGGCCTGAACATAAAGCGATACACAGCGTCATCCCTCCGATCAGAGTAGAGAATGCCTGGACGGCAATTATCGATAATAATGTTTTTCACTTGGTGCAAAAGAAAATGTCATCCAATGCGCCTAAAGCAGTACATCCGCGTACCGTACCCAGCTTTTTCATCCTTAGTAGTATGCTTTACTGCTCTTGCGGCAGGGCAATGATCGGCCGTAGCGCAAAGTCTCATCATTATTATTATTACCAGTGTAATCGGAGACACAAACAGGGAAAGGATGCTTGTTCCGCTCGTCCGTTACCTAAAAACAAGCTGGAGCGTGAAGTAATTGAACAGATAAAAGACCGAATTCTTTCTCCTGATTGTCTGGAGGAATTGGTTAAGGTAGTGAACGAGGATTTTGAATCAGCCGAAGTGACTTTCAAGCATAAAATCGATGTCATTGATTCTGAATTCAACGATGTCAGCACGAGACTAACAAAGCTCTTTGATGCATTGGAGACCGGGAAAATGAATCTGGATGACCTGTCTCCCCGGATTAAGGAATTGAGAACCAGACAGAATGAACTTATCAAAGCCAGGGTCGTTACCGAAGCTGAGTTATTGACTCAGGGGAAGGGTAGTGTCGATGCACAATTGGTAAAAGCTCATGCTCAAGATATACAGAATGTACTAGATGAAGCGCAGGTCACTGAGAGCAAAGCTTTCCTCAGGTCTTTCGTGAAGAGGATTGAGATAGATAAGGGCAAGGTGACAGTGCATTTCAACCTTCCCCTTCCAGATATGAACGCGAAGGAGTCGACTTCGGTTCTGCCTATTAACACCCTTGGTGGAGCTGAGGGGATTCGAACCCCTTACCTCCTCGTTGCGAACGAGGCTAGGGCTTCACGTGGCACAACATATCTTAAGTGACCATTTCTGAGAGAATGGTCAAAAATCGCAATCTGTTACGGACGCTTACACACGCTTGACAAACTACACATCG
>JAURWL010000054.1 GCA_030654965.1 Dehalococcoidales bacterium | reverse complement strand
GAGCGTGCTGCAGCCTGGAGCGCGGGCCACTGTGTGGCCGGCGCTGCAACCGACAGGGAAGGCTGCGTTGCGCCAAGGGCGCGACGCCGACGACAGAGAAGCAGAAGCTACCCGAACAGTTGGCGCTTCATTCCCGCGACGGCCTTCCGGCGCGCAGCGCGACAGTGCTGCGCCCGATGAACTGGCTGCGCGGCGAAGCACGCCGGCGCGAAGCGCCAACCAAGAACTAGCTTCGCTGGACGTCCAAGTCGTCGATGGACGAACTCGAAGCGAGCCGGTTGAAGCGAATTTGGGGTTTGTGTCCGAAGCGCCCATGTGCAGCCGAAGTGGGATATTCGATGCCGTATGAATTGCGCTGGCAGATTTGCCTGATGGCTAACGTTTGAGCTAACCGGACCGTTGCGGTGTGTGGCTAAAGGCCCAGAATGAAATGGCGGGCCTTTGGCCGCACGCCGCAATGGGTCCGGTTGAGCGAATGGTTAGGCCTCACAGTGCGTCACTTCTTTGTTGCCTCGAGAAGCGGCTCGAAGCAGGTCTCAAAGGCCTTCATTCGAGATTCTGAGAGGCTCCGATCACGTGTGAGTTCGATCAGCAATGAGTTAATTCTTTCAATCTCAGAAGAGGACTGGGCTCGGCTTATCGCTTCGAGTTCTTCCGCCATCGCACATTCACACCCCTTCTGAATTGCTGGAGCCATTATCGTCCTCCATTCTGGCGTACTTGTCATTTCAAGGCGTGCGACCTGTTCAAGACCAAACGGTTTGCCTGCTTCTGCGGCGCGCTGCATGTAGGCCTTGACCGCAGGGTCGACAATCGCTGCGACACAGCCACTCACGAGTGCACGCGCGGCGGCTGACCGGATTGCGGCTATTTCTGTTGGGCTTTCTGTTGAGCGAGCGGAAGTCACGATGAGAACAGTAGCCAACGCTACCAGCATTGCGGAATCCTTCGGCATGGATGACTTCCCAACGATCAGTGGACCTTGAGCGGCGAGGGCGCGAGATTTGTGAGGCCTAACGTTTGAGCTAACCGGACCGTTGCGGTATGTGGCTAAAGGCCCAGAATGAAATGGCGGGCCTTTAGCCGCATGCCGCAATGGGTCCGGTTGAGCGAATGGTTAGGCCGCAACTTTGGTTAGGCCGAGTTGAATTGCAGCAGCGATGCACACAATAAGTGTGGGAATTGCAAAGTGCAAAAGGAGATTCATTCTAAGTTTGCCCCTAGGTGCCAGACCAAAGAATAGAAACCAAAAGGCATATAGCATCCAGCTTGGACCGGTAGCACCTGGCCTTGTCAAAAATATAATTCCCGCTAAACCCACAAGATTTCCAACTATCATAGTGATGAGGAGAGGTTTCCAGCCGGGAAGATCGCGTTTTTCCTTGAATACTGACTGAAAGACCGCATTCGTCGACAATATTTGAACGAAGACTATATCCATTGCGAAGGGAGCAACCGAAAATCCCGTAAATTCTGCGGTTGCCTTGCTTATTGGTGTTGTGAACCACTCGCGATAGAAATTGACGCCATCCAGTACAAAGCCCTTCCACTTGAAGACAGCTTCTGACAGTGACGCAAGTTGAAGTGTAGAAAAGAAGACTGAGAACACAAGCCATGCTTTGATCAGGCGATTCGACTTCGGCCAATCCTTAACTGCTTCATCTAAATCGCCTTTGAGTCCCATGGTGTCGTAGAGTGAAATTGTAGGAATTTGCGGCCTAACGTTTGAGCTAACCGGACCTTTGCGGTGTGTGGCTAAAGGCCCAGAATGAAATGGCGGGCCTTTAGCCACATGCCGCAATGGGTCCGGTTGAGCGAATGGTTAGGCGTCATTTGTGAGTCCGTGCCGCAGCTTGTGCAGGCAGGGTAGTTCAGCGCTCTAAGTGATACCTCTTCCCGTCAATTGTGCACGCCCGATAATCGAACCTCTCTACTTCTACCCAGCTAAGATTCAAGGTGCGGGGTTGGGCCCCATAGGGAAGCACAAAGATGCTCACCTCTGTGATGGTTGAGTCGGAAGGTGACCATATTCCCTCTTCTAGCTTCTTGCGAGAATTTGCGTAGGACGAATTAAATGCAGGACCCGTCGATATGCCAAGATCGGAGCCGATTATTTTGTGGACAAAAGTCAAATCGGATTTGAACTGCCAGTGTTCTTCCATGGTGCTGAGCCAGCCGCCAACCGCACCACGTTGCTCTCCACGAACCCATTTCCCTGCAGATATGCGCTTTCCATTGACTCCAGCCTGACGCGCTGACCCATTGGTATTTTTCGAGAAGACAGTTTCCGCGTTCTTTCGCGCTTGTTCGGCTGTGAATCCCCATTTCTCGAGAAGCTGACAGAGTTGGAGTTGCCTATGTTCCGGAGGAACCTTCTCCTCTAAGTATGTCAAGACAGACTCAAGGGATGGGAGGTCAATAAAATAGTTCATGGGTTACCTCTTGAGGTAAAGGCCGAGTGAACCTATGACGCCTAACGTTTGAGCTAACCGGACCGTTGCGGTATGTGGCTAAAGGCCCAGAATGAAATGGCGGGCCTTTAGCCGCATGCCGAAATGGGTCCGGTTGAGCGAATGGTTAGGCGTCACTTGTGGTGCGACAGACGATAGTGGGCCGCCTTGCTGAACATAAGAATACTATGCACTCGAAGTAGCTCATTCATGATTGGCAACATCTGGTGTCGAACGCCCAGCAATACGAACACCTTCGGTACAGTGTAGAACGCCTTAAACGTATGGAGCGGCACATCAGTTGAAGGGGTGTCGTAATTGATGTCGTCAGGCTCGAAGATTCCAACTGGAAAGTCAGCCAGATAGCGATCCAGTCTCTCATCGAAATGTTCTAGTGAATTTCTGAGGTCTCGATTGTGGAGCGGGCTATCTTCTTGCATTGTCATCGAGTCTCGTAGCGCAGAAGCACGGTTCTCGTGGAGTCCATCAGGGCCCGGGCGAGCTGGCCAAAAGTAACGTGAGACAGAACCGGCCTGTTGGATGATGTTCTGAAGCTGATCAAAAAGCAAAGCCTTGGACTCACCTTTTGCGGACTCATCGCCCTTGCTTATGCGATCCAGCCAGCGCAACAGAAACAAGACCGATTTTCGTGCGGACGTCGTGTGCCACAGCAAGCAATCGATGTAAAACGCTTCGTGCGGGGGATGCATCGGCATTTGCTGGGTGCGGACTGTGACGCCTAACGTTTGAGCTAACCGGACCGTTGCGGTATGTGGCTAAAGGCCCAGAATGAAATGGC
>JAURWL010000052.1 GCA_030654965.1 Dehalococcoidales bacterium | reverse complement strand
GATCCTCCGTTGGAGTCTCATCTCGCGGTGAGAGTGCTGCATCGATTGCTGCTGCTGCAAATCAATCGACTGCGACTGCTCATGCTCTACAAGCTCGCGCTGATCAATCTTTACTCGTTGGATATTCTGAGATCGCTGCTCGGATCACTCGAAAGCGCAAGTTGGACGATGCGGTATCGAAGTTGCAGATGGAGCGAAATTTGGCTGGAAAGGGAGCGCGAGTCAAGATTAAACCGCGCAATGAGGAAGAAGATCAGTTCGGCGAGGTAGAGCAGAAGAAGATGGTTTACAAGTGGAAACTCGATCGAAAGAGATAAACTCGCAGGCTAGGCACGATTGTTTACACGACTCGAATGCATACACTGCAGTCGCTTTCATATCACTCGCCGAATTATACTGTGTTGCCGCGAACTATTGACAAAGTGGCTTGCTTCTGCTCGAGCTCGAGCATGTCTGCGAGGGGTCAAAAACATTGAATCAAGTTGCAGTGCGCGTGTATGATTGATCGATTAAATGCAGATAATTTTCATGCGTGTTTGCAAGCACACGTTGCGATGCGTCAATCGTATCAGTTGTTGAGTCTGTCTGGGTCAGACAACGCGACGCTGATGCCATCGCGACAGTTGTGCGATGCGCATCGGATCGGATCAGACCAGCAGCGAGAACGACACGACGACGGCAGCATTCGAAGGAGGACCAACAGATGGCGGCGGCGATGAGCGATATAGGGAGTGAGAGCGAGATAGCGATCGATCGATCGGCTGTGAGTGCGTGCATGAGCGCAGATAATGTAATCCGATGCATGTTAGGGCGATGCGAATGAGTGTGAAGATGAATATGACCGCAATGACATGTTGATCGATCGGACCTCGAATGATAGCGAAGGAATGAATGAATGAAGGAATGAATGGATGAAGAGGGCAACAGACCAACGATGTCGATGTGTTACGACTGCACTTGATCAGCGACGGATTGCGGCAGTCCCTTCTCAGGTAGACTCTGGCGCTTCAAATTTCGCATCCGCTTCGCTTTCAGCAATGCATCCGCTTGACTCTCCACCTCATCAGCTCGAGCAGACTCAGCAGTCGCATTCGCATCCTTCACAGCACCAATATTAAGGGCAGGACGACCTGATGGTGAAGCGACACACACGCAGCACACACACACACACACACACACACACACACCCACACACACACAGAGCGAAAAAGAGATGAGGTTC
>JAURWL010000044.1 GCA_030654965.1 Dehalococcoidales bacterium | reverse complement strand
GAATTGTGTTCCCCTATCGGGTTGATAGCCTGTATCTGCCGCAAGGATTGTCGGGCAATTGATGAGCGGAATGAGCTTGAGTACACCTGTATGGGTATGGGTGTCGGTATGCTCAAATGGGAACGCTGGCCCGAACGTTACAAGGGTAATGTCAAATTCGTTAATATCGATGAAGCCAAAGAGTGGAACCATGAGATGGACCGGCGTGGTTTTGTCCATATCCTGATGCTTTTCGGCGCCCCTTATATCGGCGGATTCTGCCAGTGCGATTACCCGGACTGCGGTGCTATCAGAAATGCCGTTGATTTCGGTATCGGTCCCATCAAGGGCCACTATGTTGCCATGGTCGATTACGAAAAGTGTAACGGGTGTGGTATTTGTGCCCAGAGATGCCAGTGGGGCGCTTTGAAATTCGAGGTTACCAACGAAAAAGCCAACATTGACGTTTTCAAATGTTATGGCTGTGGACTCTGCCAGACCGGCTGTCCCAGGGGCGCTATTACTCTGCTGGAGCGTACGAGTGTTCCAGCCGTTGCGGAGGTTTGGAGATGACATATCCACTACCAATGGGAAGAAAATTCCCCAAAATAAGTATTGACCTGACCAAATGCACGGTTCCCTTTTTGTGCAAGAAATGCTTGCAGATATGTCCCATGGCAATCTTCAATGTCGCCCGGGTAATGTCTAAGGAAAAGCGGCTCGAGGAAATGGACCCTCGGGTTGACGGCAACTATGTCCTTCACGCACCGCGCCGGGACAAGTGCACGGTCTGTAATCTGTGTATTGATATCTGTCCGGTTGATGCCATAAAGATAGAAGTGCCCAAACAGGAGCGTTCAAAGGTCGAAACCAAAGGCGTTCAGTGGAGCCAATAGGAGTAGGAGGATATAATGGCACAGGACTATTTTGCAGAACTGAAAAAACAACCGTACCCTCTGTTTATTGCGCCCAAGCCGTATTCCTTCGACATGAATGAAGATATGGTGCAGATGATACGTAAGGATTTCGACCCGGATAAGGTCGCGAATGCCTTAGCGGCGGCAATTCAAGGCAAAAGCAAAGCTGACGCGCGGAAAGCCGGGGAAGCCTTCTTCAAGGATATGGGTGAGAAGTGGATGAGGAAGAGCATTCAACTGGGAGATGAGTACTCCGACCGTACTATCGAGATGGTGTTGGAAACAGTTGACCGTCAGGGGAAACAGTTCCTTATTTTTCCGCACGTTCTCCAGCGATACGTTGAGATTGCTTATCTGGCGACACAGGATTTTCTGAAAGTACCCATCACTCTGAATAATATGGATGAGCTTTCCTACCGTATTCCCAAATGTGCTCTCTACAAGAAAATCGGAGAAAAAGCCGGAGAAGATTTCGCGAAGCTGATGACCTGCAAGGACTACTGTCTGTCTGCCTTGGCGACTGCACAGAAACAAACGAATATAGATATCCTCGTCGACCAGCCGGCGACAACAGTGAAGGAAGGTTTCTGCGAATTCTCCATGCGAAAAATGTAGAGGCTTCAGGGTAAACGGGGAAATCTGGTGAGTCTGGAAAACAAAGTAGCCGTGGTCACCGGCGCCGGTCGCGGTATTGGGAAGGCGATTGCGGTCCGTCTTGCTGATGAAGGCGCTAAAGTCGTCATCAACGATACGGAAATTGCCTACGCCGAACATCTGGCGGAAAAGCTGAGAAAAACCCGTCACGAAGCGCTGGCGTTTAAAGCGGATGTGAGTAACTGGTCGGATGTGGACCGCATGTTCACTGAAGTGGAACGGCAGTGGGGCGCGGTGCATATTCTCGTCAATAACGCCGGCATCCGGCAAGATATTCCCCTGCATAAAATGACCGATAAAGACTGGGATTCAGTTATTTCTGTACAGGTCAGGGGATGTTTCAACTGTTCCCGCGCCGCTCAGAAATATATGGTGGCGCAAAAATACGGAAGAATTATTAATGTCTCATCGCCAGTCCCCGCCAGCCTGGGGGAGCGAAAACAGACTGCTTATGCCGCCGCCAGCGCCGCCATCGATGGCTTTACGAAAGCTCTGGCGCTGGAACTCGGCCCTTTCAACATCACGGTCAACGCCGTCGCTCCCGACTATATCGATACGGAGTTGCTCCGCAACATTGCCAAAGAAGAGGGGATGTACCTTGACGATTTCCGCCGGTTTGCTACCGCGCAGATTGCCTTACGGCGGATGGGCACACCGGAGGATGTGGCGGGTGTGGTGCAATTTCTGGCAAGCGATGACGCCAGTTTTGTTACGGGGCAGGTCATCCAGGTCAAAGGTGGACCATAAAATATAAAAATACGAAATCCGAATATCGAAATTCGAAATAAATCCTAATAGTAAATATCGAATTGAACTGATTTAGAATTCAAAACTTGAATATTGTTTAGAGTTTCGTGCTTAGAAATTCGGATTTGGGTGGGGTGGTGTAAGGAGGGGAGCATTGCATTTCATGCCCGATACTGAAGACGAGGACTCTGCCGCCGAAACCTTCTGGCCCGAAGGCTACAAGCAGCTTATCCGGGAAGATGTGCCGTCGCTGGTCAGGGATGAGCTTCTTAAGCAGAAACCCTTTGCCCATGTCTATGAACAGGGATACAAAGAGAAGTTCTCCGGCCACACCCAATTGCTGGAAAAGATTGCGGATATGGTGGCGGTGGGGGCGGAAAACGGTGCCGATGATGCCTTTGACGACATCATCGATGCGTTCTTGAAAGAAGCGCCCTTGCCTCAAATAAGAGCTTATGTGCATTATACTCAACCACCCGCGCTTTCTGAAGAACTGAAGCAGAAACTGCGCCGGAGCATCATTGATGAATACAGCAAGGATAATATTTACGCTTATGCCTACGGGGTGGGATATATAAAGACCTTCCCTACTTTCGATGAGTATATAAACCGGATAGCTAATCTCGTGATTACAGGCGCGATGAACGGTGCCAATGATATACTGGAAAATATATACCGTCCGTTTATGAAGTTGGCTCCCATTATGCCTGTGCGAAGGCATCCGAGAAGACTGAAGGTGTGGTGAAGAATCCCCCCACGATGTCCTTGCGAGAAGCCAAAGCGACGAAGCAACCAAAAGCGCATGGATATAATTACGGTGGTTTCCACCTCATAACCAATGCTAATAACCTACACTCTACGCAAGCGGCAATGATAATCTGAAATAATACGAGTGCTAATATAAATCAACAAATGAGGGCTTGAACTTATTTGGTAACCTTTAGATTGCCACGTCATCCCGACGCTGTCGAGATTCCTCGCAAAGACAATTGGGAGAGTGATTATTGAAAGCAAGGCGTTTTGATACCCCTTATGGTAACATAGATTTATGAATAAAATCGCGGTTTGTGGCAAGGGTGGCAGCGGCAAGAGCGTACTTGTCAGACTGCTTGCCGATGGCTTAAGACGGCGTGGCTGCAGGGTACTGGTGGTTGATTCAGATGAATCGAATACGGGCTTATTCCGTATGCTCGGGTTCGAGAAACCACCGGAGCCTCTGGTCGGACTGCTGGGTGGGAAGAAGAAGCTAGAGAGTCTGCTCGAAGAAGCAATCCGTTCCGGTATCCCGGAAATGCAGGTCGACCTCATCCGTAAAGAGCTACAACTCGCGGATATCCCACCGGAATACATGCTGGAGAAAGACGGTATACGTCTTATCAATATCGGCAAGATTCTTATGGCGCTGGAAGGTTGTGCCTGCCCGATGGGCATCGTCAGTCGCAGTTTTTTGAAGCGACTCCGGTTAGCGCCGGATGAGGTGGCTCTGGTGGACATGGAAGCCGGGGTGGAGCACTTCGGGCGGGGGGTAGAGACGAGTATCGACTGCGTGCTGGTGGTCGTGGAGCCGTCTCTGGACTCGCTCGAAGTCGCCGAGAAAATACACGAACTTGCCGGGCAGATTGACATCGCCGATGTCTGGGCGGTGCTGAACAAGATTACTTCTGAGAAAATTGCAGCGCGATTAACTGATTATCTTGATAAACGTAACATCCGCGTCATCGGGGAGGTTCACCAGGATACGGATATTTTTGAATCCAGTTTGGAAGGGCGTCCTATCCGAAGCGGGACAGCTTCTTATGACATCGACAAAATCATCGATTTTTTATTCCCATGATGATACAATAACTCAAAACTCAGATTTCAAAAGTCAAAGCTATACTTTAAAAGTGAAAACTAATCCATATAGGAGATCGTAAGTTATAAGTTTTTAGCTATGGTTTTACGCTTTGAGTTTTAACTTTTGACTTTTTATAAGGAGCATGTATGAGCAAGCAATCACAGGTGCTAATGACCACGGATTTACCGCTCCCTTCGTTTGTGCGTGGCAAAGTGCGCGATACCTACGACCTCGGGAAGTATCTGCTGATTATCGCCACCGACCGTCTCTCGGCTTTTGATGTGGTCCTGCCCTGTGGCATTCCGGATAAAGGTAAGGTTCTAAACCAGATTTCTGCCTACTGGTTTGAGCGGACGAAGCAGATTATCCCAAATCACGTTGTCGCTATGGTCGACGATGTGAAAATCCTTGACAAATATCTGCCTGCCGGCAAACGGTTCGCCTATCCTGAGTATCTTGCGGGGCGTAGCATGATTGTCAGGAAATTGGAACGGTTGCCGATTGAGTGCGTTGTTCGCGGCTATCTGGCTGGCTCTGCATGGTCGGAGTATCAGCAGAAGGGCAAGGTGCTCTGGACGACGTTACCGAAAGGCTTACTGGAGAGCCAGGAACTCCCCGAACCCCTCTTCACCCCGACCACCAAGGCGGATACCGGTCACGACGAACCGATGACCATGGACGCGGTGAAGAAGGCGGTCGGTAATGCGCTGGCGGAGCAGGTGCAGGAGAAGACCATTGCGGTCTATAATTTCGCGCGCAAGCAGGCACTGGCGAATGGCATAATTATCGCCGATACTAAAATGGAGTTCGGGCTGGATAAAGGCAAGCCGATTCTCATTGATGAACTGCTCACGCCGGACTCCTCGCGTTTTTGGGATGCGAAGCTGTATAAGGTGGGACAGTCCCAGCCGAGCTATGATAAGCAGCCGGTGCGCGA
>JAURWL010000032.1 GCA_030654965.1 Dehalococcoidales bacterium | reverse complement strand
ACGATACGTATTGCTCGATTCGAGGTAGGACGAGTTATGCGGGAGGGTCTTGTGATAACTCGGTGGTGATTGTGGCTGCCACTTCTGCTCTCCTCCTGCTGATCGCGTTGCTGCGAATGACGACGACGCTTTAGACTTGATCGCCTCATCGGCTGCGGCAAGCTGTTGAGAATGCTGAGTCTGCAGGAAGCGCTGCTGAGTCTCCAGATTGAACGACTGTGGCTGAGGAGCCTGTGGTTGAAACAGTTGTGTCTTCACCTGCGGTTGAAGATACGTCGTTTCGACGAACGGTTGACTCGCAACAGGGATGATGGAGGAAGAATACATCATCGGCTGCGGCTGTTGCTCGGTGATGATCGGCCATGCTGATGCGGCGGAAGCACCGTAGCTTCTCTGTTGTTGCTGTTGTCCTCTTGCTGTACGACTGCCGATCGACGCTGATTTGCTCTCAGCTCCTCCAGTTCCGGTCGATCTCGCGCTCATACTCCCGGTCGATCGTTTGCTCTCCGACGCAGAGCGTGCGGTGCTTGATCCGTATCCATATCCCGATCGTACGAATTGCCCCGGTGGATACGTAGTCTGCGGCATGGCTGGGATCGGGCCGAACGCTGTGAGCGCTTGTGATGCTGATGTAGGTTTGCCTTGTCTCGATCCTGCTCGATGTAAGTACGCTGCTACATCTCTCTGATGCTGTCTCATGCGTTTCAATCTCGGATCAGCTCGTGCTTTCGCTGCAGCAGCACTACTAGCGAGGGAGACATGTCCGGTGCTACGAGCGGTATTCGGAGCGGCACCGACTCCGTAACTGGGCAGGAGAATTACCTGATTTGGTGCATGCGTGGCTCCACGTAAGGAGAACTGGAAACGATGAGGCACGGAAGAAAAGCCTCCGTTGTTCAGATGAATGTAAGAATCGCGACTGGAGGGGAGAACGGCAAGCATGCAGCAGAGCAACATTTGTCAGCGACGAGCGCAGCAAACGCGAGCACGCGTGTCAGATTTCAGCCAGCCAGCCAGCCAGCCAGCCAGCCAGCCAATGTGTGGTCAGTGCTGGTGAAGCGTTCTCGCTCGATGATGGCTGGGTCGCGTGCCAGCGGTGGCAAGAAATCGCGCCACGTCTCCTTCTGTCCGTGCGTGTGCTGCTCGAGTGTTCCCTCCTTTACTGACCCGCTTCCGTCTGAGTAGTAGTGTGCGAAGTCTGTCGGTATGACTTGTATAGCTGGCGGCATCGTGAGTGAGTGGTTGCTAGAGTGGTGGACTGCAGACAGCGAGCGAGCGAAGCGAAATCAGTGAGTGAGAGAGTGGAGAGAGAGCGGTCGATTGATTGCACACCACTGTACTACAACTCTCCTCTCACTCATCACACTCACATCTCACTCTCGCAACGCGTACTATACACACTATACTCTACTCACGCGTGTCCGGACGAACGGTCTGCACTGCACGGCGCTGATTCACTAGCGATCGAGAGCGAAGTTCGGTTTCCTTCCCGCAAACCGATTTCAGACACCGACCAACACACACACGCAGGTGAGAGAACAAGAGCAACGAGAGAGCGAACGAACACAGTTGCAAGCGATTCAACATCATTCGTCGAGTTGGGTCGAATTCGCGTCCAGCGGCAGACCACTGTGAACTCGCAGAAGCGTGGAGCGGGCTGTGCAAATCATTGCGCGCCGACGATCGAGTGAGTGATCTCCGCTGTCATCGAGACTGCTGCTGCACCTAGATGCGCCAGTTGCTGCATCGTCGTCACTCTGCACTTCCGAGACTCATCGACGTCGATGTCTCGCCGCTTCTTCGTCGTCGAAGCAAAAATTGCGCAACACTTTCGAAAGCCGTGACGCCTGATCCCGACTTCTCTTGCGCGTGACCGATGCGCATCGGACGACGGAGATTTATTGTGAGATGTTCGTCGAAATTGATGAGAGGAGATGCAATCGGAGAGAGAGGCAGATGAGGCGATGCTACAAGAAGCGGCATCCACTTGGCGAAATGCGCATTGGCTTGGATGCCACGAAGCTCATCCGACTTTTCAATGCCTCCAGACTCTCCCCTGCTCTCGATTCCTCTTCTCGTCATGTTTCGTCGCACTTCGACTCTCGCGCTGACGATCGTCGCCGTGCTGAGCGTGATGCTGCTTCCTTCGATCATCAGCGCATCGATTGCTTCAGAGAGCACAGCCAAGCTCCTTCCATCATCATCTGCAGCCGAAGAGAGCCTATTCGACCTTGAATCCACTTCGATCGGCGGTCCTCCTCCACCACCTCCTCCTCCTCCTCCAGTTGTCAAAGAGATCATGATGTGGATCTTCGCGAGTAATGATCCGACATGTACCGGTCTTCCACTCGATTCGAATTATCTCTTCTCGGTCGGATGTCAAGATGTCGGTATCAATGGATTTCCAGCACCGATCGGGAATAATTTCACGACCTATCGCATTGATCCTATCACACTGCCGGAGTTCAGATTTACATTCTACTCGAATGCGGAATGCACCGGTGATGAGGAATCCATCACAGGCAAGGAGATGACATGTGTCAAGTTCTTCGATGGTCTGTACATCGCGACCAACTTCTCACAGATCACTACTTCCAATGACGCCGATCAGCAAGTGCAAGGATGGGCCATCCCGCAAGAAGAAGAGGCACAGGCGCAGCCAGAGGAACAG
>JAURWL010000168.1 GCA_030654965.1 Dehalococcoidales bacterium | reverse complement strand
TCACCAACCAACAGCGAGAATGAGGTCAAATCACCATCATGCCACTACAGTGTATGTCAGTAGTCTACAGTAGTAATAGCATGATTGATGCTCGTTTGGTTATTGAGAACAAGCGCGACAGGCCACGCCTAAATGGACGGGACTTTTGTCCGGGGTTGATTCTATGCATTTGGCGAACATTCATTTTAGCCTCAGTTTTGATGCAAGCACTTCGGAAAAACGGCTCGGAAGTGGAACACGGTTCGAAGACTGTCTTTATGCTTGGTTCTCGAACATTCGAGTCAAGAGAGGGCCCGGCAGGGCAGGTCTAGAGGCGCAGAGGACAGTGATCGATCCCTATCGATGCGTTTGTCGCTCCTTCGCTCCATTCAGCAGTTTGTATCGATAGTAGCTGTAGCAGCCGCAGGCGAGCATGAACGAGGGCGACAGACTGGATAGGCAACAGTGGAGGAGACGGCAACGTGAAAGAAGGAAGGAGAGCGGCGGAAGCACGCGGTGGCAGCGGCTACAAGTGTCAGAGTAAGTGGTATTGCTGTTGGAGAGAAAAAGAGGAGACGGAGCGAAAAGGCGAGCAGCGAGGAAGCCAGCGTGAGCAGGGCGGTGAGTGCGCAACATCGGACCGGAACAGCAGGGCGGCGCGGCCGCAGCGCGCCCAACCAGTCGCACCTCGAACTCCTCCGCAGTCATTCGGTCGATGTCCTCCTGCTGGATCATCGAGGCCAGCACCAGCTGACCGATCATTCAGGGCGCTCACATTTAAAGCGCTGTACCGCCTCTGCCGCCACCGCGACCGCCTCGACTTACTCCGCGTTTGACCGGGGCAGACACGCCTTCCGTACTCTTCACCTTACGTTTGCGAGTGAGAGGGGCACCCTGATTTGAACCCGAGCCCGTCCCCGCGGTACCTTCTACAGTCTCGGGCGCTGCATCATCCTCCATCGGCTGAGCTTCCTCCTCCCCCTGCTGAGTGTCCTCGGTGATCTCCATCACCGTTGTCTCCTCTTCGGTCTGGTCTGCTGCAGGCGACAGGTGAACAGCGAATTGCTGCAACTCCACGAGGTCATTGAGCTCCTTCAGTAGAGTCTGACCCGAGGAGAGATGGGAGGATGACGATGCTGGAGAAGCTGCCTGAGACATAGCTAGCGAAGAGATTACACGGCCACCATGCGACAGCGGCTGCTTTTTCATTCGCTTGAAGAGATTGCGATTGGGCAGCAGCCAGAAGAAGCGCAGCACAGGTCGCTTTCCTTCTTCATCCTGAACCAGTTTGAAGCTCATGGCGCGAACGACGCGGAGGAGCGCGGTGATGGAGATACCATGGCGAAGATTGAGAGTCATGTTGCCGACGATGTTGCGCCCAAGGACAAAATCGACCGCACCGAAGGATCTGCTGATCGGCTTGTAATACCGATCTTCCTGCAGCTTCATTGCAGCTAGATCCAGTGTGTCATCAAACTCGACGCAGGGGTAAGCGCAGAGCTCGATCGGAGCAACGAGCGAACCTCCTGCCTCCAGGGAGCGTACCTCACAGGAATTGGGTTCGGGTGCCTGTATCCGCTGATGTACGAACTCTTCGTACAGATTTCCCTGAAGGACGGATGTGTAGGGCAGATCAGCAGTGCGCACCAGTTCGCCGAGAGTGGACACGAACTGCAACCGGAACTTGTGACGAATGAGCCCACGAATGTGATTGCTGGCGAACACCGCTTCGTAGCGAGAAAACGGTTGAGCAACAGCAGGTGCGATAGGGGAATCAGCGGTGATGACCTCGCCGCTCTCGTCGACGAGCGGTCCTCTCGGCTCAGGCTCTTCGATGACGCGGAAGTGGATGAGGGTGGAGGGAATATGAGCGAGTCCGGAGCCTTGCAACTCGCCACTCATAGTGGACGAGGAAAGGATGGCATCGAGGGAAGTTGCATGCGAGAGGGCTTGCTGGACGAGCTCTTCGGCTTCCTTGTTCGCTTTCACCAGGACACCGCGCACGGAACCACCGAGGATGCGATAACGTGCATGAATCTCTGACAGAGAGAGCGACGAACCCACGTACGGCATCAAGTGTTCCATCTCCACGAGCGACGCGAGCGGCATATAGCGCTCCTCGACTAGCCCGGCGACGAGACCATTCGCGAACGACTTCCAGCGACTTTGCTGTGGGGACGACACCTCGAGGATATGCACCAGAGCGGGGTTGACTGAAGCGACAAAGGGAGCGATGCCGTCGGTAATGTAGTAAATGTTCTCGCCAGAGGGAGGTGTAATGAGCAGGTTGGCCCACGCAGTCGGCAGCGTCGCTGACGGCGAGCTTTCACAGATGATCTCATCAGCTCCGTTAGCATCTCCATCTCCATTGGCTACTTGGAATCGCAACAGCTGGCAAGCTCCATTCGGCTGTCCTCCCACCTCGGCCGGATACTGCAGAATGACCGTGAACGATTCTTTGCGCGGAATGTGCCGCGAGCAGAGTTCATGCAGAATGTAGCAACGGAACATACTCTTCCCGATTCCTGCGCAAACGAACGAGGAAAGCAATGAAAGGCAAGCCAGATTCATTGTGAGCTGCTGTCACCTCCAGCGCAGATGACTTGGAGCAATCACATGCAGATATCCTGACCTGGAGATCCCAGCAGCAATACCCATCGGCTCCTGTTCCAGATGTCCTGGACGACGGAGAGAAGACGGCGATAGCAGGAGCGAACGTAAAGATGCCCACCCAGCACCAACTCCCCAAGCCAATAGAGAGGTCGATCTGCAGTGCCCTCCAGCTTCAACAAGTACGGAGAGAACTCTGAGTTCGGCACACCAGAAATGGAGACAACTGTGGTCGAAAGAGTGCACAGTTGCTGCCAGAAGTACTCGAAATGAGGCACACGCTGGCGTGGAGGAGTGCGGCCAGCTGAGAGAAAGACAGCAGAGAGATAGAGAGAGAAAGAGACAGAGCAGAGAGCATCGAGAGAAAGACGATCGGAAGAGAGAGAGAGAGAGAGAGAGAGAGAGAGAGAGAGAGAGAGAGAGAGCGAGAGAGAGAGAGAGGCTGGGCGCAAAAGGGTTCATGCGATCGACTTTACTTGCTAGCAAGC
>JAURWL010000020.1 GCA_030654965.1 Dehalococcoidales bacterium | reverse complement strand
CCGAAGATGCCGACCTTGAGGTGGTGCCGGCAAACCCAGACACAACGACCGCACAGGACGCATTTATTGGGGTCGTAGGTAAAGAGGGGGTGGCTACCATCGACCGGCAGGTCTCTTAATAGCTTGCGCAGACCGCGTGGTTTGAGACTGACTCTGAGGTGGCGCGCAATCCGCTGAAGTTCGCAACTACCGTTTTTCGCACAGTGCCCGCAATCAAGCGCGTGCGATGCCATCAATAATTCAAAACCGCGCTTTGCCAGACGTAAAGCGTTCTCACCCTTTGTATTGATAACCATACCTTCGGCGGCAGTCTCGGTGCAGGCGGTGACCGGTCGGTTTCTGCCGACTATTTCCACCCAGCAGAGCCGGCAAGCCGTTAACGGTTCAGGATTTTCCCGCAAGCCGCACAGGTTGGGGATGTAGATGCCATTATCCAGCGCTACCCAGAGAAGTTTTTCTCCTTCCGTAGCGGTGACTTTCTTCCCGTTAATAATCAGAGATACGCGTTTCATATTATTTCTTTGCCACCGGCACTTTGCTCGGTGGTGACAGCTTGATGACGGCGTTGTATTGAGGCGGACAGGCAACCCGGCAGGTATCACACTTGATACACTTATCCTGGTCGATGACCTTAATACGCCGTTTGTTCGGGGTGATTGCTTCCACGGTGCAGGTGCCCACGCAGGCATCACAACTGCGTTCGCACTTATCCGGCAAGATGTAATAAGCGGTCAATGCACGACACATCAGCGCCGGACAGCGTTTCTCGATGATGTGGGCTTCATACTCATCGCGGAAATAGCGCAGGGTAGTGAGGATGGGATTGGGCGCCGTTTTACCCAGCCCACACAGCGAACCCGCCTGTACATCTTCCGCCAGTCGCTCCAGCGCCTCCAGGTCTTCCATCTTGCCCCGCCCCTTTGTGATGTCATCCAGAATCTGAAGCATCTGTCTGGTGCCCAGCCGGCAGAAGGTGCATTTACCGCACGATTCTTTCTGCGTGAACTCGAGGAAGTAACGGGCAATTTCCACCATGCAGTCGTCTTCGTCCAGCACCACCATTCCCCCAGAGCCCATCATTGCGCCGGCTTCAGCTAGAGAATTGAAATCGACTGGCAGGTCTAGCACTGATTCCGGTAAACACCCACCGGAGGGTCCGCCAATCTGGACGGCTTTGAATCGTTTGTTGTTGGGTATGCCGCTACCCACCTCGAAGATAACCTGGCGTAACGTGGTGCCCATCGGTACTTCAACCAATCCCGTACTGACAACCTTGCCGGCGAGGGCAAAGACAGCGGTGCCCTTGCTCGTTTCCGTCCCGATGCCTGCAAACCAGTCCGCTCCATTTTTAAGGATATGTGGTACAAATGCCAGCGTCTTGACGTTGTTAATGACCGTAGGCTTGCCGTAGAGACCGGAGACAGCGGGATAAGGTGGGCGGTGGCGGGGCATACCGGCTCTACCTTCCAGCGAGGCAATCAGCGCCGTCTCTTCCCCGCAGACAAATGCCCCCGACCCCTGAAACAATGTAATATCAAAATTGAAATCGCTGCCGAGAATGTGTCTACCGAGCAGGTTGTACTTCCTTGCCTGTTTCAGAGCCAGGCGCGCGTGCTCCACTGCGAGAGGATACTCGGCGCGGATATAGAGATAGCCATAGCGGGCACCGATGGCATAAGCGGCGATGAGTGTCCCTTCCAGTACTGAATGAGGGTCGCTCTCCAGAATTGACCGGTCCATAAAAGCGCCCGGGTCGCCCTCATCACCATTGCAGATAAGGTATTTTGGTCTGCCGTGAGCGTTGTGACAAATTTCCCATTTCTCTCCCGTTGAAAAACCGGCTCCACCCCTCCCTCTCAGTCCCGATTTCTTTATCTGTTCGATAATTGGTTTGGGTGAAATCTGGAGCGCCTTTGCCAGAGCGGAATAGCCGCCGCTGGCGACATAATGGTCGATGTCCGTAGGATTTATATAGCCGCAGTTTTTTAGCAAGAGTTTATGTTCGTAGGTGGCGCGGGGGAAGTCCTGGAAGCCAGGGACGAGGTCGTTCGGCTCCATAGCGCCAAGCACAAACTCCAGGCAAGGGTCATCCCCGAGGATATATTCTTTAACCAGCCGCTGGGCAATCACCGGATTGACGCGACCGTAGCAGATTGACGGATTATCCGGTTTGCTGATAATAGCGAGCGGTTCGGCGTAACAGTGTCCCATACAGCCAACTTCAATCACTGGGCATTCTATACCCTGTCGGTCAATCTCTTCTCTGAAAGATTGAAGCACATCGAGGGCGCCGGCGGCACGCCCGCAGGTGGCGGCGCCAACCATAATCACTGGCTTGCCGCTATTGACAAGGTTGCGCCATTTCGTTACGGCGTTCTTTTCTAACTTTTCAAATGCGCCCATAATGTTTTGTTTCCCGGTATTGGTCACGATTTCTTCGTATCCTTGTTTTTCTTCTCACGCTGGAAGGCGAGCAAGAGACCGTCAACCTTGGTCGGCTCGACTTTAGCTTCGGGTTTTTCATCCACCACTGTCACAGGCGCCATCGTGCAACACCCCACGCAGGCAACCGTATCGAGGTCAAATTCGCGGTCGGGTGTAGTTTGTCCCTGGTGGATACTTAACCGTCTCTCCCATGCGTCCAGCGTAATGTAGCCGCCTTTCATGTGGCATGCCGTCCCCAGGCAAACACGGATGGAATGCTTACCCGGCGGATTCAGCCGGAATTGGTTATAGAAGGTGACTACCTCATAGACGTCTACGGGTGGGATACCGAGAAACGCAGCGATTTCTGTCATCGCTTCGCGTGGCAAGAAGCCGAGTCGGCGCTGAACAGCCTGAAGAATAGGAATAAGATTAGGCCGTTTCTTCCCGAAGCCTTTCAGAACTTGCCGGGTTTCTCGTTTCGCCCGGGCTTGTTCTTTCGCTGTAATTGGTTGGGGATGAGAATTTCTTGTCATATCAAATCGTTACAATTTTAATAGCTTTTTTCGGACATGCCCGCACACAGTCGGCACAGGCACGGCACGCCGAGGGGTCGGTCATTGGTGGTTGAGATTGGGTTTCTCCTGTTTCATTAATTTTCTAGGACAAGCTTCTGCCGCGGCACAGATACCTTTATCGCACAGTTCGGGATGACATTTGTTGAAATCAACGAGCGCCATTTTGCTTGGCATCGTTCAAACAGCGACCCCCTGTATTTGCCGCGGTGAAGAGTCGGATTTCTGAGGCTGGCACAGTTCGGCAATAAGTATATTTAGCGCCAGTTCACCGTCATATTTACCAGTCTTAATGGCAAGGTCGGTTTCCAATAGTTGCTGATAGACTTGCTTGAGACGGGGCAGGGTATACCGGTTCGCTTGCTCCAGTGTTTTCCGGACCAGCCAATCTGCCGGAAGTCCCAGACGACCGCGCATTTCGGTTTCAGATAGTTTCTGCTGTTTTAACTCCCGGGCGCGGACAATGAGACGCATCTGCCGGTTGAGCATCGTGAGCAATTGAGGCGGGGAGTTGCCTTCACTCAAAAGTTGCTGGAGCATTATTTCCGCTTTCTGAATATTAAACTCGACAATGGCGTCAACCATAGCGAAGACATTCGACTGCTGGGTGTAGCTCACCAGAGCCTTCACATCCTTCTCTTCAATGCGGCGTCCGTCAGCATACAGTGCTAGCTTCCTCAGTTCACTTGACATAATCCACAGGTTACTGCCGATGAGGCGGGTGAGTAAAATGATTGCGGAAGGCGAAATACTGCCCCCTTCTTCGGTAACACGGCTGGTAATCCACTCCCGCAGTGGCGCCGCTTTAAGCATGGGAAAAGCTTTTACCTGAGCTTTCCCGGTAATCATCTTGAAAAGGGGGTTGGAGTCTTTTAGTTCATTCTCGATAAGGACAAGAATGGTGCTCGGCGGGATACCTTTAATAATATCGCCGAAGACTTCATAGTTTATTAACTGGCTCTCACGTTTTCTTACGAAGGCACGAGAGGATTGTTTGGGTGCAAACCGCTCCATCAAACCATACACAATGACCAGCCGCTTATCAGCAAGGAAGGGCACCGTCTCGCAGGCAACTCGCAATTCATTCACCGTTACCTCACCACCGC
>JAURWL010000021.1 GCA_030654965.1 Dehalococcoidales bacterium | reverse complement strand
TTGAATCATTTTAATTCGTTCGAGACTTAGAAATGGACACTACTTTTGTCCAAGGTTGCCCGAGCACCGTTTTTCGACCGACCCGTGCTCGACGACGCGCGAATTGACGGAGCTGATTCTCTCATGTGTTGTCTGAAAGAGTGAATTGTTTTGGAAACCGCGGTGATCGTCGTCGTACGATGTGAAGTGATGTATCTGCATCGGTTGAAATGTTTCTCAGTTTTGCATTCCCGAAATTTCAACGCAGAGACGTCTCTCATTCGACATTCGATTCGATCTCACTCGTTGTCGTGTTGGTATCGCTCTCCCTCTCCCTCTCCCTCTCCCTCTCCCTCTCCCTCTCTCCTTCTCTCTCCCTCTCCATCGTTCGTCGCTGCTGCTTCGATTCCTCTCTGACGCCGCTTCGCTTCGCTTCGATCTCGATCTCGATCTGATCCGCAGTGAATGGAGGAACGACGACCGTCAGCGCAGCACACGAGACGTTGGTGCTCCTCTTCGTTCGTTCTCTGTCGCGTTGTACGACGAGTCATCGCTCACCGATCGCTCGGATGGACCTGCCGAGGCACATCTCGTCGGCCAACAACACGCGACCGGCAGGACGACCTGCCGCATCAAACCGCGACACAGCGGACGGAAACACACTGATGAGACGCATGCTCGAAGCCGGAGGAGGGGATACGAGCACAACTTGCTTGAGACGATGCGACTGGATCTGGCAAGGAAGAAAAGAACGATGGGGATGAATCCGCCGCTCTCTCTCTCTCTCTCTCTCTCTCGCTGCGACGGTGAAGGCGTCTTCGATTGAGGACGACTGATTGTTGCGCACTAGCAACAAGCAACGCCGTTCGACTTCTCTCACCAGGCCGTTCGACTCACTCGTGTGCCTATTCTGTGTGACACAGATATTCACGATGAGCAAACGCGCATCCAAAGCAACTTTCGAAGGCGTGCACTAAGAAAGCGGCTCGCGACGAAGAAGCAACAGACTCGACGAATCAGAAACTAGCGGCACATCACCACGATGGAGGAGACAAACGAGACTGCAGCCGCCGCCGCATTCTCGTACACTGCTGCGATCATCGCGACAGCCGCTGCTTCATCAAAACCGAAAACAATGGGAGGTCAAAAGCGCGGCCGATCGAACAACGACACCGCTGCAGATGATTCATCGATGATCGATGACGAAACTCGAATCGTTGCTGTTGCATCGAACATTGATGAGGATTCGATGGATTCAGCGACTGGAAGACGAACTCGACTTAAACTTGCTGATGCTGCGAGTTCGTCCACCGCCGCCGCTGC
>JAURWL010000008.1 GCA_030654965.1 Dehalococcoidales bacterium | reverse complement strand
GAATCGATTCCATCCAACGTTGAACATACAAACACACGAGTCAACACACACACACACACACACACACACACACACACACACACACGAGAGATGCTGTAACGCCCGCTTAATCTAGCCTCCGCATCAACCTTGCTCTGTGCAAGATTCCACCGTTGAGTGAGAATGATCGGCGATGTCACTTGAACTGACTCACTCGCGACATACACAGCAGCGTGCATAGTACAAAGAGACACGTGATTGTGTGATTCAGTCGTGAGTGATCCTGACGACAAGCCGCTGACGGACTTGATTCTTGCACTCTCTTCATTCTTCTCAGACTCGCACGATGAATTCTGCCGCGCTTGAACAAACGGCTGCAGCAATCGAACGTAAGATTGCGGTGCAAATGCATGTCGCAAAAACCGCTCGAGAGGTAGCGCAAAAGATGAGAGAATGCGAACGAATGATGGCAGAGATAGGAGAGCCGATCATGATGCAAACGGCGCATCTTCAACCGCACGCAACGAACGCAGAAATCGAGTCAGATGTCGAAATATTGGATGGGCCGCCGTTGCCGAGAATTGCGCAGGAGGTGCAGGAAGATCATCAGCAGCCATCGATACGGCAGCGACAGCCGGCAGCATCGATCGCTTCTCGACCGTCTCCACCTGCAATCGATCATGATACAGTGATGGTCGACGCTCCAATCATTCCACTGCAGCCGTCACGACGAAATGTAACACGAAAGGTGGATGAACCGATGAGACAGCACGAACGAGTCAAGCAAGAGTCGAAGGAACAGATCGAAGCGCGCGCACCTGCAGCATCGTCAGGCGTCGAGTTGCATGATGCGAATCAGTACGCAATGTCGCAGGTCAGACACGCAAACAAGAGAACGACAAATCGTTCTACCGTCGCTCAATCAATGTTGCTGCGTTCTGTTCGCAGAAATGGTGACTACCGGATTTGATGGCTCGACTGGATGAGGCGTGTCAAACAAATTCCGCAGCTGCATCGAGGTAGGTCAACACGCGCTAGCAATTGAGTCTGTGATTTGATTGCAACAGCTGACACTCGACTCTTGTGCACTCTTGACAGCACCGCCGCAGCCGCTGCAGCCGTCGTCCACCGAGCAGCCTCAACCGGTGTGGAATTTGCAACTGCAGTCCGCAATCTACTTCGATCGGCGCCGAATTTGAATGATGAAGTGAATCTTCTCCCGTTCGTCGATCTTCTCCGTCGCTTTCCCGCGCTCGATGTCATGCAACGAATTCGCGGCGGCTACTCGATTCTTCACTTACTCGTGATCTGCGCTCCATTACTACCGATTCGGCGCGTTGGACCGGTGTCGACTCAGGACACTTCCTGTCAATGGGCGTATCAAATCGAAGTTTTCATCGATTGGCTCATCGAACACGCGGGTGCGGGGAGTCAACAGGAACGAATTAATCGAGTGATCAACGCGCAAGACGAATTTGGTCAGTGAACGAGCAGAAACACCGA
>JAURWL010000002.1 GCA_030654965.1 Dehalococcoidales bacterium | reverse complement strand
CCGGTTAGCTCAAACGTTAGGCGTCACACAGAAAAATCGTCCGCCGCTCAATGACCAAGTTTCAAGCAGCCCTGATGGCAGCGGCGTTCTTGGCTGCAGCTCTTGCGTACTTCGCACTATCGCAACGCAGTTCGTCCCGAGCTCTCGCCGCCTGTGAGAAAGCATGCACCGCCCAGGGGAAGAGGTTTGTTCTCTTACCACCGGGATCTGCTGGGAGAATGATTGATGGAACCAACACAAGTCACGACGCAGCGCTCTCTTGTGCATGCGTCGAAAGATGAGTTTGCCTCCTGGGTTCGACCATGAAGCCTGCACCAGAGTACATCGTCTACGTGGTCGGTCTACTGCCATTGGGTCTTGGCTATGACACTATCAAATCCGCGTTGGGTAGCCAGTGGCTCTTCCTGCTTTGTGTGCTGGCCTACCTCGTCGCGCTCCGACTACTTGGCGTCTATGTGGCTCGTCGGAGCCGGGCAAAAGGCACGCGCAGTGACGCCTAACCCTTCGCTCAACCGGACCCATTGCGGCATGCGGCTAAAGGCCCGCCATTTCATTCTGGGCCTTTAGCCACATACCGCAACGGTCCGGTTAGCTCAAACGTTAGGCGTCTCCAAATGCCCTCCAAATTCGCCTCACTGAGAGTTGCGGCAGCACTGATCATTGCAGGAATCGCACTTCACATCAGCTTCCTACTTTATGTTTTTCATCCAACAAGCCTTTCTGGGCTCTTCTTTCCCCTATTTGTTGCAATGCCATGGCTACTTCTATTTGGCTGCGTTCGCCTCGCAGCGGCCAAAATAGCAACACTCCGCCTAATCAACTTAGCAGCAGCTACATTTCTTATAGTTGGTTGTTGGGTATACTACTACACAATATTTCTACACCCAGATGCACAAGGTGGTCTTATATTCATGGTCGTGCCCGCAATAGCAAGTGCACTGTTCATGCTATTCATCCTAGTTCTGGCCATCACAAGAATTCAAACAAATGCCTCGCTCTCACAGCACAGAGACGCCTAACCATTCGCTCAACCGGACCCATTGCAGCATGCGGCCAAAAGCCCTCCATTTCATTCTGGGCTTTTAGCCACACGCCGCAACGGTCCGGTTAGCTCAAACGTTAGGCCTCATACCTTGGACATCCTGACCTTCATCGCCGAAATTGCTAAAGCAGCCGCTTGGCCAGCGGCCGCTGTAACTATCGCTGTATTGTTCCGGCAGCAACTTAGAGAACTCATGTCACGCGTGCGGAAGGGAAAGGTTGGTCCTGCCGAATTCGAATTCGAAGAGAGAATTCGGGAACTGGAGTCGGAGGCCGCGCAGCTACAGCTGCCCAAATTTGAACAACGAGTGCCGCCAATTCCAGCAACAACATTGGTTTCCGACCCGCGATCGACAATTATGACGGCATGGCTGAGGGTTGAGGAATCGTTGAATGCCCTGGCTATAAAGCACAATCTCTACAACGCGTTAATTCCACCCAACTCCCCGTACAACATGAACGCCCTCCGCAAGGCAGGCGTAGTTTCTGCGGATCTGGTTTCTCTATATAGAGACTTACGATCACTGCGCAACAATGCGGCACACGATCTGGAGTTTTCACCATCAGCCGACGCGGTGAACTCTTATGTTCATATGGCGAACGAACTCGATGCATCACTTCGGCAGCTAGCAAATGAGGCCTAACCATTCGCTCAACCGGAGCCTACACAGCGTGCCGGCATTTGGCCCGCCATTTCATTCTGGGCCAAATACCGTCCCGCTGTTCCGTGCCGGTTAGCTCAAACGTTAGGCGTCTGAATGCCACCACCCCAGTCACCGCGGAAGTCTTTT
>JAURWL010000163.1 GCA_030654965.1 Dehalococcoidales bacterium | reverse complement strand
TAGAGCGGCAGGATAGCACCCCCCAGAATACCAAAGATAACCTCCACCCCTTCTTTTACCAGACAATCGCAGATAATTTGACCACCCGTCATCTTCATAGTCGTGACACCTTCCTTAAGAAGTGAATATAGCACCCGTGCTGGCGGAACTGACCTTTTCCGAATAACGCGCTAGATAACCGGTCTTGAAGCGCGGCTCGAATTTCTTCAACTTCGCCAGCCGGTCGGAAATTTCTTTCTTGCTGAGCTGGACGTCTAATTTGTTTTTGGGAATATCGATGCTGATGATATCGCCATTCTTGAGCGCGGCGATGGGACCGCCGCTGGCGGCTTCCGGAGAAACGTGCCCGATGGCGGCGCCACGCGACCCGCCGGAGAAGCGACCGTCTGTAATCAGAAATACCTTGTTCTCCATACCCATCCCGGTGATAAGGGAGGTGGGCGTGAGCATTTCTCTCATGCCCGGACCGCCTTTCGGACCCTCATAACGTATGATAATAACATCGCCGGCTTTAATTTGTTCCTTCATGATTGCCTGCGTGGCAGACTCTTCCGAGTCAAAGACACGGGCGGGTCCTTTGAAGGTCATCATGTTGGCGGGCACAGCTCCTTTTTTAATAACCGCGCCGTCCGGAGCCAGGTTGCCGAACAGGACCGCAAGCCCGCCGGTCTGCGAATAAGCCTTCGCTCTGGTGCGGATGACATCACGGTCGGAGACGCGTGAACCGGTGATGTTCTTAGCCACAGATTTCCCGGTCACAGTAGGAGCATCCATGTTCAGCAGATGTCTTACCTCTTTCATGATGGCAGGAATACCGCCGGCGCGGTCGAGGTCTTCAATGTGATGCTCACCGGCCGGGCTTAATTTCGAAAGATACGGTGTTTTATCGCTGATTTCATTGATTCTCTGGAGGGAGAATGAAACACCAGCTTCGTTAGCGATTGCCATCAAATGCAGTACCGAGTTTGTACTACCACCCAGCGCCATATCGACAGTGAAGGCGTTGTGCAGTGATTTTTCATTCACGATGTCACGCGGGCGGATGTTCTTCGCCCAGCAATAGACCGCCTGGGCGCCCGCCTGCCGCGCCAGTTGAACGCGCCGGTTGTCCACGGCGGGGATGGTGCCGTTACCGGGCAGTCCCATACCCAGGGCTTCGGTGAGGCAGTTCATCGTGTTGGCGGTAAACATACCCGCGCAACTACCACAGCCGGGACAGGCAAGCTCTTCCATTTGCGCCAGTTCAACCTCGGTGATTTCCTTTCGCACGGCTTTCCCTACAGCTTCAAAGACGGTAATCAGGTCGATGCGTTTTGTCTTACCGTCTACGGTCAGGCGTCCGGTCAGCATGGGACCGCCGCTGACGAAGACCGCCGGCAAATTCAATCTTACCGCCGCCATCAGCATTCCGGGGATAATTTTATCGCAGTTGGGAATGAAGACGAGCGCATCAAACTGGTGGGCTTCGACCACGACCTCTACGGAGTCGGCGATTAGCTCACGGCTGGGCAGGCTGTATTTCATGCCGTTGTGTCCCATCGCGATACCATCACAAACGGCAATAGTATTGACCTCAAATGGGATACCGCCGCCCTGATAAACCCCTTCTTTCACCGCCCGAGCGATGATGTTCAGGTGCACGTGGCCGGGGACGATTTCGCTGTAGCTATTGACGATGCCGATGAATGGTTTATCCATATCGGAACTCCGCACCCCGACGGCGTGTAAGAGCGAACGGTGCCCGGCACGCTCGATGCCTTTTTTGATAGCGTCACTTCTCATTTATACATTTCCCCCTTCAGAGTGAACCATTCAGGGTGAACCCTCGAGTCTTGCGGATAACAAAAAAGCCGTCCCAGTGGGACGGCCCTTGAGTCTGACATAGAGTCCCACTCACTGACTGGAGTATGTAACAATAAGTACCAGAGAGACCAATTGCACATTCATAATAAGCTAAAATAACATAATTAACCAGGCGTTGTCAAATATTGTGGAAGCGTCGGTAGTGGGTCAATTTGAAAATGAAGAAGTTATTTAATCAAAATGGTAGAATAGGGGCATGCGAATCCCGTCATGGTTGGCAAGGCTCAAGAAGTTATTGGGTTGGCCTCTATTAATGGCTGGCGGAATAATTTGGATTGTTAGTACCACCCTTGATGTTAGGGATATAGCATCCATCGGGTTACCTACATGGGTATGGCAGTTAATAGCTCCCCTCCTGATTTTTATATCTATAGTCTCCATATTATACCAATTTCAAAGACAACTTGATTCAGTTCCAACTATAGGGCAAAAAGGACAAACAAATAATTTTCCCAAACGACCAAATTATAAAATAGCACAAGTAACAAAAGCGAAGGAATTTATTGACAAGTTTATAAAAATAGGTGAGGAATTAAAAGCTCGTATACAACCAGACTCTCTTGATAATATAGGTGAAATACGTTCTGAAATAGCTAAATTTGCTTTAGATGTGGGGAAGGAGATTTGGAGGTTAATACCGGAGTATAGCGATTTTTTCAATGCTCCCATAGTATTAAATTCATCGCAGTACAACGGCTGGCTTGTTGAGACAGCAGAAGAAAGTAAGAAGGTAGACAGATTGTTGTCCAAACTTAAGTTGATACGTCTACAGCTATAAGTTCCTAATAAAGAAGATTCCCAGACTTGATTAGCTTTCAACTAGTTTTACAGCATCTTCAATAGTCCAGATATGGTCATTTGTTCCTTATATCAGTTTTTCAGTGCTCTTTTTAATATTGTTTAGGGTTTAGAGTTTCGTATTTCGGATTTCGAGTTTACTTCTCCATTTCCCTTATCATATCCAGTCTCTGCTGGTGGCGGCCGCCCTCGAATTCACAGGTGAGGAAGGCATTTATCATTTCGGGGAGTTGTGACTGGTCGTTCTCACCGCCGAGGCAGAGGATATTGGCATCATTGTGCTGGCGTGCCCGGCTGGCGCTGAAGGTATTGAATGCCATCGCCGCGCGGATGCCTTTGACCTTGTTAGCGACAATACACATCCCGATGCCTGTGCCGCAGACCAGAATCCCGCGCTCGAATTTGCCGCCCGCGACCGCTTGCCCGACTTTTTTAGCGATTTGTGGATAATCAGCGCGCTCTTCAGTGTATACGCCGAAGTCTTCGTAGGTATGTCCCGCTTGCTTCAACAGTTCCGCCACTCTGTTTTTTACTGCCAGTCCTCTGTGGTCGCTACCGATTGCGAGGCGCATTTTTTATCTCCTTTGCCAGTTGAATATCGGGGCAGGTCTGCCGTAGTTGTGCCAGTGTGATAGCTCCCAGACGCCGTATGACCGGTTTACTATTGCTCATGTCGACGACGGTTGACTCGACACCGCCGGGGCACTGACCGCCATCGATAATCATATCTACTTTATTACCAATCTGCATTCTGACTTCTTCCGCTGTGAGCGGGCTCGGCTGACCGCTGAGATTGGCGCTCGTGCCGACGATTGGTTTACCCAGTCCTTTAATAAGGGCGATGGGGATGGGGTGGTCGGGAATACGGATAGCGATTGTTTTGCCGCCGCCGGTGATAATATCAGGCACGCTGTCTGATTTGTTTAGAACGATGGTAAGCGCGCCCGGGAGGAAGTTATAGATGAGTAACCAGGCGGCGGGTGGGACAGACCGGGTGATTTGTTTGATTTGCTCCCGGTCCGCTACAAGCAGGGGTAATGCCATTCCCTTCGGGCGGCACTTCACCTCAAAGATGCGCTCTACGGCGGCGATGCTGGTCATACTGGCGCCCAGCCCATAGACGGTATCGGTCGGGTAAGCCACAATACCACCTTTTTTCAGTATGGCAATAGCCTCATCTATCTGGTTCTTCACGTTACGCGTAGCGGTCGAATTCATACTGACAATAGTATAGCATTAAACAGGCGGTCAGCCATCAGCCTTTAGCAACTTGTCCTGAGTGTATCGAAGGAGTCAGCAAACGGCCGTCAGGTTTCAGGGGGTAGTTGACCGTGAAACGAGTGGCAGTCTAAAATGCGGCATAGCTTTCATTAAGGAGATGAGAATGCCTGAATACTGGTACGACCACGTGCACTTGGTGAGCCCGGATGTGGCAAAAACCACCGAATTCTACGAAAAGAATTTTAATGCCCGCAGGGTATACTTGAGAGAGCTTCCGGGAGGACGCATGAGCGCAGAGCTTAACCTCAATGGTTCCAGGATACTGATAGGGCAATCATCAGGAGTGGCACCGGCGGCAGGTCCGGTGGGCGGACTGGAGCATTTTGGTATCAGGACGGATAATCTGGAGTCAGCTGTGGCTAGCTTGAAAGCAAATGGAGTGAAATTCCGCAACGAAATTATGGAGCTGAGACCCGGCGTTAAAATAACTTTCATGTGGGGTCCCGATAATGTACTCATCGAACTACTTGAGATAAAACCGCAGAAGTGATGACGGAGATTTTCTTGCATGGTGCCAATTTCATAACGTGACTCACAGCTGTCCAAGATAATAAGATTCCCGGGTTTTGGTGGGGTTTTACGAGCGTAAGAGGTACTTCTGATAAGATCTTTGTTTTCCACCCCCTCTTGGGCTGGGCTTGTTTGGTAAAGGTGGCGAATGCTGTCCAAAATATTATCTCCAGCTAGGGCAACGTAGCAAGAGTGTAAGAGGATGCAATCCTCTTAAATACAATTCCCTCTCCCTCTTTTTTCAGGGAGAGGGTCAGAGCCTGCCCTGAGCGAAGCGAATGGGGTGAGGGTGGTCGTGTGAGAAGCGGCATTGCCAGCAGCCGAAAGCGGTGCTCGTCTCTTCTGGATACCAGCCTGCGCTGGTATGACAAGTGGTAGTAATAGTGCGGAGGTTATACTGCAATATAGAAGTAAAAATCTATTTTGGACAAGAATGACAACCATAAGCAAGTTGTACCCTTTTTTATTAGGTAGTGCCAGTTCGTCAAAATTCGGTTATAATAGGGTACACATAACAAACCACACTAACGCAGAGGTTAATATAAGCTATTTCCGGAGGCAAGCGAAAGCAAAGCAGGTTATGAGCATAGAACAAGAAAACCCCAAACAGAATCTCACGGGCAGAGTCGCTACCAGCAGTGATATCGAGGTCACTACCTATCTTGAAATTGCCAAGGAGAAGGCGGGTGTCCGGCCGTCGCGCGTCGAACAACCCCTGCCGCCTGCCGAACGAGAGTCAATTGTGGTGCTGGACTTCGGTTCGCAATACAACCTCCTCATCGCCCGGCGTGTCCGCGAATGCAATGTCTATAGTGAACTGGTGCCCTTCGATGCGCCCTGGGAGAAAATTGCCCATCTCAATCCGAAAGGAATCATCCTCTCCGGTGGTCCCGCGAGTGTCTATGAAGAAAACGCGCCGTTAGCGCCAGCCTATGTCTTCGAAGGGCGTGTGCCGGTGCTGGGTATCTGCTATGGATTGCAGACAATCACCCATCAGCTCGGGGGCAGAGTCACCCCGGCGACAAAGCGCGAATACGGGCACACCGTACTCCATATCAGCGACCGCGATTCTCCTCTATTTGCCGGTTTGAACGAGGCGATTACCGTCTGGATGAGTCATGGCGATAGCATCGAACAGATGCCGCCCGGATTCAAAGCGATTGCCCACACGGAGAATACGCCGCTGGCGGCAATTGCCAATGGCAAGAACCTCTACGGCATTCAGTTCCACCCGGAGGTTGTCCACACGCCGCAGGGCAAAGAAATCCTCCGCAATTTCGCGCTGAATGTCTGTAAGTGCAAGGGGAACTGGACAATCGGCAACTATATTGATGAAAGCATTGCCTCTATTAAGGCTCAGGTAGGCGACGGCAAGGTCATCAGCGCCCTGTCCGGTGGTGTGGATTCGGCGGTGGTATCCACGCTTATTCATAAGGCTATCGGGAATCAATTGACCTGTATCTTTGTTAATAACGGCCTGCTCCGCCGTGAAGAAGTGGAGCGCACCTTCACCGCTTTCCGTCTGAACCTGGGGATGAACATTATCTTTGTTGATGGCACAGAACGCTTCCTCGATAGATTAAAGGGAGTCATCGACCCGGAGCAGAAGCGCAAAGCTATCGGTGAGGAATTCATCCGTGTGTTTGAGGAAGAAGCCACTAAACTTGGCAAGGTGGATTTCCTGGCGCAGGGCACACTTTATCCCGATGTGATTGAAAGCGCCTCGTCAGGGAGCACTGCCTCCGCCAAGATTAAAACACACCACAATGTCGGCGGGTTGCCGTCGCGGATGCGGCTGAAATTAATTGAGCCGCTGCGCTATCTCTTTAAGGATGAAGTTAGGCAGGTGGGCTTGGAGCTGGGATTATCTGAGGAAATGGTCTGGCGTCAGCCTTTCCCGGGGCCCGGTCTGGCAATCCGCATTATCGGCGAAATAACCAAGGAGAAGCTGGAAATCCTGCGGTCGGCGGACTTTGTACTGATGAACGAAATTAAGAAAGCGCAGTTATACCGCCAGTTGTGGCAGAGCTTTGCCGTGCTCACCGATGTGAAGAGCGTGGGGGTGATGGGCGACCACCGCACCTACGGGTATCTGGTGGGCATCCGCGCCGTGACCAGTGAGGACGCGATGACGGCGGACTGGGCGCGTCTTCCCTATGACGTGCTGGCTCGGATTTCCAATCGCATTGTGAACGAAGTCCCTGAGGTCAACCGCGTGGTCTATGACATTACCTCCAAACCCCCGTCAACAATTGAGTGGGAGTAAGCTCTATTGTCATCGCGAGCGTAGCGTGGCGAACTGACACCGTAGTGTCATTCCCGCGCAGGCGGGAATCTAGACAGATAGGTGGCGTCTGGATTATCAGGTCGAGCCTGATAATGACAGAAAAGTAAAAAACAGGAGGAGGTTCAAACTGAAAATCCTCGTTGTTGGTAGTGGCGCCAGAGAGAACACCTTGGTCTGGAAAATCGCCCAGAGTCCTAAAGTCAAAGAACTCTTCGCCGCGCCGGGAAATGCCGGGACGGCGCGTATCGCGCAGAATATCGATGTTAACGCTTCGGATATTAAGGCGCTGGCGAAAATCGCCCAGCAGAAAAAGATTGAACTGGTCGTCGTTGGTCCGGAAGTGCCGCTGGCGGAGGGCATCGTCGACCACTTTGAAAGCATCGGCATCCCCATCTTCGGGCCGAGCAAGCTCGCCGCCGAAATTGAATCAAGCAAAGTCTTCGCCAAGTCACTTCTCAAGAAATACAATATCCCCGCCGGGAAGAGTGTTACATTTTCTGATTACCAGCAAGCTTGCGACTATGTCCGGAAACAGAAACCGCCCATAGTTGTTAAGGCAGATGGGCTGGCAGCGGGAAAAGGGGTCGTGGTTGCCGCGTCCAAGGAAGAAGCGCTGGCGGCACTGGCGGAATTTATGCAGGCGAAGAAACTGGGTACGGCGGCGGATAAAGTCTTGATTGAAGAATTCCTCACCGGTCGGGAAATGAGCAGTTTTGTATTTACCGACGGCAAGACGGTACTGCCGTTCGTTTCAGCCTGTGATTACAAAAGAATCTATGACGGTGACAGGGGTCCTAACACCGGAGGTATGGGCAGTTACAGTCCGCCTGTCTTTGATAGCCCTGCCTTGCAGAAAAAGGTGATTGAGACGGTAATGGAACCTGCTGTCAAAGCGATGGCGCAGGAGGGTAGACCATATCGTGGTGTGCTCTATGGCGGCTTGATGGTCAATAGTGGTGATGTCAAAGTATTTGAGTTCAATTCCCGTCTCGGCGACCCGGAAACGCAGGTCATCCTGCCACGTCTCAAGACCGACCTCGTTGACATTATTATGGCGGTCATCAGGGGTAAGCTGAGTCAAATAAAAGTGGAATGCTCCGATGATGCCTGCGTGGGCGTGGTGATGGCGTCGGGTGGGTATCCGGGAAGTTATAAGACCGGGTTCCCTGTGAACGGATTGCATGATGTTGATAAAGATGTCCTCGTTTTCCACGCGGGCACAAAGGTCGGTTCCACGCCGTGGGAAGTGCTGACCAATGGCGGGCGTGTGCTCACCGTGGTAGCCATGGGCAAAACAATTGCTAAGGCACGAGAAAAAGTCTACGCCAATATCTCCCGAATTCAGTTCGAGGGAGCTCATTACAGAAAAGATATTGCATTGTTTAAATCCTGAATTCGAATATCGAAGCTTTAAAAGGAGGATAGCAGTAGGGTGGGTGAGCGAAGTGTAACCCACCGTAATAGTGAGATGTCTGACTACCGTAGAACTTTCTTAAACGGAGGCACTTTCTTCTTTACAGTTGTCACTTACATGAGATATCCGATATTCAGTGAGGAAACATCTGTCCGTCTATTGAGAAATTGTTTGAAAAGTATTATAAAGACGCATCCTTTTAGGATAAATGCTATTGTGATTATGCCAGACCACTTGCATACCATCTGGACTCTTCCAGATGAGGATTCCGATTTTTCAACACGCTGGAAACAAATTAAAGGGACTTTTAGTCGGCATTATTCTGGGAATAAGTTCAGAAACATATCGGAATCAATGATGAATAAGAGTGAAAAAGGTATTTGGCAGAGAAGGTTTTGGGAACATACAATTCGTAATCAAGAAGATTTCAACAAGCATTGTGATTATATTCACTATAATCCGGTGAAGCATGGGCTGGTAAATTAACCTTTGGAATGGGAATTTAGTAGCTTCAGGGAATTTGTTGTGAAGGGGCAATATCATAGTGATTGGGGAAAGGAAGTAGAGAAAGATCTGATAGAGATGGATTTAGAGTAGGTGGGTTTCACCCACCCTACTATTGATACTTGATTATTAAGTAGCTAATACATTGGGGGGAATACGATGGTTCTTGTCGGTGTGGTTATGGGGTCGAAATCGGATACGGAAGCAGTTCAACCTGCACTGGATACCCTTAAAGAACTGGGTATTGACTACGAGGTGAATGTCATCTCCGCTCACCGCACGCCGGAAAAAGCCCGACAGTACGGGCAAGCGGTGCGGGGACGTGGGATAGAAGTCATAATTGCGGCGGCGGGTGGCGCCGCCCATCTACCGGGGGTTATGGCAAGCTGGACGACCATCCCGGTGATTGGTATTCCCCTCCCAGGTGGAGAACTAAAGGGTGTCGATGCGCTCTATTCTATTGTCCAGATGCCGGCGGGAATTCCTGTTGCCTGTGTCGCTGTCGGGTCTGCCGGCGCAAAAAATGCCGCTTATCTCGCCGCCGAGATTCTCGGGCTGAAATATGAGAATATCCGGAAAGCCTATGACAAATACCGGAAGAAACTGCAAGGAGACGGCAAATGATTGAGCGGTATTCCCGTCCTGAAATGAGTCGTGTCTGGTCGGAAGAAAACAAGTTTAGAAAATGGCTTGACGTTGAAATTGCCGCCTGTGAAGCCTGGGCGCAATTGGGGGTTATTCCCCGGAGTGCTATTCCCAAAATCAAAATGGCGCGTGTCAATCTCAGGCGAATGAACGAAATCCTGAAAGAGACCCATCATGACGTCACTGCCTTTCTCAATACGGTAGCGGAGAGCCTTGGGGATGAGTCGCGCTTTATTCATATGGGTATGACCTCTTCCGATGTCATGGATACAGCGCTCAGTCTTCAACTGGTAGAAGCCGCGGACATTCTTCTGGAGGACATGCGGGAATTAAGTCTCGTTCTCGGTGAGAAAGCCATCCAGTACAAATATACACTGCAGACGGGGCGCACTCACGGCGTCCATGCGGAACCAATCACCTTCGGGTTAAAATTGGCGCTCTGGTTCGAAGAGATGAATCGAAATCGACAGCGGCTTCAGGAAGCTAGGCGAGTAATTGCCGTCGGGAAAATTTCCGGCGCGGTGGGGACTTACGCGACTCTGCGACCGGAGCTTGAGGAAAAAGCGTGCGCTAAACTGGGTCTGGCTTCAGCGCCTATCTCCAATCAGATAATCCAGAGAGACCGCCATGCCCAGTATGTCACCACGCTTGCTATCATCGCCGGTTCCCTTGAGAAATTCGCCACCGAAATCCGGCATCTCCAGCGCACGGAAGTCCGTGAAGTGGAAGAGCCTTTCAGTCCGGGACAGACTGGAAGTTCCGCTATGCCGCACAAGCGTAACCCGGAGTTGTGTGAACGGGTATGCGGACTGGCGCGGCTGGTACGTGGTTATGCCATGACCTCGCTGGAAAATATCGCATTGTGGCATGAACGGGATATCAGCCACTCGTCCACCGAGCGGATTATTCTACCGGATGCCTGTCTGGCGCTGGATTACACACTATCGATTTTTACCGGGGTGATGAAAGGCTTGCTTGTCTACCCCAAGAAGATGCGGCAGAACATGGATATCACCCGGGGTTTGCTCTTCTCCCAGCGGGTTTTGCTCGCCCTTATAGATACAGGGATGAGCCGTCAGGATGCTTATAAAATAGTCCAGCGTAATGCAATGAAAACCTGGATGGAGAATAAGAAATTCCTCACGTTATTGAAAGCAGATGCCGATGTCGCTAAAGCACTACCCGCTAAAGAACTTGAGGCGCTCTTCGATTACAGCTACTACGTGCGCTATGTCGATGATATTTATGCGCGGCTCGGATTGACGGGCATGCAATGGATGGAGAGACTGGAGAAGACGAATTCTAAATTCTAGTCACTCAGGAGTCTATTGTTGATGCGCTTGACCTGACAATCCGTACTCTTTCATCTTGCGGGATTCCATCTCCCGTATCGAGGCTTGTCCCATACTGATATGGGAACGGGACAAGTTTCGACGGAATGGTAAAATATAGTTTGATGGTTGATAATTGAAATTTGAGATTTAATTAACGTGTATACACTGGAAATCGTACCCAACCTGTACCAGATAACCATCCGCTACGCTAACATGTTCCTCATTGTCGAAAAGAGCCTGACGCTCATCGACACCGGCTTTCGCGGGAGCACACCCTATATCGTTGAGTGTATTCACAAACTGGGGAGAAAACCTGAGGAAATCGGGCTGGTCATTCTCACACATAATCATCTTGACCATACGGGAGGATTGGAAGAACTGCGGAAACTGACCATGGCAAAGGTGGCGGCGCATAAGACCGATGTGCATATTCCTGAAGATACCATACCGTATCCTGCGGGTAATATCATCGGGGTATTATTGCGCACGCCGTGGCTTTCTTCTTTTCGCCGGCAATTTGTACTGGGGGCGGATGGTGTGGACATGGTGCTGGAGGGTGAGGAGACGTTTGATATTCTAGGCGGCTTGCAGATTATCCCCACACCCGGTCATACGGCGGGGAGCATCAGCCTCTACGCTCCGAAACATAAACTGCTCATTGCGGGCGATGCCATGAATAAACGACGTGATATTCTGCGCATGCCGTTGAAAACGGTAAGCACCAACCTTCAGGAAGTCAGGTCGTCAATCCGGCGGATGGCGGAACTGGATGTTGAAATCCTCTGCGTGGGGCATGGTCGCCCGATTATGCAGAATGCGAAAGCCAGTTTGCAGGCGTTGGTAACGAGGCTGAAATTATAGCTCATAAACTCCAAACTTCATACGTGAAAATTAGATACGTTTGACACTCTCACATCTTGTTCGCTATTATTAACATAATGTTACGTGTGATAACCGGAACTGCTAAAGGCACCCTCCTCAAAGTCCCGGATGGTGTTGGCGTAAGGCCTGCCACCGACCTTGTCCGTGGCGCCATTTTTTCTATTCTGGAAAATCTCACTGACGATTGGTCGCGGGTGCTGGACCTTTTTTCGGGAAGCGGAGCACTGGGTATTGAAGCATTAAGTCGGGGAGCGGAGTGGGCTGATTTTGTTGACCGTGAGCGTAGGTGTTGTGATATAATCAAACAGAACCTTGTTAAAACAAAACTGGCGGAGAGGGCACACGTCTATTGCAGTAGTGTGGTAAAAGCCCTCGCTTTTCTGGATAAAACGTACAGTATTATCTTGATTGACCCGCCGTATAAAGATGAAACAATCGGAGAGCTGGTGAAACAACTGGCAGATTCCAAACTGGTCGGTGAGCACACCATTATCGTGATGACGCATTCTTCACGCTTTCCGTTGCAGTCGAACTATGGAACCATGCAATTGTTCAAAGAGCACCGTCATGGTGATAGCACCATTTCAGTATATCGGAAGGAGAATTAATGACGATTGCGTTGTATGCGGGAACTTTCGACCCCATTACCAATGGGCATCTGGACGTTGCGACGAGAGCGGCGAAGCTTTTTGACAAGGTCTACATTGGTGTATATGACAGCCCGACGGCTACGCGACTGGCTTCATCGGGCAGTGCTAGCGCTGGGCGCGGATTGCTTTTCACCACAGAGGAGCGTGTAGCGCTGGCTAGGGAAGCCACGAGGCATATCCCGAACATCGAGGTAGTTTCGTTTAAGGGTTTGATAGTCGATTTTGCTAAGAAGATGGGTGCGCAGACGATTGTCCGCGGCTTGAGGGCTGTCACTGATTTCGAGCGTGAGTTCGAGACGGCGCTGATGAACAAGAAGCTCTGCCCGGACCTGGAAGTAGTCTGCCTGATGGCCAGCTTGCAATACCAGTTCCTGTCCGCAAGTCTATTGAAAGAGGTAGCCAGCCTGGGTGGGGATATAAATGGCATGGTGCCAAATCATGTCGGGAAGGCATTAAAAGCTCGCTTAAGCGGCAAGAAGCTCGCACTATAATATATACCCGGAATTGGAAAAAGGAGGCAATTATCAATGGCGTACAAGATTACCGAAGAATGCATCAGTTGTGGAGCCTGTGAGGCTGAATGCCCCAACCAGGCAATCAGCGAGGGCGACTCAATCTATAAGATTGACCCCGACAAATGCACCGAATGCGTGGGCGCGCATGATTCCTCGAAGTGTGTTGAGGTCTGCCCGGTAGATTCCTGCAAACTTGATGAAGCGCACAAAGAGACAAAGGAACAGCTTCAGGCGAAGTACAACAAACTGCACGGTAAATAATCGCTTTTAGAAATCAAGCACGGCGAAAGCTCATCTGAAAAATCGTATATGGATTTGTTCGGGTGGGCTTTTTGTTTTCTCTTACGTAAGGGAATCTACCTCTGCCCGTTACCAAGCTTCTGTGCTTTTTCGTGGGCGGCTCTGACTGCCTTAGTTACCAACTCGGTGAGTTTACCTTCATCAAAGACACGGATAGCTTCTGCCGTAGTACCGCCGGGTGAAGTAACCATACGGCGCAGGTCGGCAGGTTCCCTGTCCGATTTCTCAATAAGGTGAGCCGCGCCGAGCACCGTACCCAGCACCAATTCCTTTGCTATTTCCCGCGACCATCCGATAGCAACCGCGGCGTCGATAAAGGACTCGACGAAATAAAAGAGATAGGCGGGACCACTGCCGCTCACGGCGGTTGCCATATCCAGAAAGCTCTCATCATTGACATAGAACTCTTTTCCCATTGCGACCAGGATACTGCCAGCTCGTTTCTTTTGCGCAGCGGTGACTTCTTTAGTGGCAGTCCAAACTGTGATGCCTTCACCAATCTGAGCAGGGGTATTGGGCATACTGCGTACGATTATTTTATGATTCAATCCCTGACGCAAGGTATCAATCCGGACGCCAGCAACAATGGAGATGACCAGTTGCGCGGGTTTAAGCTGGTTTTTCAATTCATTCATAACGGCCGGCAGGTTCTGTGGTTTGACGGCAAGCACGACTACATTCGCACCGGTAATCGCCAGCCGGTTATCCGGAGTGACTTTCATGGCATACTTCTGCGTGAGGTAATGACGTCGCGGCTCACTGACATCACTGACTGTGATGGATTTGGCTTCGGCTACCTGTTTGTTCAAGAGTGCCGAGAGCATCGCCTCGCCCATATTACCACCACCGACGAATGCAATTTTCATTTAACTCACCTTACCTGAAGGTATCAGAACCAGCAATCAGTATTCAGTATTGTTATTCTCGCGAAGCTTGTCCCGTTCACGGTGAATCCGTTCAGGATGAACCCGTACCCGATACAGGAGCGGGAATCCAGAGGCGAGGTAAAGGGGTGCTAGATTCATTCGCTACGCTCAGAATGACAAAATGGGAGTTTGTTATCATTGTCATCTTACCACAATATTTACGAGCTTCCCGGGCACATAAATTACCTTGACTATCTGCTTGCCTTCCAGATGCGTTTTTACTTTTTCGCTGTCGCGGGCAAGATGTTTGGCGTCATCTTCAGTGATGGAAACCGGCACGCTGATACGGTCGCGCAGTTTCCCGTTCACCTGCACCACCAGCGTGATTTCCTCTTCCTTTGCGAGCGCTTCATCCCATTTGGGCCAGCTTTGATTGTGGATGCTCTGGTTGTGTCCCAGCCGGTGCCATAGCTCTTCGGTCATGTGCGGCGCGGTGGGTGCTATGAGTAGTAATAAGGTCTCAATAGACGAGCGCCAGTTAGAGGCAGAAACCGGATTCGTTTCCTTGAGCCGGGACAGGTAGTTGGTCAGTTCCATAAGTGCGGCAATCATGGTATTGAAGCGCAGGCGGTCCATATCCCCGGTGACCTTCTTAATGGTCTGGTGGGTTATGCGCTCCAGTTCACGCCGGGCGTTTTCATCTGTGGCATGAGGCTGGTAGTCTTCCAGTGCCAGGTTCCAGACACGGTTCAACCACCGGCTGACGCCACTGATACCGGTATCAAACCATTCGCCGCCCTGCTCCCACGGTCCGATGAACATCATATAGGCGCGCACGGTATCGGCGCCCAGTTTGTTTACGTATTCGTCAGGATTGACCACATTACCCTTCGATTTGCTCATCTTTTCGTGCTGAGCGATGATGATACCCTGGTTGAAGAGCTTGGTAAACGGCTCGCCAAAATCAATTAGCCCCATATCACGGAGCGCCTTGGTGAAGAAACGTGCATAGAGCAGGTGCATCACGGCATGTTCCGCGCCGCCTGTGTAAATATCCACTGGCATCCAATACTTTATTTTTTCCGGGTCAAAGGCGGCTTGAGAGTAGTCCGGACTGCAATAGCGCAGGAAATACCAGGATGAACACATAAAGCCGTCGATGGTATCTGTCTCACGCTTGCCGGGACCGCCACACTTCGGGCAGGCGGTGTTAACCCATTTCTCGTTGTACTTCAGGGGTGATTCGCCCTTGTGGCTGAAATCAGCGTCTTCAGGCAGGAGAACGGGCAGGTCGCTCTCTGGCACAGGGACAATACCGCATTTATCACAGTAAATCATCGGTATGGGTGCGCCCCAATAACGCTGGCGGGAAATTAACCAGTCACGCATTTTATAACTGACAGTTTTTTTGCCCCAGCCCTTTGTTTCCAGATAAGTTGCGATAGCGTCAATACCTTTGTCATTATCCAATCCGTTAAATTGCGCGGAGTTGACCATTTTGCCGGGCTCAATGTATGCCTGTTCCAGTTCGCCGTCTTTCCAATCGGGTGGGGCGATAACAAGACGGATAGGGACACCATACTTTTTCGCGAAGGCGAAATCACGCTCATCGTGGGCGGGTACACCCATCACCGCGCCAAAGCCATAGCTTGCCAGCACGTAATCGGCAATCCAGATGGGCACTTTTTCTCCGGTGAGACGGTTGATAGCATAAGCGCCGGTAAAAACGCCATCCTTTTCTTTTTCGGTGGAGAGACGCTCGATTTCAGTGAACTTTCTGGTTCGGGCGATATATTCATTTACCTGCGCTTTTTTATCCGGTGTAACTAATTTGGTCACCAGCGGATGTTCCGGCGCCAGCACCATAAACGTGACGCCAAAGATAGTGTCCGGTCGGGTGGTGAAGACCCGGATTTCCTTTTCTTCAATACCGGGATGGTCGAGAGCAAAGGAAATTTCCGTGCCGTAACTCTTGCCCACCCAGTTTCTCTGCATAATTTTTATGCGCTCGGGCCAATCGATGTCTTTGTGTTCCATCAACTCATCGGCATATTTCGTGATGCGGAATAGCCATTGTTCCAGGTCACGCTTGATTACTTCAGAGTCACAGCGCCAGCACTTGCCAGCAATAACCTGCTCGTTGGCGAGCACCACCTGACATTGCGGACACCAGTTGACCGGCGCCTTGCCGCGGTAGGCTAAATCGTGCTCAAACAGCTTGATGAAAAACCACTGTGTCCATTTGTAGTACTCCGGGCCGCAGGTGATGACCTCGCGGTCCCAATCGTAGATAGCGCCCATGCTTTTCAATTGGCGGCGCATGTTTTCAATGTTTGCCATCGTCCACTTATAGGGGTGGATGCCCCGCTTGATAGCGGCATTTTCTGCTGGCAATCCGAAAGCATCGAAACCCATTGGGTGGAGGACATTGAAGCCCTGCAATCTCTTGAAACGCGCGTGGACATCGGAGGGAGCCATAGCGTACCAGTGCCCGATGTGGAGGTCGCCCGAGGTATAGGGGAACATGGTGAGGGCGTACCACTTGGGTTTAGGACTATCTTCCGTGACGGCATAAAGCTTATCCGCTTCCCATTTTGCCTGCCACTTTTTTTCAATTTCAACAGCGTTATATTTATCTGCCATATTAGATTCCTCTTAAACTAGCAGTCAGCGATTAGCTTTCAGCCACCCAACTATCCAGAATATGACTGCTGAGCGCTGAAGGCTGTCAGCTTTATTCTTCCGATTCGTTCCTCATACGGAATCCCGTATGGCATTCGCCATCGGGACAATAAAAAAGCCGTCCCCGTGGGACGGCTCCAAACTTCGGGAGACGAACCCCGGTGGTATCCGGTTATGTAACGGTAAGCGCGAGTAACAAATTATAGCTATCCATTACATCGTAAGATAACATAATTGTTAGTTGTTGTCAACGAAAGAATACGGCGAAAGCTTGATTGACACATCTACAGGGGCGTAGTAGGGATACTGGTAAAGGAGAGATTATAACTATCTAAGCGGGAAATACCGGATATTAAACTGGCGCACAAAGAATCCGGCTACTCATCGAGGTAGTCCAGCGGGGTCATCGTCATTAATTCCTTGGCGACATCGGGGTATTTGGCGATGAAAAGTAGCTCATCTTCGACCAGAGGTTTCTGTGCGGCGACATTGGCATACCGCACCAGTTCCAGAACTTTTTGCGCCTCTTCATCATCCCGGAAACTGATGGTCATTTGCCCGGCGATTTTGTTCATAATATGACGGAAACCGGAAATACCACCATATTGCCCCGAGCAGATTTGTCTGCCGGTCTCTACCAGTTCCGGTTCTCCGCGGCCTAGTTCCTCAAACCCATACAGTTCATAGTTGGCAGGGTCTTTCAGAACGCCATCGGCATGAATACCCGAGGCGTGGGCGAAGGCATTGTCACCAACTCCAGGCTGGTTGATGGGGATGGGTACCTTAAATGCATAGCTGGCATATTTAGCGATTTTCCATGATTTGGACATATCTACTGGAATACCAAGTTTGTACTTATCTGAAAAACCTTTTGACTTGATAAGAGCCAGAAGCACCGCGACAAGGTCGGCGTTGCCCGCCCGTTCACCGATACCGTTGATGGTAGTGTTGATATAAGCGTCCTGACCGCCATCGATAACGCCTTTCGCTCCGGCGATAGAATTAGCGACAGCCATACCCAGGTCACCGTGGCAGTGAAGTTCAATCGGTAGTTTTACTTTTTCGGCGAGCGCTTTTGCGGTCTCGTAGATAGAGAACGGGTTATCATAACCGAGGGTATCGCAGTAGCGGATGCGGGTGGCGCCATGTTCTTTCGCGGCCAGACTGAATTCAAGGAGATAGGGGAGGTCGGTACGGGAGCCGTCTTCTGCGTTCACCCCGATGCTCTCACAGCCATAAGATTTGGCGGCATCGACTGCCTCAACCATCATCTTGATGATGTCCCGCTTACCCTTCTTGCCCAGATATTTCCCCTCAATCATCTGGGTGGATGTGGAGGTGGAGAGGTTCAGGTGTTTGATTTCAGGGACAAGCTTGAAGGTAATCTCGACATCCTCCGCCATAGCGCGTATCCAACCGGCAAGACGGATAGGTTCGAGTGTTCCCATCTGAGCCAGTTTCAGGTTGGCGCGCAGGTAGTGAGTCTCGTGGCGGGTGGTGGGAAAACCGAACTCCGACTGAAATACCCCCATCTCGTTTAGATAGAGGTTAATCATCGTCTTTTCCAACTTGGACAGCCCCAACCTGGCGGTCTGGACGCCATCCCGGTTGGTTACGTCAATGATGTAGATTTTGCCCATGAAACCTCCCGTATGATACATGTGCCTTGTGTGGTCACTATAATGAAAAATTGTTAAAGGATGATTAATTATTGGATTGATTTAATTATATACTATTTGCTTGTTTCACATCGTGCTCAAGGGCGTGGCTGTGCATTTCCCGGATTAAATATCACCCAGTTTACGGATTACCGCATCGGCGACCTGCGATGTGCCCACTGCCTTCTCCGGCGCCTCCGGCTTGAGGTCATAGGTAACATCTTTGCCTAGGGCAATTACATCAGCGATGGCTTTCTCCACTCTATCTGCTGTTTTTTTCTCCCCGAGGTGGCGGAGCATCAGCACACCGGAGAGCATCATTGCCATCGGGTTGACCTTGTTCATGCCGGTATACTTGGGGGCACTGCCGTGAGTCGGTTCAAAAACTGCCATGTCATCACTGAGGTTGGCACCTGGAGCGACTCCCAGCCCGCCTACGAGCCCGGCACAGAGGTCGGAGAGGATGTCCCCGTATAGATTTGGTGCGACGATGATATCGAACTGACCGGGTTTCTGTACCAACTGCATGGTCATGTTATCCACGATACGGTCTTCAAACTCGATGTCCGAATAGTTTTTAGCTACCTCTCGGGCGCAGGACAGGAACAAACCATCGGAAAATTTCATGATATTCGCTTTATGTACGGCAGTGACCTTTTTCCTGCTATGGGTGCGTGCATAGTCGAAAGCAAATTTTACGATACGCTTACTACGGAATTCGGAGATTGCCTTAATACTGATGCCGGAATCAGGTCTGATAACGCCGCGTTTCGTATCGGCAGTGTACTTGATGATTCCCGCCGCTTCTGGTGTGCCCCGTTCAAATTCGACACCGGCATAGAGGTCTTCCAGATTTTCGCGAACAACGACGATGTCCACATCCTTATAGCGAGACGGAATGCCCGAATAGAGTTTGCAGGGGCGCAGGCAAGCGTAAAGCTCCAGCTCTTTGCGGAGGGCGACATTAACACTGCGAAACCCGGAGCCGACAGGCGTGGTAACAGGACCTTTCAGGGCAACCTTGTTCTTTTTCACGGACGCAATAACAGAGTCTGGCAGGGGCGTGCCGTATTTTTTCATAGCATACTCGCCCACCTCGGCGAGGTCCCACTGGAACTTAATGCCGGTAGCTTCCAGCACGCGCCGGGCGGCTTCGGTCACTTCAGGTCCGACGCCGTCGCCGGGAATGAGGGTGATGTGATAGGTCTTTGCCATTGATTCTCCAGTTAGAGTTTAATATCCCCGTGCTTTTCAATATAAGGCAAAAGTCCGCCTTCATCAAGAATGTGTAACATCACCTCAGGAATCTTACCGAAGGTCAGGCGTTTGCTGTTTGTTTTATCTGTAATGATACCTGCTTTCAGGTCAACTTCCAGTATATCACTGTCAGCAATATCATCGGTATTGCAGATAAGAACTGGCAAGCCGAGATTGATAGCGTTACGGAAGAAGATGCGGGCGACCGATTTAGCCAGAATGGCTTTAACGCCAGCCATCTTGATTACCAGCGGGGCGTGCTCGCGGCTGGACCCCAGCCCGAAGTTATTACCACCCACAATGAAGTCACCCGGTTTCACACGTGCGGCAAAGGTGGGGTCGGCGTCCTCCATAACATGTTTTGCCAGTTCTGGAAGATTACTCCGAAGATAGGCATACTTACCTGGAATAATATGGTCGGTAGAGATACCGTCACCAAACTTAAAGGCTCTGCCAGTCAGCATTAGAGAAACTCCCTCGGGTCGGTAATTTCGCCCTTTAAGGCGGAGGCGGCGGCAGTTGCCGGGCTGGAGAGATAAACAAAGCCTTCGGCGCTGCCCATCCGACCTTTGAAATTACGGTTTGCGGTGGAAAGACAGCTTTCGCCATCGCCAATGACACCCTGGTGCAGACCCAGACAAGCGCCGCATCCCGGCGGCATAATTACCGCGCCTGCTTTAATCAGTGTTTCAATATAACCCGCTTTGATGGCTGCCAGTAATATTTTCCGCGATGCCGGTGTGACAACCAATCTTGTGTACGGATGGTGTTTCTTGCCTTTTAACATGCGAGCCGCGATTTCCAGGTCTTCTAGCCTGCCATTTGTGCATGTGCCAATCAATACCTGTTGGATTTTGGTACCCGCGAGTTCCTTCGCGGGGATAGTATTGTCCACCGTATGCGGTTGGGAAACCATTGGTTGCAGTTTACTCAGGTCAATGGAAATAGTGCGTTCGTAGGTAGCATCTGAATCAGTAGTTATTGGCTGGTAATCCTTGCCTCTACCCTGTTCCACCAGATATTTACGGGTAATTTCGTCTGACGGGAAAATTCCTACCTTGGCGCCAGCTTCAACTGCCATGTTGGCAATAGTCAGGCGGTCGGAAACGGTCAATTGTGAAATACTGTCGCCGCCGAACTCCAGTGCTTTGTAGGTAGCTCCGTCGGCGCCAATCTGCCCGATGAGTGAAAGAACCAGGTCTTTTGCCTGGACGCCCTTGCTGAATTTACCGGATACAACAATATGGTAACTTTCGGGGATGCGGAACCAGGTTCTGCCGAGACCGAAAACAACCGCCACATCTGAAGAACCCATACCGCAGGCGAAAGCGCCAAGCGCTCCGGCGGTCACGGTATGCGAATCCGAACCGATGATGAGGTCGCCCGGTTTTGCCAGGGATTCAGCCACAATCTGGTGGCACACACCATCACCGACATCGCTAAGAATAGCGCCAGTCTCGCGAGCGAAATCGCGGAGCAGGGTATGGTCGTTAGACATTTCCCGACTCTGGCTCGGTGCGGCATGGTCGAGGAATACCGCTGCTTTCAAAGAAGACGCTATTGTTCTATAGCCAGCCGCGCGGAATTGGCGTACCGTCAGCGGTCCAGTGGTATCCTGAACAAAAGCCAGGTCAACACGAGCGACAAGGATGTCGCCGGCACGGGCGTCCCCTCCGGCTTTGGTACTTATTATCTTTTCCGCAATAGTCTTACCCATGATTAACCTTCAGCACGACTGAGAAAATGCCCGCTTGAGGCAGGAAAGAACCATGCGACCTGATACTTCATTCTAGCCAGAAAAGCGGCTGACGCGCAAGTAGACATAGTGTTTACGACGCTATTTGACGCCTTACCTGTCTGGAAGTAGAATTGAATGGTAGATATGATGACAAAAGACGAAGACAAAACCAGAGAACAGCTTCTTAAAGGGGTGCAAGAACTCCGTCAGTGTATTGCCGAACTGGAAGCCTCTCATAGCCAGATGTCTCCGGATGAAGAAATCGTCCAGATTTTCCGCAGTAGCACACCCATCGGGCTCTTTATCGTTCAGGATGGTAAATTCAAATTTGTCAACGAGAACTTCCGCGCGGTTACGGCTGGCGGTCCTGAAGGACTTCTGGACACTGAATCTATGAATCTCGTGCTTCCCGAAGATAGGGAGATGGTACGGGAGAATGCCATTAAAATGCTGAAAGGGCAGAGCTCGACTCCGTACAAATACCGTATTATGACTAGAACCGGACAGGTGCGCTGGCTCCTTGAAGGCGTGTCATCCATACAGTATCAGGGGAAGCGGGCGGTTCTGGGACATTCCATGGATATCACCGAGCGCGAACTGGCTCAAGAGAAACTTGAAGAAGCTTATGAGAAAGAACGGAAGACCCGCCAGGAACTTGAGGAGGAAGTGCAAAGGCGGGTGGAATTTACCCGCGCGCTCGTTCACGAACTGAAGACTCCCCTGACGCCTATCATGTCTTCCAGTGAGCTTCTGGTCAGCGGTCTCAAAGAAGAGCCCTGGTTAAGTGTCGCCATGAATATTCACCGCGGCGCTGGTAATTTGAATCGCCGTATTGATGAACTGCTCGACCTGGCGCGTGGCGAGATTGGTATGCTCCGTCTGAAACCGGTGCGTGTAAATATCCTGCATCTGCTTCGTAATGTTGGTGATGAGATGTCCGTGGTAGCATCCGGTAACGGACAGGACTTGAAATCGGAGCTACCAGAATCTCTGCCGACTATATGGGGAGACGAAGACCGTTTACGACAGGTGGTACTCAATTTGCTGATTAACGCCACCAAGTTTACCCCGGAAGGAGGCACCATTACCCTCCGCGCCAGGGAAACGAACGGGTCTATCATTGTTGAAGTACAGGATACCGGACGTGGTATTCCAGAAGAGGAGCAGAGCCGGCTTTTTGTGGCGTACCACAGACAGTTAAGCGACCTGGAGCATTTAAGCGGGTTGGGTTTGGGGCTAGCACTCGCAAAAAACCTCGTAGAATTGCATGGTGGTAAGATATGGGTAAAGAGTCACGAGGGAAAGGGTTCCACTTTCTCCTTCTCTTTACCGGTAGCGTCACCGGGACAGAAAGCGGAACCCCGGCAAATAGGCGTCACCGAGGAGGAAGACCATGAAGGTACTCGTCGTTGAGGATGATAAGGAAATAGTAGACGCCATTTCACTGGCGTTTCAAATCCGCTGGCCGGAGGCGAAAGTTGTTTCTACGCGGCTCGGACAAAAGGGTGTTGAGCTTGTTGAAACGGAATCGCCGGATCTTGTTATCCTGGACCTGGGATTGCCCGATATCAACGGCTTTGAAGTATTGCGGCAGATACGCCGCTTTTCCGGTGTGCCTACCATTATTCTTACCGTGCGTTCGGATGAAGCGGATGTGGTGAAGGGGTTGGAGTGGGGAGCCGATGACTACATCACCAAGCCTTTCCGTCAGCTGGAACTTCTGGCGCGGGTGAAATCACTTATACGCAGGCATAGTCCCACCGAGGAAGAATGGCTAACTTACGGACCGTTGAGACTTGACCCGGTGACCGGACAACTTCATATTGGTGATAAAGAAATTGCTCTTACCGTCACCGAGAATCATATTCTGAGTCACATGATGAGGAACGCCGGGCATGTGGTCACTCATTCGAACCTGGCGGAAGCAGTGTGGGGTGATGATTATCCCGGGGCGACAGATAGTCTGAAAGTGCATATCCGCCGTCTTCGTGAGAAGGTTGAAAAGGAACCGGGGAAACCAAGCATCATCCTCACCAAGACCGGCGTAGGATATTTTCTGTCCAAACCGGATTAGCCTCACTCCACAGCCGCTCCCACCCAAATCCTGATGTCATAATCCCTCAATTGGGGCAGTTTGATAAGAGCGACTGCCAGTGTCTTGAATCCATCCGCTAACTGTAACCCTTTTGTTACCTACCTGTTACAGTCGTTTTACTTCTTGCCATATTTTTTAAGGCATCTGTAACCTTCAAATTGTATAGTGATTATAGATAGTGATTCAGGGATTTAAGGAGACACTCACATGAAGAATATCGTTAAATCAGCTGTAGTAGTCGGACAGGTTGTCAACCTGCTCGTAGGTAGTAAATTCACCAGCCCGGTAAGCTATGTCATCGCACAGCATCCGTATATGTAAGTGTACTGAAGATATTAGGCACCTTTCTAACCTTGGGTGAGAAAAACGGGTAAGGGAAAGAGGTAGTCAATGAACAACCTGACCAAATCAGTCCTGATAGTCAATAGACTCGTGGATTTGCTTCTCGGAAGCAATTTCAGCACCCCGATAGAGCACGCTCTGAAAGAATACCCCCCCATTGATTTCTTCAACTAGTTATTTGAATTCGCATGACCTGTGGGAAAGAACTACCACCACTCCCACAGGTCTTTCCTCCTCAATCATCTGACATTGACAGCCCCGTCAGACACAGACTAAACTGGATATAGTTATCCCATCAGTAGTTTTAATAAAAAGTTGCGAAGGTTTATACGGATGCAGAATTTTGACGAACTCCGTCGCGAAGCTGAAGAAGCTAAAGAACGATTGAAGCGGGACGTTTTAGAGCTTCGCGATATATTAAAGAGGATTGCTCGGGAAGGCGGTGAAAATGGCCGTGTTGTAGCTGAGGAATCGCTCAAACAGGCGGAGAAACGTATAGAGGATGCGGTCTTAGAGGCAGAAAAGCGGTTCGAACGTGCGCTTGCGGCAGTAACCGGCTGTAACCTGAGCTACGACGATTTCATAACCCACGAGCTGGATTTCAAAGATTTCACAAACATTGAGGTGGACTGTGCCATTCGGGTTGAGGTCACACAGTCGGATAAGTATTGCGTTTCCATCTGGGCAAGCCAGGCTCTGCAAGACTATGTCAGTGCGGTAAAATCCGGACATACCCTTAAACTCTCACTGAAATCACAGAGCTTTAGCGCCCGTCCCATCGTCACGGCGAAGATTGCGATGCCGCAGATTAATAAATTGCGGCTGGGAGGGGCAACTAATGCAACAGTGCGAGGATTCAATTCAAAAGAGAGTCTCAATGTGAACCTGTCGGCATCCAGTGTGCTGGAGGTTGAAACCGCCGCCAGAACAATCAAGTGTGAAATATCCGGAGCGAGTCGGCTTATCGGCAAGGTGCAGGTAGATGATGCCGATTTTGTCCTTTCGGGAGCGAGCCGTGTTATGCTGAATGGTTCAGCGGAAAATGTGACACTCAGCGCCTGGGGAGCGAGTAAGGCGGAGATGGAAGATTTAAGGTTGCGGGATGCCGAGATCAATCTCAAAGGGGCTAGTGAAGCAACCATCAATGTGCAAGGTAAGTTGGATATAGACCTCAGCAGCGGCTCCAGACTTACTTATACCGGCAATCCCACAATCAATGCTATTTCGGTCACCGGCGCTTCTTCTCTAAATCACAGGTAACATTGGATAAATTTCGAATATCGAATATCTAAATACTAAACTCCCTTTACCCCACCCCATCACGGGAAATTCCGCGTACTCAAGTTTGAACTCTATAACCCAACGTTTCACATTCCGATGAAAATCGGAAACCAGTATTTCACTCATCATTAATGGTAGTGTTAAAGGGTTACAATTCTGTTTAGTTTCTGAGGAAAAGCTTAAACGGTCTCGTTTTGGGAGAGTGGGATACAAAGGCAGAAGTGTCGAGAATTGAAGACAGGTCGGGAAAGGTTGGATTATTATCCTTTCCCGACCAATTACGTCTATCTGAGTGGAATCGTTCTGTTATTTAACTTCGGCAGTGGCGCCAGCCGCTTCCAGTTTCTCTTTGATGCTGGCGGCTTCCTGCTTGTTGACATTCTCTTTTACAGCTTTGGGCGCGCCTTCAACCAGGTCTTTGGATTCTTTCAGACCAAGATTGGTGATTTCGCGCACTACCTTGATGACGGCAATCTTGTTCGTGCCGAATGACTTGAGGATAACGCTGAATTCGGACTTTTCCTCGACTTCAGCGGCAGGTGCAGCGGCCGGTGCGGCGCCCGCGACCGCCATAGCGACGGGTGCGGCGGCGGTGACGCCAAACTCAGTCTCCAGAGCCTTCACCAGTTGGGAAAGTTCCAGAACGTTCAAGGTTTTAACTGCGTCAATAATTCCCTGGACTTTTTCACTTTCTGTCATGTTAGTTAGTACCCTCCAATTGCTTTATTCTTGCCTGTAAGACTCCCTGCAGATTTCTTATCGGGGCAGCTAGAACGCCCACGAAGGAATACAGGGGGCTCTTCATTCCTCCAATAATTTTGGCGACCAGCACCGGCTTGGGTGGCAAGGTGGCGAGTGTGGCAATGTCATCTTTGGTGAGCATTTTGTCACCCATGAAACCGCCTTTTACGGTAAGGCTTATTTTAGATGTGCGGACGTAGTCAGTGAAGACTTTTGCCGTATCCTGAACTTCACCTCGCCCGAAAGCGATGGCAATGGGACCGTTGAAGATAGTCTTCATATCAGGATAGTTGAGTTTTTCGGCCGCTTTAACAGCAAGGGTATTTTTAACGACCTTGTAGTCACCACCGGATTCCTGTAGTTTACGGCGCAAACCGTTCACCTCCGGCGTTTTCAGACCACGGTAATCCGTCAGGATTCCAATACTGGCTTTAGCAAACTCCTGCTGGAGCTTGTCAATATTCTGTGCTTTTTCCTCTTTTTTCATATTGCACCTCTTAAAAACCGGTCTGCCTGAAAAAGAAGAGTCCCCGCGCACCGCACGAGGACCCCTCAAATGATTACCATTTGATTACCCGGACGTTCTCACGCCAAGGATTTCCTCGGCAGGACATTTAATCCCGCTCCCGTATCAAGTCCCGATTTTCTCGGGATGGCGATAAGGTCGCTCATACGGGACAAGTTCGGGAACCTGCTGTCTCAGGACTTATTTTATTGTTGCAGGTCGGGAGTCAGAAGTCAAGTGACAGATGCAAGTCGCCGGATTATACCCCTTCCAGCCCTACGATGCCAACAAAAATAGCACAACCAGCCGGACCACCACCCAGGTTATGGGTCAATCCCAGCTTGGGATTCTTTATCTGCCGGGAAGGCTGTCCTTTATTGAGCATCCTGTCCGCCCTGCCCTGGAGCTGATTGTACATCTCGTAGAGCATGCGGATGCCGCTGGCACCAATCGGGTGACCGAAGCACTTCAGACCGCCATCCGGCTGAACTGGCAATTTCCCATCTAAGTCAAAGTAACCGCTTTCAATATCCTTCTGTACCTTACCCCTCGGGCTGAATCTGAGGTCTTCCATGGTGACCGCCTCGGTGATAGAGAAGCAGTCATGAACCTCAGCCATGCTTATCTGCTCGCGTGGATTGGTGATGCCAGCTTCCTTGTAGGCGGCTTCTCCTGCCCTTACGGTAGCTTCAACATGTGTGTAATCAAACTTCGTGTTGACATTGCCGTCATTGGGCGCCATGGCAATCTGTAGAGCTTTGACAAACATGGGCGGTTCCTTGCCCTTCCGCAAACTCTTGGCTATCTCGGGTGTTGTGATGATTGCAGCCGCCGCGCCATCACTGACGCCACAACAGTCGTAAAGACCCAGGGGCCAGGCAATCATCGGGGCGTTGAGGATTGCGTCCATATCGACTTCCCTCTGGAAGTGTGCCTTCTTGTGCCGTGCACCATTCACGTGGCTTTTCCAGGAGACGCGCCCAATCATATGCTTGCCTTCCGCATAGCTTAGGCCATAGCGGTCGAAGTAGGTAGTCGCCAGCATGGCGAACTGTGCGGGTGGGGGCCCGGCTGCTCCTGCCATCATGCTATGACCGGGACCGGGAATTCCGCCGTCACTCAATCCGCTGATGCCGCTATCCTTGAACTTGTCGACACCGAGAGCTAGTACGATGTCGTAGATACCGGCGGCTACGGCATAGCAGGCATTCCGGAATGCGTCCGAGGCGGTGGCACAGGCGTTCTCCACTCTCGTAATAGGAATGTACTGGAGCCGAAGAGGCTCAGACAGAGTCATTCCGGTAGAACCTGTTGCGGTTCCTACCCAGCCAGCCTGGATGTCTTTCGACTCTATTCCGGCATCCGCAAAGGCTTCATAAGCGGCTTCTACAATCAGGTCATCCATACTGGCATCCCAGCGTTCTCCGAACTTGCTACAGCCCATGCCAGCAACGGCAACCCTATCTTTAATACTTCCTGCCATATTTGTTTGCCTCCTTTATTATCAGTTCTGTTGGTTAACTGTATTCTAGTCCCTGACCGGCTTGCACTTCCAGAAGTAGACGTTTGAGCCGGGTGCAGACCGCACCTTCCTGAAGGTCATCTCGACGTTCATACCTACCTTGCATTCCTCAGGGTCGCGGTCAACCATGTCAAATAGCCCCCTACCTCCCCCCTCAAAGTCAACAACTGTACGTGTTGCAGGCGGGTCGATGCCGCCGCCGAGATAATCGTGGCTAAAGCTGATTACCTTACCTTTCTTATCAGCGAACAGGTAGGGTTCGAAGTTGTCCTTAGCCTGACATTCGAGACAGACGTGGGCACGCATTGAGCTACCTCTCATGTAGAGCTGGACGGTACCGCACTTCAAGCACTTCACGCCGTAGAGAGGCAGCCCCGACCTCCGTTCTCTCCACTCCGCTGACATCGAGACCCCGCCGCCAGCCGGGCGAGAGAGCGGCGCTAATGCCACCATGTCCCGCCAGCGCAGATACTTGCCGTAGTTATCGAGCACCCCCTTGATGTTGAGATGATGTTTAATTCCGCGTCTTTCCCCGACTTTTTTAATACCATCGGTCGCCCTGAACATGACGGCATCACAACCGTTACCCCAGTTGACTGCCAGGAACCTGTCTCCTGGCTTGGCATTTTCCAGCGCTGAAACCAGAATCATCGGGGTAAGCGCCGCTCCGGTATTGCCAACGTTATCAAGGAGCGGGTCCTGAATCTGCTCCGGGGTGAAGCCCATGGCTTTTACCAGTCCGGCTTGCGCTCTGGTGTTGGTGCCGTAGATGCACGCCTTGGCAATGTCTTTGGATGTCAGGTTCAGCTTCTTCATCAGACCCTTTACGGCTTCAAGGGGGGTTACGGTATATCCTGCGTCCCGACCAAACCTGTCCTCCCAGGAACGGAGATAAGTGTCACCCTTAATTCGCCAGTAGTCCACCATATCATCAGACAGGGTGTAACTGCCTTCGATTTCAACCGCCACGCCGTCATTTCCTACCAGAAACGCCGCCGCACCGTCACCCAGCATTTGCTCATCTTCTCCCCCTGCGCCTCCCATACGCATGTCGGTGATGGCTACCAGGACATTCTTGAGTGCACCTGACTTGACCGCATCTATCGCTGATAGCAGAGCAGTAGCCCCCGCCCTGAGACAGTTGGCGAAATCGGCGTTTCGCGCATCCCGGCGGCAGTCAAGGGCATTTGCTACTATATTCGCGTTCAGGCGCTCGATATAGGGAGGAGTGGTAGTCGCCAGGAATACAGCGTCAATCGTTTTGGGATCAACACCCTTCAGACAGTCGATACTAGCAGATACTGCCATGCTGATAGAGTCTTCATCAAGGCCTGCTACAGCTCTCTCGCCACGTCCACCACCCCGCCCCCAAGCGGCATTAATCACGCTTCGGGGTAGTCTTCTGTACGGGATGTATGCACCATACGACTTGATACCTACCATTTTCCCTCCTTAGTCATAGTATTCGCCGCTGCAACGGTTATTGTACTCTGACCTTTAAAGGCTGTCAAACGGATTTTTACAGGAGGAAAAATCAGAGGAGGACAAGATGGCAAGTTTATATAGAAAATTTAGGTGTTGCCCCTGATATGACTAGCCCCGATAATATTTCTACTATCGGGGCTAGAAATCATTAGCTGGCGGTGAGTTCGAGGGTTGTCTTGAGGTCTAGTTTGATACTGGGACCTATGGAGCTGGTGAGATAGGCGGTGCGGACATACTGCCCTTTGGCGCCAGCGGGTCTGGCTTTCACAATAGCTTCTATGATGGCGGTGAGATTACCTACGAGTTTTTCAGGTTCAAAACTGGCTTTACCGATAACGACGTGGATGATGGAGGTGCGGTCTAATTTAAATTCAACCCGACCCTTGCGGGCGTCCTGGAGAACCTTGGGTAAATCACCGGCGGCAACTACCGTCCCGGATTTGGGGTTGGGCATCAAGCCTTTTCTGCCGAGGACTCTGCCGAGTTTACCCACCTTGCTCATCATATCCGGCGTGGCAATGGCGATATCAAATTCCGTCCAGCCTTCTTCAATCTTCTTGACGAGTTCGTCCGCGCCTACGAAATCAGCGCCGGCTGTTTCTGCGTAACGGGCGGCTTCCCCCTGAGCGAAGACAAGGACGCGTACCTGCTTGCCCAAGCCGTAGGGGAGTAGGGCAATACCGCGTACCTGCTGGGCGGAATTGCGGGGGTCCAGCCCCATGCGCAGATGAAGTTCTACTGTCTCATCGAATTTCGCGGTTGCCATCTTCTTTACCAGGGCAACAGCTTCTTCTGGGGAGTAGACTTTGTTTTTATCTAGTTCTTTGACTGCTGTGACGTAACGTTTACCGTGCTCTTTCATTTTTCTATCTCAATTCCCATACTTCGGGCGGTACCCTCAACAATGCGTTCGGCGGCTTCGAGACTGCGCGCGTTCAGGTCTTTCTGCTTGAGTTTAGCGATTTCAGTGAGTTTCGCATGAGGTAGAACGCCCACATTCTGATGGCCAGCGGTACCGGAACCCTTCTCAATATTGAGCGCTTTTTTTAACAGGTCGGTAGCGGGTGGAGTTTTGGTGGCGAAGGTGAAACTGCGGTCATCAAAGACCGTTATTTCTACGGGGACGATGGAACCCGCCATGGAAGCCGTGCGCTCATTGTACTCTTTGCAGAAGCCCATAATATTAATACCGTGCTGACCCAGCGCGGGACCCACCGGGGGCGCCGGATTTGCTTTACCAGCCGGAATCTGTAATTTAATAACTGCAATTATTTTCTTCGCCACACCTCTCTCCTATCCACTAATACTAAAGTTTTTCAACCTGAAGGAAGTCAAGTTCTACCGGGGTTTCTCTGCCAAAGAGCGAAAGTAAAACCTTGACTTTGCCTTTTTCTAGTTCGACTTCGTCAACGATACCAACAAAATCCGTGAAAGGTCCATCCGAGACGCGGACGCTCTGCCCTTCTTTGAAGCCCACTTTGACCTTGGGTGTTTCGGAACGCATCTGTTTTAGAATCTGGTCGACCTCCTCCTTTTTCAGGGAGACAGGTTTGCCGCCACTACCCACAAAGCCGGTGACATTAGGCGTATTGCGTACAAGTGCCCAGCTCTGGTCGGTCATTTTCATCTCAACAAGCACGTAGCCGGGTAGTATTTTACGCTGGACGGTGCGTTTCTGTCCGCCTTTGATTTCCACCTCTTCCTCGGTGGGGATAATGACCTGGAAGATTTCGTCCTCAGCACCCATAGATTTAATGCGCTGGTCAAGATTTTTCTTGACGCGCTCTTCATAGCCCGAATATGTATGGATGGCGTAAAACTCCTTTTTTCTTTCCGCCACAGAAGTACCTGTATTTGCAGGTGCAGTCTGACGTTCTATTTTAGGGAGACTTTTTTCTTTTTCTGCCACAAAAACCCTCGTTTACGTGTCTGTCCGAAAGCTCATCGCGTTTAACCGCCGAGGATGAGCTTATTGATTAATTCACTGAAGCCCCAATCGAAAAGTCCCAGCACAATACCCGCCGCAATAGCAACGAGGAGGACCAGCCCGGTTAAATAGGCAATCTCTCGCCGGGAAAGCCACGTCACCTTCTTCATCTCAGCGATGGTATCGCTAAAGAAGCGGATAATGGCATTCTTCGGTTTCGGAGCCGTAACGGCTTGTTTTATCTGGGGCATTCCGTGACCTCTTAAGCGTTACCTGACCTCGCGGTGGAGTTTGTGCACATGACAGCGCGGGCAATACTTCTTTAACTCCAACCGGTTTGTGTCATTCCGCTTGTTTTTGGATGTCGTATATGTTCGTTCCTTGCATTCGGTGCAGGCAAGGGTTACGATTACTCTATTTTCATTTTTTGCCATATTTACTCGATTATATTAATGACCGTGCCGGCGCCGACTGTTCTGCCGCCTTCACGTATGGAGAATTTCATGCCGGGTTCCATTGCCACGGGGTAGATGAGCTTGATTTTCATATTAATATTATCGCCGGGCATTACCATTTCTACACCCTGTGGGAGCTCGATGCTACCGGTGACATCTGTGGTCCTGATGTAGAACTGTGGTTTGTAGCCATTGAAGAATGGGGTATGACGCCCTCCTTCTTCTTTACTCAGGACATAAATTTGAGCTTCAGCATAGGTGTGCGGTTTGATACTGCCGGGGGCGGCAAGCACCTGCCCTCTCTCAATGTCTTCCCGTTCAACACCACGCAGTAGAATACCTACCGCATCACCGGGTTCAGCATAATCCAGAATCTTGTGGAACATTTCCAAACTGGTGGCGACGACTTTCTTCGGTTCATGGTGGAGGCCGACAATTTCGACCTCATCGCCGGCTTTGATAACACCACGCTCTACTCTGCCCGTGGGAACAGTACCGCGACCCTTAATGCTGAAGACGTCTTCAACCGACATAAGGAACGGCTGGTCTTTGGCGCGGACCGGGGTGGGAATGTATTCATCAACAGCATCCATCAGCTTCAGGATGCCACTGCACCACTGGCAGTCCGGTTTACCGCAGCCACAATCGAGGGCTTTCAAGGCGCTGACTCTGACAATAGGTACTTTATCGCCGGGGAACTGGTATTTATTGAGCAGGTCTCTTAACTCCATCTCGACAAGCTCAAGCAGTTCCGGGTCCTCGTTCAGGTCGACCTTATTCAAAGCGACGACGATGTACGGCACGTTCACCTGACGCGCCAGCAGGACGTGCTCACGTGTCTGCGGCATGGGACCGTCCGGAGCGCTGACAACGAGGATAGCGCCATCCATCTGAGCGGCGCCGGTAATCATGTTCTTGATGTAGTCGGCGTGACCCGGACAATCGATATGCGCGTAATGGCGTTTCTTTGTTTCATATTCAATATGGGCAATGGCGATAGTCATGCCACGGGCTTTCTCTTCCGGCGCGTTATCGATGGTATCAAACGCACGGAATTGTACCGTGGCGCCGGGTTGCTTGGAAAGCACCAACGTGATTGCCGCGGTTAGAGTTGTCTTCCCGTGGTCGACATGACCGATTGTCCCCACGTTAACATGTGGTTTGGTTCTTTCGAACTTCTGTTTTCCCATTTAGTTTCCCCCTTCTTGTTACAAGCCCACAATCAGATTCGAACTGATGACCCCGTTCTTACCAAGAACGTGCTCTACCGACTGAGCTATGTGGGCGTTTAATCCCACTTTGTCTATTATACAGTTTTTTACTTCTATGTCCAATACCGTCCTGTGGAATGGTGGAGGGGACAGGGTTCGAACCTGTGTAGCCCGTCAGGGCGACAGTTTTACAGACTGTTCCGATTAACCACTCCGGCACCCCTCCACGTGAGCGTCTGCCGGCGACTTCAACTCCCAGCCCGAGAGGGGAATCGAACCCACTAACCTACCGATTACAAGTCGGTTGCGCTGCCCTTGCGCCACTCGGGCAGAATATCGAAAAATTAGAGATGTTAAGAGTGCACAATCAATTATTATATCTAATAGGATGAAGTAAAGTCAATTCGGACGTGGGTAATTTGGCTTTCTGGTAGTTCACATGATTGTACTTAACAGCTTTTCCAGCACCTGCGCGACGCCGTCTTCATCATTGCTGGCTGTCTCATATTTACAGACGGCTTTAACCTCGGGGAAAGCATTTGCCATTGCCACGGAAATACCACATTCCTTCAACATGTCCACATCCGGGAAGTCATCCCCGAAAGCGAGTACTTCGTTAAGAGAAATACCTTGAGGCTCTAATAGTTTGCGGAGTGCATTTGGTTTGGAGGACATAGGATCGACGATATTCAAAAAGGTATTGTTTTCGGAGGGGATTATAGCGATTTTGTCTTTTAATTCTTTTCTTAATTCTTCGATTAACCCTATCAAGTTCTTACCCACCCCGGCGACAGATACCTTCATTGGTTCCCTCGCTATTGCTTCATCTATGGAGATGACCATATCCGGAGTGGCGGAATTTGTTTCCCATAGAGATACTGGGTCCCACTGCCAATCAGTCCCAAAATCCAATCCTTCTATTTCGATAGTAATACGCACGTTGGAGTCATAGTTCCGCACTAGGTCTACAATCTTTCGTGTTAAACCTGAGGCGAGTTGTTGCTTGTGAAAGCCTGACAGCGGTGGGACACCTTTAACGATGGCACCATTTGAAAGAACAAGTGAACATTTATCCAAAACATCAGTCACACACAGGCGGCGGACGCCGCGTTCAGCTCTTGCCGTGGCGAGAATCACTGGGATGTTTGCGGCAAAGCACGTTTTAAGAGCGCGGATGTTCCTTGACGAAATCTGCAGGCTGCTATTCAGAAGCGTACCGTCGAGGTCAATAGCAATCGCGCGGGGCAACTTCCTGAATTTTGGTTGTTTCATATTTTGATATTAGTTTTTTAGAATTTGTTTGTTGCTTGTCACTTGGAACTTGTTACTTATCATAGCAGATGTTCCAGGAGAATCCGTATCCCGATTCCTATCAGAATTAGACCACCCAGTGCCTCTGCGCGCTTGCCGAAGATTTTACCCACCTTTGTGCCAATCAGAAACCCGAGCGCTGAAATGGCGAAGGAGGTCACGCCAATAGTCGGGCTAGCAAGCCAGATGTTAACGTCTTCGAAAGCAAAAGCCAGCCCAACCGCTAAAGCATCCAGACTGGTAGCAATCGATAGCGTGAGTAGAAGTAGCCCGCGGCTGACATCAGCCGACTTCTCATCTTCTTCCGAGCGGAAAGATTCCCAGAGCATTTTGCCCCCTACGAAGACCAGCAGAGCGAAAGCCACCCAGTGGTCGAAGCTGGCAATAAAATCAACGATTGTCTTGCCTGCAAGCCAGCCAATCACGGGCATAAGCGCTTGGAAGAAGCCAAAGGAAAAAGATACCTTGATGACCTGGAGAGGAGAGTGGTTTCTATTAGCAATGCTGGCGCTCAGGGCAACCGCGAAACAATCGGCGGAAAGACCCAGTGCAATGAGAAAAACGGAGAGGAATTCCATAAAAAACCCTATTTCAGTATGCCACAGTCTGAAGATGGCTTCAAATTTCCTCTAACTTTTTACCGCTTTAAACTATTGACAGCATATTTGATTTTTGTTAATGTTTAGTAAGATGATAATAATAGTTAACTTACTCCTTGTCATTGCTGAGGGCGACTAAGGGATACCCGGGGAGGGGTGGTGAAACTCTACCAGATAGTCCTGAAAGACATCATGAGAAGGAAGCGGCGGGTACTCTATGCCGCCCTCGGTGTGGTTATAGGCACCATGACGGTAGTCGGGGTGTTGACTATTGCCTTCGCAGGTGAGAACCGTATCTATGGGCAATTAGAGAAGTACGGTGCTAATTTGACTATTATCCCGGCTATTAGCAGGATTGATACAAAAGTAGGGAACCTGAGCCTGGGAACACTGAGCATCGGTGAGAATTATATCTCGGAATCCTATTTACCCAAAATCCGTGAGATAGCCGATGGCGAAATAAGAACAGCCCTTAATATCAAGGATAACGAACCCATTAGCATCATTGCCCCAAAGCTTTATGTGAACGCAGAGGTGCGTGGCATTTCTCTGGTTGTCACAGGCATCCAGTCACAGGATGAACTTAGCATCAAAACCTGGTGGCAGGTGCGCGAGGGTGAATTTCTGAAGACCGATAACCAAGCGGTTGTCGGCGCACTGACGGCGGAGTTATTGAAGCTGAAAGTGGGCGATGGAATTCCACTCAATAAGAGCGTATTGGTCGTCAGTGGCATTTTGGAGGAAACCGGTTCTTCTGAAGATTACCAGGTGATGGTGCCTTTAGCTACTCTGCAAAAAGCATATAACAAGGAAGGACTGATATCATCGGTGGAAATCCGTGCCTTGTGCAATGCCTGTCCTGTGGAACTCATCGCTCTTGCGCTCAACCAGAACATCCCCGGTATAAAAGCGTTAGCTGTAAAGCAAATTGCCAACACTGAAATGGACCTGGTACAAAAGGTCAATAGACTAATGCTCTCACTTGCCGGCATTACCCTGGTAATCGGTGTATTTGGCGTGGTCAATACCATGATGACGTCCGTCCACGAACGTACACGGGATATCGGCATCATGAGAGCGGTGGGCGCTTCCCGTTGGCAGATTATCCAGGTCTTTATGTACGAAGCGCTGGTAATCGGTGTTATTGGCGGCGTGCTGGGTTATCTTGCCGGCACCCTGCTCGCGTACGGTATCGGGCCACTCATCTTTGAGAGCGCATCGATTTCCTATATACCACAGTTCATCCCACTTTCACTGGGAATTGCCGTGGCTGTTGCTGCTGTTGCCACGGTCTACCCTGCCCTGCGGGCTACTCGTATCAGGATAGCGGAAGCATTCCGGTCGCTATGAGGAAATCTTTATGCTGGAAATAAAAAATGCCTCTAAAATATACGGCGAAGGCTCTGCTCAAGTCGTCGCTCTCAATAATGTTTCGCTTGAGGCGGGAAAAGGCGGATTTATCTCTATTATGGGACCTTCAGGAAGTGGGAAATCGACCCTCCTGAGTATCATCGGAGGATTGGAACGGTTGTCCAGTGGCGAGGTGTTTTTGGATGGTATGAGGATTGACAATCTGAGCGAGGACGCTTTTGTGAATATCCGGAGGGGAAAGATATCGTATGTCTTTCAACAGTATTACCTTTTGCCTTCGCTTACTGCCCTGGAAAATGTCACTTTACCTCTGACATTTGAGCGCCATAGCGGGCATTCTGAGAGGGCGCTGGAGTTATTGAAACGGGTAGGTCTGGAGCGGCGTATCCACCACAAGCCTGGTGAGTTGAGTGGTGGCGAACAACAACGTGTGGCAATTGCGCGGGCGCTGGTCACTGCGCCATCGCTCATACTGGCTGATGAGCCGACGGGCAATATGGATAAGAAGACCGGTGACGAAATCATGAGCCTGTTTAATGACCTGAACCAAGAAGGACATACCATTATCATGGTGACACATAATCCGGAAATCGCCAGGCATACCAGGGAAATCGTTGTCCTGCAAGACGGACAAATTGTCGAGCGAATCAGATGTGAGGGGAGAGGTAATCAACTATGAAAAGAAGCAAGCTATTAGTGTCGATTATCGGTGTAGTTGGGGTTCTTATTACTTTGGGGACAGTGCTTATACTCGCGGCATGTTCCGGTGGTGTAACGGCGGCATCAAGTTCTAATTTAAAAACAAGTCCCACCGAGGTGGTACCTGAGATTAATAGCGATGTGGTTAGTGCGACGACGGCATCATCGTCTAATTCAAAGATAAGTCCCACTTGGATTACACCTGGGATTTATGGCGACGCGGTCTCAATTCCCACGGATGTGGTAGAAAGTAAAGTGAACGTCCATTTCGAGGTGAAAACGGAAAAGAGAACAGCTTATTTCATGTCATACGTTTACGGTGGTAAGATAAACGTCCGGGCAGATTTTTGTCCCCCATGCCGTTCTATCAACTTCACTCTGTATAAAGGGACGCTTGTCTGCAATAGTTGTAGCACCACGTTCAGCGCAACCGATGGCAAGGGTCTGCAGGGCGCCTGTGTCAATTACCCAAAAGCCTCTGTACCTTATGAGACTATTTCTGGTAAGATGGTGATGAAGCAGGCTGACCTTATCACTGCCTTTGAGAATACTCTTCAACCGGGTTTGCCCTAACTGAGAAATTGCGGAGGGAAAACGTGAAGCAGGTCTATCTTGACTACGCCGCCACGACACCGACACATCCGAAGGTGATTGAGGCGATGTTACCCTTCTTTTCCGAGGTCTGGGGAAATCCCTCCAGCATTCATGCCTGCGGACAGGAAGCCCGAAGCGCTGTCGAGGAAGCCCGTGGCAAGGTAGCCGGCCTCATCGGCGCGCATAGTGATGAAATCTTTTTTACCAGCGGCGGCACTGAGGCGGACAACTGGGTGTTGAAAGGCATAGCCTTCGCCAACCGCTCGCGTGGCAACCACATCATTACCAGTCCCATTGAGCACCACGCCATTCTGGAAACCTGTAAACATCTGAAAGAGCAGGGTTCTTCCGTTACTTTTTTGCCGGTAGACCGCTATGGCATGGTCGACCCGGATGACGTGAAAAAAGCCATCACGCCAAAGACCATCCTGATATCTATTATGCACGCCAATAATGAAGTGGGGAGTATTCAGCCAATCGGCGAAATTGGCAAGATAGCGAAGGCGGCGGGTGTTTATTTCCATACGGACGCGGTGCAGACCGTCGGACATATTCCCGTTGACGTAAACAGGCTGGGGGTAGATATGCT
>JAURWL010000255.1 GCA_030654965.1 Dehalococcoidales bacterium | reverse complement strand
GGATCGACCTTATACCTTCTAGACTAGAACTAGCGTATTCTTTGAGAAGCCCAGAACAGAAGGATCAGTTACTTGATAAGTTTATATCGAAGATTGAGGACCAATATGATATCATCATTATTGATTGCGCCCCTACAGAATCATTTCTGACTATGGCTGCCTATCTAGCCAGCAACTATATAGTCGTCCCAGTGAAACCGGAGTATTTATCGACTATTGGTTTACCCTTGCTTGTGCGGTCAATGGAGGAATTTCACGCCCATCACGAAGACCATAATTTGGAACTCGCAGGAATAGTTTTCAATTCGACTAGCAACTATGTGCCTGAGGAGGCAATATCGAAAGCAGAGGTAAAGGCTGAAGCAAAAAAATACGGGTGGTACGTCTTCGAAACAGAAGTCACCTATTCAAGGTCATATCCTAAAGGTGCGCGTGAGGGCAAACCGATATTCAGAACATCTTACTCTAGGTCGAGTCAAGCTCACAAATTCCACAGTTTTGCGCAGGAGCTTGCTGGTAGGATAGGATTGTGAAGAATCGACCGGAATTAGATTTACTGATAGACCTGGCGAAGCTAATAAAGAAGCATGGGCCAGAATGTTTCGAAACGCTCGCGGATTACGCGCGGTCACCTGATTTCGCGAGGAGGCTGGCTGACCTATTATCAGCCAGCGCAACTGTAGCCAGAACAACCAGGACGGAGAGAACAGAATCAACCAAGAGAGAACCTGCGAACTCTCTTGGGAATACGTTGGCGGTCCTTCAACAAACTGAACCCCAGAAGTATGAACTGATTTCAGATTTCTACAATGCTCTACAGAAAAAGGCGGTCTTGCCGACTATGCGAGATATTAAGGCTTTTGTGCTGGATTGTGGGCTTCCGGAGATTAGAGGAAATTCTAGGCAAGAAGCCATTGTACCTCTCATAAAGAAGCTGATGTTGTTACCTACGGCGACGCTATCTGTAAAGCTCAGAATTCCGAAAACGAACGAAAAGGGAGACCGCAGCTTGGAAGGTTGGACTAGCATTATATTGGATAAGGGGCGGAGAGCAGAATAGCAGCAATTATAGAAAAGTCAATCGCTACTGAACAACAAGCCAGATTGTGCACTGTCACCTGGAGAAACTTTGGTCAAGAGATGACGCCCAAAATGGGCGCAACACACAAAAAAAATCCCCCCATTTACATATACTGCCGGATGGGTGCTGTTTACGTACCGGATGCCGCGCGGTCCACCAGAACCTTACGTAGCAGCGCAATCCATAGACGAGCATTCTTTTCATCTATGCCGCGCCGGTAAAGCTCGTTCAATTCTACTTCGTACCGCGCCGCATCACGGACGACCCCCACAATGTAGTCCTTGATAGTCTGCATCATCAGTTCGTTGGCGGTTTCCCCGATGGACTTTTTCTTCAATCCGCTGATGTACTTGATGCCCCTGTGCGCCGGTTCACTGAACCAAATAGGTTTAAAATATATATTTGGTGCCACTTTATGCGGATTATGTACATCCCGCCGTTTTTTGGACCGCAGTAAATGTCGTTTTTTCACGCGTGGTTGTTGATTTTGTTCCATTTCTTTTAAGACCGTGCCTGACGGGCTAAATTTCACCCTCATTCGGCGCTATTTCACCCTCATTCGGCGCTATTTCGACTATAATTTTACGCTATTTGGGTGTCATAGACAAGCCTTTTCGTGTCACGAACCATTGACAAAGCCCTACATTGGCATCATATTTCGCAATCAGCGTATCAACGCAGGTCCTTTCTGAATTTCGTGAAGCATACCGACTGGCGTCCCTGCCCGGACCGGTAGATGATTTCTATGGATATAGTTATCTATGCCGATACCTCCACTTTCCTTGTCGCCATCGGTCGTATTGAACATCGCAAGAGCCGATGGGTAGAAGCAAAAGTAAAGTGAGGCCATATCACTTGAATTCAGGGACACGCTGTCTTGTGTCAAGGAACGTCAACGTGTTCACCATCACCACCCATAAGCTATCAAACCCCTACAAAGAAACATGCTTCCCAGGTTGCGATGTCGCTAAATGATTTTATTGATGTTCCAGCCGCGTTCTCGACAGAGCCGGCGCAGTTCCAGATAATAGCGCGTACGGCTTGCTTGTTCAGTGAGACCTTCAGGTGTAGCCATAGCGTCCAGGTCCTTTTGAACCAGTCTGCGCATAAAGTTCTGGATGCCCTCTTCAACAAAGAGATGCAGTGTCGCTTTTTGGTTCATACCTGCTAACCGGGCGATTGCTTTAACGCCG
>JAURWL010000162.1 GCA_030654965.1 Dehalococcoidales bacterium | reverse complement strand
CTATTGAAAGGGAGGTGGTACTGCAGAAGCATTGGAACACCTTTATGCCCAAGGTGACCAAATCAATAGTCTGCTGGTTGGCATATACTGAGTAAAGGGATATAAAGCCAATGGGGCTCCGCAAGCCAGCATATTTGGACGTGGGCTCAGGCAATCTTCGTTATCCTTTACGACTCTACGTGGTACAATTGTGAGAGATATCGCGCACATAAGGAGAACGTATAATGGCTCAGAAGAAGCAAGTAAAGAAGACGGGGAAGGGTGAACACAGGAAATCATCTGAATATCTGCGAAAGGGCCCAAAAAAGAAGTAACAAGGGGCAACTGCCTATCATTGCCATAATGTCCCTTTTGATAAGGCAAGTTCGACCTCATGGGTCTTGAGCCGTTTTCTCAACTCGCGCCATCTCGAGCAATTCTCAGCGACTAGCTGCCAGAACCTCTTTGAGTGATTCATCTCTCTTAGGTGAGCGAGTTCATGGATGACAACATAGTCGATAACCGGCTCCGGCACCATTAACAATTTCCAGTTGAAACTAAGGCTACCTTTGCGGGAACAACTGCCCCAACGAGTCTTCTGTCCTCGTATGGTAACTCCGTTGTGACTGACATTTAGTTTGACACTCCACTTCTGTACTTTTTCCTCGATCAATATGGCTGCTTGAATCCGGTACCACTGCTCTAATATCACATTTAATTTCTTACTAGCCGATATAATACTCACTATCAGCCTGTCCTGCTCCAGCCTCACACAGTCAGTTTTACCTTTGCTTTCTTCTGTTATTACAATCAGTTCTCGACCAAGGTATCGAATAGCAGTGTTAGCTTCGACTTCCGTTCTGTCGAACCGAGACTGCACCTTATTATAATTAGCGAAATTGCCCAAGATCCAGTTCTGTTTTTCCCTTAGCATGTTTGGCACTCGCCTGATACCAAATACTTTCGGGATGACTACTGTAAGACCTGACTCTGGCCTCATCTCAAGCCGAACCCGTTTTGCCCTGGTGCTACGCTTCACTTTGTATGAAATGATGCGGTCGTTGAGGGTTATTTTGTCTTCCGTTGTCAACAGGGTAAGTCTTTTATTAACCATATTTGAAGTTTAACCGCTGATCCGACTTATTGTCCACTGGGCTGATAAAGTGAAGCACGCAATGTATCGCGACACTGTTTTGCCAACATTTTTGCTAACTAACTGTTTAGAACTAAACGACACCGTATGATATTGGGAGGCACTAACCAAAACCAAAGCGGAAACTGAAAGACAATGGATGTCAGATCGTGTAATCAGCGAAAGCGGAAGTGTAGCCATTTATGAATTGTATTGATGGATACCAAAGACACAGTAGCGACAGCGAAGTATGCCCCTCTAACACAACAATTCATCTTATTGTGACCCAACATTCAGCCAAGATATTACCGGGGCGGTCGGGTATATTTGAGAACAATCTCTAGCCTAACAGAATGCTAAGACATCGGGTCCGGAAAACGATTGTTCTGGACAGAGACACTTCACCCGGATTTTTTGGCCAGATGGATTCTATCAAATATTGAAAAATGGCTTCGGAGTTTGTGCCGGCGCAATCGCTCTGATGCGTCTGACAGACCATGTTTTTCGTTTTTCGCCGCAAGTCCCACACTCACTGCTCAGGGCACGACGCTACACTTCGCAGTCGTGCTCGTCTGGGTCCCGCCGGGTCTAATGCCCAGTACTTCTTGAAAGATCTCGTTTGACGTCAATATCCGTGAAGCAGGAAGGACGTACTTCGAATTGTCGAATTCGAGCATTCCCCTCATGACCATACTATCCAAACGGCTAACGAGCATTTCGATGGTAGCCGGGCTGAACCTCCCGGATAATACTCCCGGGTTTATGCCTTCCACCAGCAAGCGAAGGCGTAACATCGCCTCCTCCGCGGCTTTCTCTTTTCCGTCGAGCGTTTCCACATATTCTGTCTGGCCGATGGGATTTTCCAGGTAAGCATCCAATGCATGTCTATTCCTGGAGCGCCGACCTTGAAGATGTGACGCGGCCGCAGGGCCGAGACCGAGGTACTCCCCACCCCGCCAGTAGTTGAGATTATGCAGGCACTCGTGGCCTTTAAGTGCGAAGTTCGAAATCTCGTAGTGGATAAACCCTTGCCCCATCAGGAACGCGCGTGCCAATTCAAAAAGTTCCGCCTGCGTGTCGTCGGACGGAAGGTCATCCGGCGGGCATTCTGCCAGGGGTGTGCCTTCTTCGAGAGACAGGCAGTAGACCGAAAGATGTTCAACGCCCAGTCCCACCAGCGTCTCCAATGACCTGCGGAGCGTCGCCCAGGTTTGCCCTGGCAGCCCGATAATGAGGTCGGCGGATATAGAGGTGAAACCAAGATTCCGAGCAAGCGTCACGGCATCAATGGCCCGGGCAGCCGTGTGCACCCTCCCCACGCTTTCTAGCTCGCGGTCGTTAAGTGACTGAACGCCGATGGACACCCGGTTTATCCCTGCGTCTATAGCGGCGCCGAGAAACTCGAGCGTGGCTGATTCCGGGTTTACTTCGACGGTGGCTTCAACCAGTCCGCCCAGGTCCGACGACTCGCGGAGGCCGCCGATAAGGTTTCTTAAATGTTCAGCCCCGAGCAAACTCGGTGTGCCTCCACCGATATAAAGTGTCTGAAATGAATCTCTCCCCTTCGCAAGGGGAGATTGAGAGGGATTCAGGGGGAGATTTTGAGCTTCTATTACTAATGCCTGAACATAAGATTCGATACAATCCAGCCGTCCCGAGAGGGAATAGAAATCGCAATAGCTGCACTTTTTGACGCAGAAAGGAATGTGTATGTAGAGTCCCCGCACTCTCACTCCTCCATTTTCAACAGCAGGAGAAAAGCTTCCTGAGGCACTTCCACCGACCCCACCATCTTCATCTTCTTCTTGCCTTCAGCCTGTTTTTCAAGGAGCTTACGCTTGCGGCTGATATCGCCACCGTAGCATTTCGCCAGGACATCTTTTCTGAGCGCCACAATATCTTCTCGGGCAATGACTTTACTGCCGATAGCTGCTTGTAAGGGTATTTCAAACATCTGTCTGGGAATCAGTTTTCTCAGTTTATGAATTAAAGTTCTAGATTTCGGTTGGGCGCTTTCACGCACGGAAATGAAGGATAGGGCGTCAACCTGATTTTCTTTGACCAGTATGTCCACTTTCACGAAATCACCGCCCTGGTAGCCGGCGAAATCATAGTCCATGCTGGCATAGCCGCGGCTGACGCTCTTGAGCTTGTCATAGTAGCCCGTAATCATTTCCGCCAGGGGAAAATCGTAGGTCAAAAGAGCGCGCCTTTTATCCGGATGCTCCATTGCCACCAGTTTGGCTCGCTTGGCATCGGATAGCTCCATAATTGGTCCGATGAACTCGTTCGGGACGATAATGCGGAGCTTGATAATGGGTTCTTCGATGTGGTCGATGCGGGTGGGGTCGGGGAACCTGGAGGGATTGTCTATAAATAGTTCCTCACCCGCCGTGGTAAATACCTTGTAAATGACCGAAGGCATGGTCGCGACAAGGTCCTGACCATACTCCCGCTTCAACCGCTCCATCGTGATTTCCATATGTAACATGCCCATAAATCCCAGCCGATAGCCCCAGCCGAGCGCTGCTGAGCTTTCCTTTTCATAGACAATCGAGGAGTCGTTGAGCTGGAACTTCTCCAGCGCTGTCGTCAGCTTGATGTAATCGTTGGTGTTTATGGGATAGATGCCGCAGAAGACCATCGGCTGTAGGCGCCGGAAGCCGGGAATGGCGAGTGTGTCAGGGTAATCCGGGGAGATGATGGTGTCTCCCACGTGGATACTGCCTACCTTTTTGATAATCGCGCCGACATAGCCGACTTCCCCCGCCGTTAGTTTTTCGCCGGGGGTAAGCTGGGGCGTGAAATAGCCGACCTCATCCACCTCGTGTGTCTGGCCCGTCGATTTAATCATGATTTTATCGCCGTGCTTCAGACTGCCGGAAAAAACGCGGATGTGCGGGATGACGCCACGGTAGGTATCGTAAAACGAATCAAAGATGAGACATTTCAGGGGTTCTTCGTTACTTCCTTTTGGCGGCGGCACGAGGGTGACAATTGCCTCCAGCAGTTCAGGCACGCCGGTGCAGTCTTTGGCAGAAACCAGTAATGCCGTCTTGCCCGGCAGACCTAGCGAATCTTCGATTTGCTGGCGTGACTCTTCAATCATTGCGTTGGGCAAGTCGATCTTATTGATGACCGGGATAATTTCCAGTCCGGCATCGATGGCGAGGTAGGCGTTGGCGATGGTCTGCGCTTCCACTCCCTGTGAAGCATCCACCAGCAGAACGGCGCCCTCGCAAGCCTTCAGACTGCGCGAGACCTCATAGTTGAAATCCACATGCCCCGGCGTATCGATGAGGTTCAGGATATAGTCTTTACCATCCTGCGATTTATATGGCATCCGCACCGCCTTAGCTTTGATGGTGATGCCGCGCTCACGTTCCAGGTCCATGCTATCCAGCACCTGGGCATTTTCCGTGGTGTGCAGGACACCGGTCAGTTCCAGCATGCGGTCCGCGAGGGTGGATTTGCCGTGGTCGATATGGGCGATGATGCAAAAGTTCCTGATATTTTCCATAACTAATTTGATAGTAACAGATTGGAGTGGGAGGGACAAGGAAAAG
>JAURWL010000240.1 GCA_030654965.1 Dehalococcoidales bacterium | reverse complement strand
CATCGGTGGAAAGATAGGCACGCCCGGATTTATTTACCCACGAAAGCCACCCGAGCACCAGTCTGGACGTTTCATGAAGTTGTTGTATCGGGAGTCTCGGCTCCATGGCGTATAAAAGCCCGGTTGTGATGAAATACCTCGGGTCGTACGCCAAGCCCTGCTCACCCTTAGTAAGATAGTCCGTGATGAGCTTGTCCGAACCTTTTCCCACCAGTTCAGATGCCCTCACTATGCCATCGGCAAGGACATCTCCAAAACCCTCTCTCAGCGAAACCTTCTTCAGGAGTGTTTCCATAAAATCAAGGCTCCCCATCTGCGATAATGGGATGCCGGTGTTTTCATCAGTCAGAATACCCGCCCGGTTACATCGTGAGAGCCACGCCATCATGGGACCGATAGCAAAAACATCGACTCCGTAGTCGTTAGCCAGCATCGCCGCCCGGAACGGAACCTCCTGCCAATCATTTTCGCCATAATATCGCTGGGCTCTCCCCGAGTAAAATCCCACTTGCCCGCAAATGAATTTCCCTTTCCTGCCGTCTCTGGATTCATATACCAGCCTTTCGCAACCGAGACTACAGCCACGGCAGATATCCAGCTTCTTCTTTTCCGGAGTCACACTTCTACCCCAGAGCGATTCAGATGGCGTCGTTCGGCGCATTTGGCGGATGTTTCGGGTGAGTTCGGTAAGTTTTTCCCGCCCGGCGGTGGCTATTTTCCCACTTCCCCTCACGGCAATCGCCTTGAGGTTTTTTGAACCCATTACAGCGCCAAAACCGCTCGACCCGGAGGCATCATTGTCAGCTAGAATGGTGGCAATCGTAGCCATATGTTCCCCCGCGGGACCGGTAGCCACCACTCTGGTCTGGTTACCCAATTGCCGTTTTAAAATCTCCCTGGTTTCGAGAGTGCTCTTGCCCCACAGGTCTGAAGCGTCTCTTATCTCAACCGTGCCATCTTCGATGAAAATATATATCGGCTTGTCTGATTTCCCGTGAACGACAACTCCGTCATAGCCGGCAAATTTGAGCTCGGTCCCCCAACTTCCACCCAAATTACAGTAACTGAACTGTTCGGGCGTGGTGACTGGAGACTTGCCACACACCAGCCATCGGACTGCCCCTACCCCCGGGGAAACCCCGGCTAAAGGTCCCGTGATAAATATCAATCGGTTATCCGGTTCCAGGGCTTTGACTTCCGGTGCGACCTCATCCCAGTAGATTTTTGCCGCGATGCCTCTCCCTCCCAGAAATCTATCCGCATAATCCATGGTGGGAACAGCGGTTGTCCTCCCCGATGACAAATCCACCCTTAAAATTCTGCCAGCATACCCATATTTACCAACCATGAGCACTCCTTGTTTTCTCTAAGTATCCATCTTTATCACCAAATTTACGGCATTCAAGTGCCAACGTCAAGTTTGACGATTTTAAGTGTGGCGCAAGCTGGGCGCTTGGTTAGCAACACAAAACATTACTTAAAAAAGATTTCCCCTCCTCTTCCCGACAGAGGGGGAACTAAAGAAAGAATAAGGAGAGAAAAGCTGCGAGGCTTATGTGCAGTTGCTTGGTGTTACGGAAGAAGATGCAGGTCAATAGTTGCAACTGGTCTTCGTAAGATGCATCGCCTACTTAATTCCTGTATAATATTCATAGAGGAATATCGTGTAGGACTTGCTATTGTGTAAAACCTGTGATATATTGCCACTAGTCTTTTACCGCAATAAGGGTTTTTCAAGAGAATGTGCAAGAACTTTACCCAATATGTTCCACCCTAACATCTGCATGCGCAGAAACGGGGAAAGATGAGTGGTGTATTAGAAGAGTGCCAGCAAACTCGAATTCCTTATAGCACCTTCAATAGCCGTTGCCGTTATGGTATATCACAGAACTCATGCAATGTCCTATTTCAATCGACTGCTGATTCTTGATAAAAAACTGGTGAGTATTAAATAATGCAAGTGGGTGGATTAGCTCAAACCGTTGCACCCAATTCCATATTTCGAAAACAGGTAGAAGCCTTGAGCGGAGAGACAATCTCAGCCTGTTTTCAATGTGAAAAATGCACCAACGGTTGTCCTGTCACTATAGCCATGGACATTGCTCCTCATAAGCTTATACGCTCCATTCATCTCGGATTGAAGGATGAAGTCCTGCAGAGCGATACAATCTGGGTCTGTGCCTCATGCGAAACCTGCACCACCCGCTGTCCCAATGACATCGATATCGCTCATGTGATGGATATTCTCCGTCAGTTGTCCCGCAGTCAAGGCGTAAAGGATTCACAGAAGAATGTGCCGCTTTTTCATTCTGCATTTCTCACGAGCGTCAGGTGGTACGGGAGATTGCACGAGATGACGATGGCTGTCATCTTTGCGCTAAAAAGCGAGGGTATGACGGGTCTCGCAAAGCAAGCGAACATGGGTGTGGAAATGATGCGTAAAGGCAAAATTAAGCTTTTCCCCAGTCGCCTGTTAGCTGGTCGCCAGGTAAAAGCCATGTTCCGGCAGTCAGAAAGGCGGCAGAAGACATGAAGATTTCTTATTACCCCGGCTGTTCTCTCGATGGCACGGCCCGGGAATACAAGGAGTCTCTTGAAAGCGTTGCGAAAATATTAGGGATTGAGCTCGAAGAGCTTCATGATTGGACGTGCTGTGGCGCATCATCGGGACATGTTACCAGTGATAAGTTGGGGGTAGCTCTCGCGGCTAGGAACGTAGTTATCGCCGACAAGATAGGTAAGGACCTGCTCGTACCCTGCGCTGCGTGCTTCCTGAGGTTGAAAACGGCTGAAAAGGAACTGAAAGCCGGAAATCAGATAGAGGGAATTTCCTATAAATATCAGGGCGGCTTCAACATTAAACACAGCACTACCTTCTTCCGGGAGGCAATTTCGGAAAAAGTGCTAACTGCCAGGGTCAAAAAACCTCTGTATGGGCTGAATGCGGTCTGTTACTATGGCTGTTTGGTCACCAGACCTCCGAAGATTACGGGCGCAAAAAATCCGGAAGACCCACAAGACATGGATGAGCTTATGACAATTCTAGGAGCCAGTGTGAAAAATTGGTCATACAAGACTGATTGCTGTGGCGGGAATCTGATTCTCACTCACCCTGAAATCGCCAGGAATCTTATAAAGAAGCTCTTAGATATGGCGGAAGAAGCTGGAGCGGACTGTATTATTGTCGGATGTCCTATGTGCCAGTCGAATCTAGATACCAGACAGAAAGAAATCTCACGAGATAATGGCGGGAAATACAGCATCCCCATCTTTTACTTTACCGAACTCATGGGACTAGCTTTTGGTGAACCATCAACTGGAAAATGGCTAAACCGGCATTTGACGGATACGAAGGCCTTGCTCAAGCAAAAAGGGCTTCTCTAAAGGGAATAAGCATGAGCGAAAAGACGAAGAGAAAAGTTGGTGCAGTCATGGTGGTCGGGGGTGGCATCTGCGGTATGCAATCCGCCTTAGACCTTGCCAACTCCGGATTTAAAGTCTATCTGATTGAGGAGACCACAGCAATCGGGGGCAGGATGTCCCAGCTTGATAAAACTTTCCCCACCAATGACTGCTCCATGTGCATGATATCACCCAAACTCATTGAAGTGGCCAAACACCGCAATATTGAACTCATTACCAACGCCACCGTGGAGTCCCTGGAAGGAGAAGAGGGTGACTTTAAAGTTAAAATACTAAAGAAATCTCGATATATTGACATCACGAAATGCAGCGGTTGTGGAGACTGCGTTGAAGCTTGCCCTGTGGAATTGAAGAATGAATTTGAAGAAATGCTGAACACACGCAAAGCCGTCTACAAAAGGTACCCTCAAGCCATACCCGGTGCCATGGCAATCAGCAAAGGAGCCAGACCACCCTGCAAACTTACATGCCCGGCCGGTTGTAACGGGCAGGGGTATATAGCGCTCATATCACAAGGTAAATATCTTGAAGCCGTGAACCATATCAAACAATGGATACCTTTGCCATCAGTTTTGGGTAGAATTTGTCATCATCCCTGTGAACAGGAATGTAACCGCGGGGAAATAGATGAACCACTGGGGATCGCTCCACTTAAGAGTTTTGTCGCTGACATTGTCCGAAAAAAGAGGCAAGATGGCTCCCTTCCTCTGGAAGTAAAACCCGTGATAGACCCATCCAAGCCCAAAGTAGCCGTAGTGGGTTCGGGACCCTCCGGGCTTGCCTGTGCTCACGACCTCGTCAAACGGGGTTATCCAGTCACTATTTTCGAAGCTTCCTCTGAACCGGGCGGTCAACTATTTTCTGCCATACCCAAATACCGTTTACCCAAGGAAGTGCTAGCGGCTGACATCAAAGATATTATTGATTTGGGTATTGACCTGAGGCTCAATACCCCGATAAATGGCAAGCCATCCCTGGCAGACCTGAAAGCGCAAGGCTATCAGGCAGTCTATCTGGCTATCGGGGCGCAGAAAAGTCGTAGCCTGTCTATTCCAGGGATTGAATCGCCTGATGTGCTCCTGGCGCTTGATTTCTTGAGAGACGCCAATCAAGGCAAAGAGGTCAAACTTGGGAAGAGAGTTGTGGTTATTGGTGGCGGCAATGTCGCTATGGATGTTGCCAGAACTGCCCGGCGTCTTGGTGCCCTAGAAGTTACCGCTGTCTGTCTTGAATCTCGAAAAGAGATGCCGTCTCACCTCTGGGAAATAGAAGAAGCCGAAGAAGAAGGCGTCCATATCAAAAATTCGTGGGGACCGAAAGAGATTGTTGCTAAAGATAGCAAAATAATCGGCATAGTATTCAACAAATGCACCTCCGTTTTTGACACCGAGGGGAGATTTAATCCGACCTATGATACCTCAACGACAACGAAGATTGGTTGCGATACCGTTATCGTCGCTATCGGGCAAGCCACTGACCTCTCACTGTTACCCGCTGACACCATGATAAAAACCAGCCGTAGTGGTTGGTTCATCGTTGACCCGGTGACGCTCGCTACAGATGAGCCGGGTATCTTCGCTGGGGGTGATGGGGTTACCGGTCCCAAATCTGCTGTGGAAGCTATCAAGCACGGTCATGAGGCGGCTATTTCCATCGAGCGCTATCTGATCGGATTGGACATGAAACAGGGACGCGAAAAGCCAAAGGAAGAGCCTGCATCTGTTCCCGAAGGAAAACACGATAAAAAGAAGCGGGTACATCAGCGCACCATATCATTGGAGCAGAGGGTTTCAACCTTTGACGAGATGAACCTGGGCTATACGGAAGAAGAAGCAAAGACTGAGGCGGAACGCTGCCTCGATTGTGGTCTCTGCTCCGAGTGCCTTCAATGTGTATCCGTCTGCCAGGCAAAAGCAGTTGACCACACCATGAAAGATGAGGAGGTCGAGATTGCCGTTGGCTCTCTCATCTTGGCACCGGGCTTCGACCCATTTGATGCTTCACTCAAAGGCGAATACGGGTATGGTCGGATGTCCAACGTGGTGACCAGCCTTGAGTTCGAGCGTATCCTGTCTGCCTCCGGCCCTTTCCAGGGACAGGTGCAGCGTCTTTCCGATGGCAAACATCCAGTGAAGATAGCCTGGATCCAATGTGTCGGTTCCAGAGACAAGAACTGCGGTCGAGATTATTGCTCCTCTGTCTGTTGTATGTATGCAACTAAAGAGGCAATTATTGCCAGGGAGCATGAGAGCACTATCGAACCAACCATTTTCTATAATGACATCAGGGCGTACGGAAAAGGCTTTGAAAGGTATTACGAGTCAGCCAAAAGTAAGTTCGGGGTCCGTTATATCAACAGTATCCCGTCGACGGTAAAGGAGAAGCAGCAGAGTCACAACCTTTTACTGGAGTATACGGGCGAAGATGGCAAGAAGGTGCAGGAAGAGTTCCAGATGGTAGTCCTTTCCGTGGGAATGGTGCCTTCTGCCAGTAGCAAAGACCTGGCGGAAAAGCTGAATATCAAGACCGATGGATTTGGCTTCTGCGCCACCAGCGAGCTTCAGCCAAATATCACGACACGTCCTGGTATCTATGTTGCCGGCGCTTTTGAAGCTCCTATGGATATACCGGAATCCGTGATGAGCGCCAGCGGCGCGGCGTTACTTGCGTCCCAGTCAATCACCGAAGCACGGGGTACAATGGTCACCGAAAAGGTATATCCTCCTGAACTGGACTTAGTTAGTCAGGAACCGCGGGTTGGCGTTTTTGTTTGCCGTTGCGGCACAAACATCGCCCGTGTGGTGGATGTTCCCAGCGTAGCGGAATATGCGAAAACACTCCCGTATGTCATTCATGCGGAGGAAAATCTCTATACCTGCTCCACCGATACGCAAAATAAGATAATCAAAGCTATTCAAGACAATAGACTGAACAGGGTGGTTGTGGCTTCCTGTAGCCCACGTACCCACGAACCCTTGTTCCAGGACACCATCCGGGAAGCTGGCTTGAACAAATACCTTTTTGACATGGCGAATATCAGAGACCAGTGCTCCTGGGTACATGCTACCCATATGCCGGCAGCTACGGAAAAAGCCAAGGACCTACTGCGGATGGCAGTTGCGCGTGCAGTCACACTACTACCCCTGCATCAATCAAGAGCCGAAATCAAACGTAGAGCCTTAGTCATCGGAGGCGGGCTGGCTGGCATGACGGCGGCTCTAGCAATTGCCAGGCAGGGATTTGAAACGGTGCTAGTGGAACGAGATATACAATTAGGCGGCAATCTGAGACACATCTTTTTCACTGAAGACGGCTCCAACCCTCAGGAGTTGCTTTCCTCACTGCTTAGTCAGATAGAGTCAGAGCCACTCATTACGGTATACCTTGGTGCTGAAATCGATAACTTCACCGGCTACTTGGGCAACTACACGACGGAAATCACCACTTCTGGAGGGAATAAACAGAGGATAGAGCACGGTGTGGTAATCGTTGCTACTGGTGGAGTCGAATACAAGCCTGATGAATATCTCTATAGTAAATCAGAGAAGGTGCTTACCCAGCGTGAACTGGAGGAGCTATTGAATAAGAGTGGCAAGGATATCACGGGATTGAAATCCGTGGTGATGATTCAGTGTGTTGGCTCGCGTGAAGAAGAACACATGTATTGTAGCCGGGTTTGCTGCAACCAGGCAATCAAAAATGCTATCAAGTTGAAGGAGATCAATCCGGACACAGAGGTTAGCATTCTCTACCGAGATGTCCGCAGTTACGGTATGCATGAGCTGCAGTACCAGGAAGCGCGAAACAAAGGGATAACATTTATCCACTATCGCGCTGAAAAGAAACCTGAAGTCGCACAGGCAAATGGGCATATGAGTGTCCGGGTTCTGGACAAGATCCTCGATAGAGAGATTGTTCTTGAGCCGGACCTGGTCGTTTTGAGCGTCGCCATACGCCCACAACCAGATGCTGAAGAATTCGCCAGCAAATTAAAACTGCCTTTAACTCAAGACAAGTTCTATATGGAAGCCCATATGAAACTGCGACCTCTGGATTTCATAAACGAAGGCATGTACCTCTGTGGTCTAGCTCACGCACCCAAGAATATCGCAGAGTCCTTAACCCAGTCCCGGGGAGCCGCGTCTCGGGCGCTAACAGTCCTTTCCCAGCCCTTTCTCATGGTGGGTGGGGTGGTTTCCGTGGTAAACGCGGAGCAATGCGCTGCCTGCCTGACTTGCGTGCGCTCGTGTCCATTTGGCGTACCGCGGATAAACGAAGAAGGTGTGGCTTTCATAGAAGCAGCGGCATGCCAGGGCTGTGGTATCTGTGCCAGTGCCTGCCCGCGTAGAGCAATTAATCTACAACATTATACTGACGACCAGGTGATGGCTAAGACTGCTGTTCTTTGCCAGACCTAACCCGGAAAGGAGTCAATAATGGGAGATGCGATTGAACCCAAGGTCATTGCTTTCTGTTGTCACTATTGCGCGTATTCAGCCGCTGACCTGGCTGGCTCCATGCGTCTGGAGTATTCCCCAAATGTCCGCATTATTAAATTAATGTGTACAGGTAAGCTGGATACTCTTCACCTATTAAAAGCCTTCGAGGATGGTGCTGATGCTGTCTTCGTTGCCGGTTGAGAGGAAGGCAATTGCCATTTCCTGGAAGGAAATCTGAGAGCAAAAAAAAGGGTCAACCAGGCTAAAAAACTCCTTGCCGAGGTGGGGATCGAGGGTGAACGAGTAGAGATGTTCAATATTGGCGCATCCGATGCGGTGCTATTTGCCAGAGCGTGTGATGAAATGACGGGGAGAGCAAAGCGTCTTGGTCTAAACCCTCTTAAAAAGAAGGCGGAGGTGAAGATGGCATGATTACTGCCGAAAGAAAATCATTCGACCAGATAAAAGAGAGCATTAAGGAGTTCGAAAGCTTGCTTGTGTTAGGCTGTGGGACCTGTGTCAGTGTGTGCATGGCTGGCGGCGAGAAGGAAGTGGGTTTACTTGCGTCAGAATTGAGGATAAAGAACCGGTTGGATGGCAGGGATGTGAGAATTGGAGAAGCGACCATCCAGCGTCAGTGCGATCAGGAGTTTATCGGACCTATACTGGAGACAGCCAGGAAATATGATGCGGTCTTGTCCATGGCGTGCGGTGCCGGGGTACAACTGGTGGCAGAGATGCTAGCACCTATGCGTGTAATTCCAGCATTGAACACCCGCTTCATTGGCATAACTCAGGAAGAAGGTGTTTGGGTTGAACGCTGCCGCGCTTGCGGAAACTGCGTGTTAGCTGACTATGGCGGTATTTGTCCTATTACCATGTGCGCAAAGAGTCTGGTTAATGGTCCATGCGGTGGCAGTAAGGGTGGTAAATGCGAGGCAAGCAATGAAAAAGACTGTGCCTGGGTCTTGATATATAACCGTTTAAAGAAACAAAACAGGCTGGAAAATATTTTTAAAATGTTCATGCCAAAAGATTATAGCACTCAGGCTCATCCGGCTCAGATGGTCAATGAAGCCTATTTGAAAGTGGGAGTGGAGGAGAAACATGGGAAGTAGCAAATTCCAGGAAGCTCTGCAATCAGGCAAGTTTGTGGTCACGGCAGAAGCCGGCCCGCTGAAAGGCACATCGACCACCGAGCTTGAGGAAATAGCCAGTGTCTTACGCGGCAAAGTGGATGCCCTTAATGTCACTGACCAGCAGAGTTCCGTAATGAGATTGGGCTCGATGGCGACCTGTCACCTGCTGAAAGATTGGGGAATGGAACCAATTTTTCAAATGACCTGCCGGGATAGAAATCGCATCGCATTACAATCGGATTTGCTCAGCGCACATGTGCTAGGCATCGAAAATTGCCTGGCTCTTACCGGGGATTTACCTTCGCTTGGCGACCACCGTCAGGCGAAGCCAGTTTATGACCTGGATTCAGTTCAGCTCCTCTGGGCAATTAAAAGACTTAATGAAGGTTATGATATTGCTGGTAACGAATTGAAAGGAAAGACTAATTTCTTCGCCGGGGCAGTGGTGAATCCGGGAGCAGATACTGAAGCCGCTTATGAGCTGCAGATAATCAAAATGCAAAAGAAAATTGAAGCTGGGGCTAGGTTTTTTCAAACTCAAGCTGTGTACGACCCGGTTACCTTCGCCAAATTCATGAAGAGGGTAGAGCATTTTAAAGTACCTGTTCTGGCTGGGGTAATACCTTTAAAATCAGCCGGTATGGCACGATTTATGAACAAGAACGTAGCTGGTGTATTTGTTCCCGAACAATTTATCACCAAAATGGCTGAGGCTGAAAACAAGGTTAAAGCGGGAATAGAAATTGCCGCTAACCTGATAAAAGATTTAAAAAACATCTGTCAGGGCGTACATCTGATGGCGATTGGCTGGGAAAAGAAAGTGCCGGAAATCCTAAAAACCGCGGGGTTAATATCTTAGCAGGGTCTCTATTATCGCTTTTTTAAATCCGTGTTCGGATTCAACCAGGATAAAGCAGCCCTTTGGCAATCTGTCTAAAACCGGTCAGAATAATTCAGGGTGAACTACTGGTTTTAGTGGTTTATGGTAGTCTTTTCTACCACTTCCTGCACCAGATTGCCCACATATCTCTCCCAACCTGCTGGAACAAAATGGAATCCCTGACAAAGAGGTTTAAGTTCTTTGAGAAGATTGACTGAAATTTGAAGGCTTTTCTCCGCTACCTGTTCGCGAGGTGACTTTTCTAGTTCCCTGATAATCCTTTCCGGCACGGTCACACCGGGAAGGTTACTATTGACAAACCGCGCCATGCTTGCCGATTTTATCATCATGTGCCCTACAATGATAGGTATGTTTATACCTTTTATTGCTTTCAGGAATCCCTCTAGCACTACGGAATCATACAAAGGTTGAGTTACAACAAACTGCGCTCCCGCCGCGACTTTATCCTCTAGCTGACTGACTTGGTCACTGTCGAATTCCTGACTGATATTTACTAATATACCCACACAGAAGTCAGGCGCTTCGTTCAGAGGGTGCCCGCTCAGGTCGCCGCCTCTGCTCAGGCTGGTAGCGGCTTTCACCAATGCACAGCAATCGAGGTCGTGAACAAGCTTCGCTTCGATATGGTCGCCGATGGTTGGGTCCCAACCGTCGTGCAGAAGAATATTTTCAATGCCCATAATTCCCGCACCCAGCAGGTCCGATTGTAAGGCAAGACGGTTACGATAAAGGGCGGAAAGCTCCATAATGGGTTCCACATTTCTCTCTTTGAGAATATGACAGATGGCGAGGGGCGCGGCACGCATTACTGCTCGCTGGTTATCACCGGCAGTGATGGCATCTACATAGTTTTTAACCGTGTCTACCTTGTCCAGAAACTCCTCGATTCCAATCCCCTTGGGGGAGTCAATTTCACAGGTCGTAACAAAACCCTGCTGTTTAATTTTGTCAGAAATACGCATGTTTTTCCCCCTTATTTTCTTTATAAATCTATTCGCTGTTTATTCGAATATGCATTTAAAACCCAGCTGTTTTACAGAAGACAGGTCTATCATAATTGGAGACACTACTACGTTGGAAGCCAACATACTCAATAAACTGTTGTAAACGTACATCGCTCTCTTCGACAAGTGCACGGACGGTATTAATGCCACAATCCGCACACTGCTTATATACAGCCTCTACCAGTTTCTCTCCGATACCAAGCCGCCGATATTTATCATCTACAACAATACCCTGGATAACACATATTTTATACAGTGGAATACCAACGTAGAGACAGTGCGCCAGGTTAAACCCTACCACCTTACTCTCCGCTTCCGCCACGAAACAGAAACTTACAGGCTCACCCGAATTTGAGGATGTGATTTCATCACGAGATATTACGTTACCGGACAAACTTAAAACAGCTTCAAAATCCGTGCTTTCAATCAGACGAATCGTGACAATGACCTCACCACTATCCATGCGAAAGCCTCCCGTGTTTATTCTACCGGGAACATTGCTAAAATCAATAATTAGCCGTACTTATATCAATATAAAAATGTGACCAGGACAGTATTGTACCGGGTTGGTTTATTTTTTCTTTAGCATTGCTCCCACTTGTTTCAATAACGCATCTGGACTTACCGGTTTGTCGATATATCCTTCCGCTTCCAACTCAAATCCAGCGCTCACCGGGATATTGGTTTCGCCCCGATGTTGCGCAAAACTGGTTAGCATAATGACGGGGATTTTTGCCAGGTTCGAGTCTTCCTTGAGCTGTTTGCAGACATCGAATCCATCCCTGGTAGGCATGATGATGTCTAGAAGGATAAGGTCGGGTTTCTCTTTGCGCGCTTTCAAGAGACCTTCATCACCGTCATAAGCAGTCACCACTCTGTATTTGCTTTCGAGTACGGTCTTGGTTACTTCTACAAAGACCCGGTCGTCATCAACAAGCAGGATTTTTGCTGGTTCTGCCATTAACTTGCCTCCTTCTGTAATAATTAAACTGGTTGAACTTGAAGCCTTATTTTCGGCAATATTTTTTCAACTCTTTGAATGTGCACTGGCGATAAAATCGGTTTTCACAGTAATCATCAATATCTAAAAAGGAACGCCTGAATGGACTACAGTAAGCAGATGATACTACTAGTGACAAAAAGAGTCAATAGGTTGTTGTGCGGTGTCCATAGCATGTTGTACTGCTCGAGGATTATTGTCACGAAGTAATTGGTTCAGAGAGCCAGTGATTTAGTCAATTACAAATTACCTGTTTCGGTTTGCTATTGGAGAGATATTCAATCTATCGGAAACTATGGTGGGTCATTCGGAACATCTCCCGAATTCCTGTTTGAGAAGAAATAACTGATTCCCGATTTTTAGAAGCTGTTCGCCTCTTAGCTAACAAAGATATGCCTCGGGGCAACTGATAAAAATAAAATAATACAATTTGGTTGTGTCTAATACACACTAAACAACTTCGCTAGTTCTGCTAGCCGGTCTTCCAATCTTACCGGTTGACCGTTGTGCTCCCCGATGGAGCTATACACCGCCTCCTTTTTGGTGGGGAAAGCACCCTCTGCAATCAGGACATAGCCATCCTTTTTCTCACGTGTAGTGTCCATCACCTTGATAACCGGCTCGCCAGCGCCCGCCATAATGGTGGCATGATATCTCAGGTTGATATGCACGCCGGGGATGATTTCATCAATGAGAACATTCTTTATGGTGGGACTGGCGGTGTTGAGTTTAGGGTGGATGGACTGACCATGGGGGAAAACTAAAGAGTGATTTCTCTAAGAATGATAGTGACTAATTCTACGAGTTTAGCTTCAACTTCAGGAGTCAGGGTGACACCCCAACCTATCTCTCCCGGTTCCACCCCGATAATAACCGTTTCCCTGGGAAGAGTCCCAACCAGTCGCATCATCGCGAGGCTCTCTCTCAAACTCAAATCGTGCGCGGATACAATGTCCTGACTCTCGCTTTCAAGCACATCCGGAGTGAAATAGTAAATTGCGCCCGGTTTGCCATGCGCCTGTACGGCATCAATGATGATGAGTTTATCAACAGAGCTATCCAAAAAAATAGAGATATCCGGCGCGGTGCCACAGTCAATCAATTCTACATTAATATCGCCAGGAAAGGAGCTTGTTTCTTGCAATTTCTGAAGTGCGTGTATCCCCACTCCATCATCCTTGAGGAGCAGGTTGCCGATGCCCATCACCACAACATGCCGGATTTTCTGCTTTTCCTGCATTATGTCTAACTATTCCATTTTTTCGCCGGTAAAGTAAGCGTTCTGGTTTTTAGAAACTCCGCCAGTGTAAATTGACAGCACCAATCATCATACCAGGAATTACCTGTAGAACCACGTCATTGAAAAATCGGGGTGAGAGGATTTGAACCTCCGACCTCAGCGTCCCAAACGCTGCGCGCTAAACCAACTGCGCTACACCCCGTTCTTTGAGAAGTATAGAGGACAGAGCCATTATCGGTCAAGCGCACCATATCGGCTCTTGATTGATAGCATGACTATAAATATTTGCAATAGTGAATCATACTTATTATAATTGTCGTATACGAGTATATAGCTAATACCTATATTATGTAAATGCGTATTGGATGAGCTAAATACGCTATTATGAGTAGTTCAATAAATCAATGGTGAATAATAATTTACAAATTTGCGGTAAAATAGCTCCTTTTCTACTTGACAAAATTGGAAAAAAATTATAGCATATTCGCAGCCGATAATCATTCGGGATTTATACTCCGCAAGTGCTATTGGTATGCGGTGTAAATTAGAGTCGTGGTTTTAATATTTAATCGGATTTCACTGTACAATAAATCAGTTATGGGAGTGACTTTGCGTCAAATGATGGAACTGCGAAACAAATTGCGGTCATAGTTTCCTATCAGGCGAAAATGAGGTAAAATGTAAACCAAGGATTTCTCTGATATAACCAATAAGTTTATGGGCAGATAGACAGGTAGAACAGTTTTTCCATAGGTGGTGCAAATTCTAGAGAGCAGGAGGCTGATATGCGGTCCTACATTATGCGGAGAGTAGTCCTACTCATCCCTACTCTCTTCCTGGTGACTCTTATCGTCTTTTTTTCAGTGCGGTTTGTCCCTGGGTCAGTTGTTGATATTATGAGTGCTCAATTATCAGCCGCAGGAGGAGAATCAATAAGCCGCGCCCAGGTTGAAGAAATGCTGGGCCTGGATAAACCCATGTATATCCAGTACTTTAACTGGCTGGGAAAAGCTGTACAAGGCGACCTTGGTACATCCCTGTGGCAAAAGCGTGACATAGTCCCCGATATACTCAGAAAGATTCCAATTTCCCTGGAACTCGGTTTCCTGGCTATTCTTACCGGATTATGTATATCCTTGCCGATAGGTATTTACTCGGCAATACGGCAGGATACAATAGGCGACTATGTAGGACGTAGCGTTGCTATCCTCTTTATTGCTGTTCCCAGCTTCTGGTTGGCAACTATGGTTGTGGTCTTTCCTGCCGGCTGGTGGGGGTGGTCGCCACAGGTGCAATACATGCCTATTACAGAGAATCTGGGGGCTAATCTGCTACAATTTATTATTCCGGGAGTCATCATGGGCATGGTCATGTCCGGCACATCGATGAGAATGACGCGCACCATGATGCTGGAAGTGCTCAGGCAGGACTATATCCGGACTGCCTGGTCGAAGGGACTCAGGGAAAGAATGGTCGTTATCAGGCACGCTCTGAGAAACGCGTTAATCCCGGTAGTTACCATCGTCGGAATGCAGATTCCCGTCTTACTGGGGGGTTCGGTTATCATGGAGCAAATATTCAACCTGCCGGGAATGGGCCGTTTTATGGTCGAAGCACTGAACGCAAGGGATTATCCCATTATTTCCGGTATCAACCTTTGTATGGCTAGCGTAATATTGTGTGTCAATCTAACCGTGGACCTGACTTATAGCCTGCTGGATCCCAGAATCAAGTACCGATAGAAGAGGGGAACTGAAGAATGGCAGAGAGTGCAAATAGTATCAATGCCGGAGCACTATCAGCGCGAAAGAGACGCTCCTTCATATTTGATTTGTTCTATAGACTTTTCAAAGAGAAACCACTTGGTACGGTTGGCGGCGTCATTGTTATCATATTGCTTCTGGCTGGCATTTTTGCCAATTGGCTTGCGCCTTACGGATACAATGAGACTTACGTAGCAGACAGATTGAGTCCACCATCAGGTAAAACTATTCTGGGGGCAGACCAGATTGGGCGAGATGTGCTCAGCCGTATCATCTACGGCGCTCGTATCTCTATGATTGTCAGCCTAGCCACCAGTACCCTTGCGGTATGCATTTCCACGACCATTGGCACACTTACCGGATTCCTGGGTGGAAAAGTCGATTTAGTGGCGCAGAGGTTCGTTGATGCTTGGATGTGTTTTCCAGGATTATTCTTAATACTGACTATCATGGCTATTCTCGGACCGGGCTTAATACAGGTAATACTGGTGCTCGGCGTTTCGGGTGGTATTTCCGGGTCGAGAGTTGTCAGGAGCACAGTTATCAACATCAAAGAGAATGTCTATGTTGAAGCCGCCAGGTCTATTGGTTGCCCGACAAGTACGATACTTGCGAGGCATATCTTACCCAATATTACGGCTCCTATGATCATCATGTTTACCACGGGTATGGGTGGTGCGATTATCGCGGAAGCCAGCATTAGTTTTCTCGGCTTCGGTATTCCTCCACCGATGCCCAGCTGGGGGGGTATGCTCAGCACGAGCGGGCGAACTTACATGATGACCGCCCCGTGGCTGGCTCTCTGGCCCGGACTTGCCCTGACACTCGTGGTCTACGGAATAAACATGCTTGGAGATGCGCTTAGAGACCTGCTCGACCCCAGGTTAAGAGGCGGGCTGGGACGATACTCTAGAACAAGAAAAAGAATGCCAAAGCAGTTGGCCCGCGGAAAATAATAAATTCTGGAGGTAAAATATGTGAATACACTTCTCCATCCGGAGACAATAAAGAAAGAAGAAGGAGGACAAATGAAAAATAAAGTCGGATGGTTGCTATTCAGTCTGTTATTAATTTCAGCCATGCTACTGGCATCCTGTGGCACATCTGAAACCACAACATCCACGTCCACCACGGTAACTTCCACCACTACCACCACAACAACACCAGGAACCACCACAACAACCACCACACCCGGGGCAGAGATGGTGAAGGACTCATTAGGCAGAATGATTGAAAAGCCACAATACGGTGGAACGTATTATACCGCTGCGTCAGCCGATGTCCAGGGCTTCGACAATGCTTACACCTACCCCTATTTGCTCAGTACCGTGAACAGTACCAACGAACCCCTTATGGCTGGAGACTGGGCAAAAGGACCAGCCGGTACCGGCGACGTGACCTGGACAATCCTGGGCGTTACCTTCATGAAATTCTCCCAAATGCGTATTGCGGAAAGCTGGGAGAAACCGGATGACCAAACATTAATCATCCGTATCCGTAAAGGGATTCATTTCCAGAACAAACCGCCGGTAAACGGCCGGGAACTTGACGCCTATGATGTCGAGTTCTCCTTAAAGCGATGTTTTGAAACACCCGGGTCTTACCTGAATCTCACGTACCGGGGGGCTGATGCCCCGACCTTTTTAAAAGCCACCGACCAGTGGACAGTTGAAATAAAGTGTAATCCCGGAAAACTGGGACCGCTATTTATCGTTTGTATAGGCTACATTAACATATTTCCGCGTGATGGCGTGCCAGCCGGGGGCAACTTCAAGGATTTTAAATCCTCCAACGGTACAGGCGCGTTCATGATAACGGACTACGTTCCTAATAGCTCTTTCTCAATGGTGAAGAATCCTGATTACTGGATGACCGACCCTCTCATCCCCGGGAACAAGTTGCCCTATGTGGACAAAATCTTAAACCTGGTGATACCGGATGAGTCTATGCGCATCGCCGCTCTGAAAACAGGCAAGATTGACAATTACGTGGGTATCGCCTGGGATGTTGCGGAGGCATTACGCAAGACTAACCCCGAACTAAAATCGGGTAGTTATCTTCCGTCTTACAGCTACAGTATAAAGATGGCATTGGGGAAAGGGTTTGCCTGGGATGACATCAAAGTGCGGTATGCGCTTTCCCTGGCTCTCGACCGCCAGAAAATAAAAGACGTATTCTATGGTGGTAATGCCACCGATTTCACTTTCCCGGTAATGCCTCAACCGGAACTTGGAGGTATGTTCACCCCACTAGCACAGTTACCTCAGAACGTTCAGGACCTGTACAAGTATGATGTAACCAAGGCTAAACAGCTCATGGCTGAAGCCGGACAAGAAAAAGGCTTTGAGGCGGAAATAATTGTCACTTCTGCCTCCCAAACACAGCAAGACTTGCTCCAATTAATTGCATCTATGTGGAAGGACATCAATGTCACATTAAATGTTAAACCACTGGAGAATGCGGTGTTTACGACTCAGATGAACGCTAAATCATTCAAACACATGATCTTTGCTTACTGCGGCAACTCGGCGCCTTACAAGATGAACGACTGGAGACCTCTCAATCCCAATAATGGAGGTAATATCGACGCCCCGAAACTCGTTGAAGTGTACAACCAGCTTAATACAATGTACCCGTTTGATGAAGCCGGGGCAATGAAGTTGATTAAAGAGCAAACTCCGTACATTCTCGAGCAGTGCTGGGAAATCACACCACCTCTCGCTCACACCTTTTACTTCTACCAGCCGTGGTTGAAAAACTACAATGGGGAAGTTACGTGCGGTTACTACCAGAGCACTGGCTGCGCCATGTACCGATGGCTTGACCTGAAATTAAAGAGTCAACTGAAGAAATAAGCCAGTACCTGGCAATAGTTTAAAGCATGACAGCCAAATATCACTGGTTAGAAGCAGTCTGTCAGCTAGAGTAAAGAAACACGGAACAAGGGGATGGCTCGGAGTTCAAACTCCGAGCCATCCCCTTTTTATCTCGTCGTCACAATTTCCATAAGAATTCCAACGAACCCCGGTTCTGGAAATCAGTACACTTAGCATTAACAATACTGATGGAAAATTTTTCAACTTACCACTTGACAAACAGCACAATAAATAATAGCATATTTGCAACCGATTATAATTCAGGGTTTATACTCCGCATTATTTGGATTGCTCTATATCATCAATCAGTTTCTAAATGATAAATAGTTTCACGGAAAAGCCTGAGACCGGGATTTTCCGAACAGAACCAGTAAAGGAGCAGATAGATAGAACTATTTCCCGGTAAGCAATATTAATTCTAGATAGCAGGAGGCTGGTATGCGTTCTTACATTATCCGGAGAGTTACCCTCATGATTCCCACTCTCATCCTGGTAACAATCCTGGTTTTTCTTATGGTCCGTTTCGTCCCGGGCTCCATCATAGATATGATGCTCAGCGACCATGCCGGCGAGTCAGGCACAGATACTGAGATATTGAGGGAAACTCTAAAAGCGAATATGGGACTGGATGTGCCAGTCTATACCCAGTACGGACGCTGGATGGGAATGTTACCCCAAAAGGATGGCGGTTTCCACGGCGTCCTCCAGGGTGACCTCGGTAGCTCACTCTGGACAAACCGTGATATCGTCACCGAAATAGTCGGCCGTATTCCCATCTCTCTGGAACTGGGCATCATCGCCCTCATTACCAGCATGTTAATCGCCTTCCCCATCGGTATCTACTCGGCAATACGCCAGGATACCAAGGGCGATTATATCGGACGTAGCATCGCCATCATGTCTATCGCTGTCCCCGGCTTCTGGATAGGAACTCTGGTCTTCGTCCTCCCCTCAATCTGGTGGGGTTGGTCGCCATCGGTGGAATACATCCCCATTACCAAAGACTTCGGCAGTAATTTCATACAATTTTTAATCCCGGGCATCATCATGGGCATGAATATGTCCGGCGGAACCATGAGAATGACACGCACCATGATGCTGGAAGTGCTCCGCCAGGATTACATCCGAACTGCCTGGTCGAAGGGCCTCAAGGAAAGAGCGGTTATTCTTCGCCACGCCCTGAAAAACGCCATGATACCGGTAATTACTGTTATCGGCGCCCAGGTGCCCGTCCTCATCGGCGGCGCGGTCATCATGGAACAGATTTTCGTCCTGCCCGGTATCGGTCGGTTTATGATTGACGCCATCGGGCAGAGAGACTACCCCATCATCTCCGGCATAAACCTGATGATGGCCAGTATTGTCCTGGTCTTAATTTTCCTGGTCGATATGTCCTACGCTTGGTTAGACCCCAGAATTCGGTATCGCTAGAGGGAGAGATAGAAAATGACTGAAGGCACAAAAGACTTATATACAGGCGCCCTGGCAGTAAGAAAAAGACACTCCTTCCTGGCAGACCTGGCTATCAGATGTGTAAAGGAGAAGCCCCTGGGCACCGTAGGCGGCGTCATCGTTCTGTTACTGCTTTTCATCGGCATCTTCGCCGGCTGGCTAGCGCCCTACGGCTACAACGAGACATTCGTCGGCGGCAAACTGGAAGGGATGTCATCTACCTTCTGGATGGGAACGGATAATGTGGGCAGAGACCTCCTCAGCCGTATCATCTACGGCGCCAGAGTCTCTATGTTTGTCGGTCTGGGAGTCCCCACCATCAGCATGATAATTAGCACAACCATCGGACTAGTCTCAGGTTTCATCGGAGGCAAAACCGACCTGATTATCCAGCGTTTCGTGGATGCCTGGGTCTGCTTCCCAGCCCTGTTCATCATGCTGACCTTTATGGCATTGGTCGGCTCGGGCATGGTCCAGGTGATACTCGTCCTGGGCATAATGGGCGGCATCGGCGCCTCCAGGCTAAAGAGAAGCGCCGTCCTGGCCGTAAAAATGAACCTCTACGTGGAAGCCGCCAAGGCTATCGGCTGTCCTACCTGGTCCATCCTCATCAGGCATATCCTGCCCAATATCATGGCTACTGTGATTATCACGTTCACCATGGGTATGGGCGGCGCCATCCTCGCTGAGGCAAGTCTCAGCTTCCTCGGTTACGGCATCCCACCTCCAGTACCTAGCTGGGGCGGCATGCTCAGCGGCAACGCACGCCGCTATATGATACAGGCGCCCTGGATGGCAATATTCCCCGGTCTGGCGCTGAGTATCGTCGTCTACGGCGCGAATATGTTCGGCGACGCTTTGCGAGACCTGCTGGACCCCAGACTGAGAGGCGGCATCGGGCGATACTCCGGAGGACCACGGAAGAGACCTGACCTGTAACCTGACACAGCCTGCAATGAAAATAAAGATAGTCCCGGGAGGTGCAAAATGTAAGGATAGAAATTGCTATATTCGAAAAAACCTTTTTCAATAGTCGAAGAGATAAAGAGATGAAGGAATGAGCGGAATGAGAAAAAAGGTATTATGGGTCTTCATAACACTGCTAACTGTGATGGCGATGATTCTGACGTCCTGTAAAACGGAAACAACAACAACAACCGGTGAAAAGGTAATTATCGAAGGGAAAGCGATAACCCCAGCGGCTCCAGTAGAAGAAAGGCGAATAGACACAACGCCCTCTGAAAAACCACAATATGGAGGGGTTTCTACCATCGCCTTGAGTACTGACGTAGGGGGTTTTGATGAAGGCTGGCACGGTCCAAGTGTCCTTTATACCCAACAGCTGACTAACGAAGAGCTATTAACGGGTGACTGGGCGAAGGGACCCGCCGGCACCGATGAAGCCGGCTGGATCCTGACTAGCATCAGCGATATGTCAACCAAGACCGGCTCCCTGGCGGATAGCTGGCAGATACCCCAAAAAGGAAAAATTATTTTCCACATCCGCGAGGGTGTCTACTGGCAAAATAAACCACC
>JAURWL010000232.1 GCA_030654965.1 Dehalococcoidales bacterium | reverse complement strand
CTCACTGTTTCTGCTTTTATCATCTCTCATTCATTAGGAGGACGCACCGATGCGTGCGATATCGGCGTCGGATCGACCGAAGCGAAGTTGTACACTCGAAAAGAAATCGTACGATGAGACGAATAAAGTGGTCGATCAATTGCTCGAGCAAGAAAAGAAAGAGAAATATAAGGTCCGTTCACACACGCAAGACGATCGAGTCGATACAGCGGTGATCGTTGCTGACTTGCGATGTTTCTGCGTGGCTCGTTAGTCCGATGAGGAAGCTGCATCAGAGTCGGATGCGGAAATAGTCGATTCGGATGAGAGTGGAGATGCGAACGGCAGCGAACCGGCTGAGGAGGTTGAGGAGTCGAAAGAGTCGGATGTGAAGAGTCAGTCAAACACGATCAGTGTGAGATTCGTGTCGCGATCATGTTCGTTGCTCACTCATTCACGGTGTGATCTGTTGTTGCAGAGCCGACATCGACCAAAAAGCCATCCGGAAAGAAGAAAGCCGCTACCGATGAGACCGTTGAAGGCGATGAAAAGTCCGAGGTGCTGGCAGAGGATGAAGGTGAGGAGGAGGAGAAAACTAAGCCGAAGAAGTCTGCCGCCAAGAAATCAGCGAAGAAGAAAGTCACGTCAAGCAAGGATGCGGAGGAAGATGATGCAATGGAAGCGGATGAGAAAGAAGATGAAACGGCGGAAGAGAAAGAAGAATCTTCGAAGAAGAGTCAGTCTCAACAATCCGAGCATTCGAGTTGTAGCGAAACCTGTTGCTGACGGACGATTGTGTGTGTGTGTGTGTGTGTGTGTGTGTGTGTGTGTGTGTGTGTGTGTGTGTGTGTGTGTGTAGAATCGAAGAAGTCGCTCGAAGTTGATGAGGATGAACCGATGTCTGATGAAGATCATACTGCGACTGAAGCTGCGACCAAGTCGGAGTCGAAGAAGAAATCATCCAAGAAGAGGTGAGCGAAACAGCACACACGAGATATTGTCAATGCGCGGCATGGCCGCTGATGATG
>JAURWL010000224.1 GCA_030654965.1 Dehalococcoidales bacterium | reverse complement strand
GACACAGATCGACACGATGCCGAGGCCGGTACCGCGAAAGACGAGCAGCAGGAGGAAGAAGAGGAGAACGGAAGCGAGATACACTTTACGAATGCCGGTGTGAGATTCGAGCCAGCCGAGCAGAGCTGTGGAGAGAGAAAGAAGACGAATCGAGTGAGGAGACGTTGCACATATCATTGCCATCTCGCGGCTCTATCCGCGCGAGTGTCTTCAACGATCGACTGACGATATGCCCCGAGTTTCGTATTCCATCGTTCGAGTTTACTCGCACTGGGAATGATGCTTGCCTCGCTTGCTTGTTGTTTTCGATGTTTCGGTGTGGAGAATGATGGATCATTCGCCGCTGCTGCTGAAGCTGGGTCGGGTCCGCCGGGTACGTGTGAAGCGAAGATGTCACGATGGATGAACGGAACAGAGGAGGGAGAAGAAGGACCGCGCACAGGAGCGGATGAGGGACGATGACTCATTGCAGAGGGAGCGACTGCAGTGCAGTATGAGGTTGACTCGGTCTAGTCGAATAGATAGATCTGATGTAAGCGGAACGCAAGAAGGTCAGCACGCGATCCGCCGATGCAAGAAGTCATCACCGTGACTCGAGCGCCATTGCAGAGTCGCAACCCCGACGATATAAAATACATTCGCACGACGATGTTCCAACGCTTGAGCGTGCTTTTGCACCACATCGAATCGTCGTCGGCTTGATGGATTTCCGAGCCGTTCGGTTCGGTACTCGCATCGTCGCACTCATGATCGAGCTGGCGTTTCGACTACACTGAGTGCGCATCGTAGCAATTTCACCATGCGCATCATACATACTGACACGTTGACTCGCAGCGCACGAACACTGAACGCTGAACGATCGTCTTTGTTCGTCGTCTCACCACCGGATCCATTCGTTCACTCCAGCGACAACGGTAAACACACAACGACATCGACACGAGCAGCACGGTATACGATCGTACATACATGCACGTATGCCCTCCGTGCAGTAGATATCGATTCGACTTAGTGCATCGACAGTGTGAACTCGAAGGAATGAAATCTGCACGATTGCTGCTGTTCATCTCGACACAGTAACATCGGTACCAATCGTCGGCGAGCGAGATGACGATCAGTGCAATCGGTGCAATGTGATGCTATGTACACACCATCACTGTTGCAACTGTGCTCTCGCCTCTCTATCGACCACCATCCTCGAGGTCGGGCTTGAGTCGTTGAGAGCCGTTGCTCAATTTCTGCTCGTCGTCATTGGCTTGACTTACTGTGCTTGCAGACGAACGAGAGAAATTGCAGACTTTACTCGACACGGTATCAACCGCAATGTCTTCCTCAAAGCCTTCCTCTTCTGCATCCTCTGGTGCCGGTGCTCGTGCGTTAGGTCCGACTTCGCCTGTCGCTGCTAAGAAACCTGCTTCCAAAAGCAAACAACCTACAACAGCTTCAGCAGCTGCAGCCGGTGCCCGCGTCGACCATATCTCCGCTGCCTCCGCTTCCGACTCTGCTGCCTCCGCCGCCAGTGCAAGTCTGACTTCTCTCGCTACTCAGACTGCATATCCTCTTTTGCACACACCGTACAACCCGGAGGACGATGTCGATGAAGACGTGGACGAGGAGACACTCAGAAAACAGATGGCGGAATTGATGAAAGAAGAAGAACCAGTGTAAGTAGGATGCGAAGTTGATGCGATGAGACTGCACGTGCATTCGAGATCTGACGATTCTGCTCGCTTGTGTATTTCATCCAGTCCACGCGCACTGACGCTCGAACTGATTCGACAGCGAACACTCTCACGCGAAGTACTAGAATCTGGCAATCAAGATCTAATGTGAGAGAACAAGCATTCGAAGACAGTGTGAGATAATGGCCGATTGCTGATTTGTTGTTGCTGTTTCGCTTTCCGTTTCCAGTTCGAAAAAACTGTTTCAACTCGAGCGCATCTATCTCGACGGCCTCTCTCTCAACTCGATCGACGATTGTTTCGATCTCTTCTCCAAGTCTCTCACTCATCTCTACCTGCAGCGCAACTTGCTCACCCACACGCACGGCTTCTCGTGTCTCAAGAATCTGCAGTTCCTCATGCTCGCAGACAATCGGATTCGAGTCGTCGAGGGACTTGAAGGACTGGATAAACTCATCTTCTTAGACTTGAGTCACAATCTGATCGAAGTGTTGGATACCGGTTCTGCTGATGATGCCTCTGTGTGTCAATTGCCAGAAGGACTGATCTCCTTGAACTTTCGTGGCAATCCGTTCACACAGGACGAAGACTATGTCGAACATGTCGTCACAGTATCACCATACCTCAAAGCACTAGATGGACAACGCGTCACCAACGCGATGCGCAGGAATTTCGGACTCGAAGCATCGGACGATGAGGATGACGAGGAGGACACACTCGCTGCGGCATCATCGTCGAACGCAGCAGCAGCCTCGTCATCGTCTTCGTCTGCAGGTGCACAACGATCTGCAGCGATTCTCGCGGCGGATGACGACGATGAAGAGGATGGAGATGACGACGACGACGACGACGACGACGGTGCCGATGCTGCCGATGCCCTCCGCGCGGAGACGGAGGAGATGCGAAAGCGCTCGCAACAACGCACGATGCTCTACGATACGAAACACGGCGTCACGCAAGCTACGACAGAGCAGGATCGAAAGGACACACTCACCCAGATACAGCAAGAAGAACAAGCAGCAGCAGCGGCAGCTAGGAGCGCGAGGAAGTGAGCGAGCCGCATGGTTGCAAGTTGTCGAATTTTCATACAGACGATCGCGAACGAAGCTTTTACAAACGACTTCTGATTGTATGCGCGTGATCGCTACCCTTTACGTAAATTCGATGCTGCGATACAAAGCAGTTGCGCGTGTGCATGCAATGCGACTGCTGAATGGTGCGCGATTGATATCGCTCTCGAACAATTGCTCCGATTCCCTCTTTTAATCCCATTCCTCGTCCTTCTCTTGCTTCTTCGCGTGTGCTGCGACGTACGCCGACATCACCGCTGAGCTCATCTTCGGGTCTTCTTTCTCTTCTCCTTCATCTACTGCATCCGCTGCTGCTTTCGTCGGTGCTTTCGGTGCACCTCGTCCAACCAACGATGCAACCGGATTGAGTCTCGGTGCAACGGAAGGACGACGCGCAGCCATGACAGGTTTCTGCGCGGAGCCTTCTAGATCGACCTTACCAGACATGGCTACAGCACGCATCGCTAAGCGATTACGTAACGCGTCCATCATGTCACCGGAATCAGCTGCAGGTGCTTTCTTCGCTGGTGCGGCCGCAGCATCACCTCCTTCCGATTCACCCTCCTTCGACGCCGACGCACCACCAGCACGTGCTGGTACTTTCGCACCAATCTTTCCTCCCGTCGGTCTTCCCGCTCCCGGTGCTCCTGCTCCTGGTTTGACTGCTTTCAACTTCTTGGCGTTCTTCGCATCTCGAATGGCATCGAGAAGTGCACCACGTCCTCCCGACGGTTTCGCCACCGCTGCAGGTACATTTGCAGGAGCGGATGGAGGAGCAGTAGGAGGACCAGGAGGTGGAGGCACGTGAGAAGACATTGGTGGAGCGACCGGTGCAGCAGAGGAGGACATCGACGGTGCTGCTGGTACACTCGAGGTAGTCGCAGGTGCAGCAGGGATTGACGATGAGGAAGAAGTACTGGTCGAATGAGTCGATGCAGGTACAGCACTCTGTACTTGCTGTCGTGTCGGCATAGCTGTCAATGCTGGTAGGTCTAATGATGGTAATGCAAGTGTGGCCATACTCGGTGCGATCGAGAGTGCACTCTCCGCTCCGAACGTGATATCGGCCAACTTACCGAGAGGCAGATTCTGAGGCAGATCGAATTGAGGCAACTCACCGAGAAGAGGCTTGTATTCGAAGGTGAAACCAGCGTAAGTCGGCAACTCGAGACCATCGATGAGTGATCGTGGTGCTGCGCTTGGTCCGCCAGATTCCTGTGCACGATCTTGACCGCCGACTCCTTCCAAATTGTTGATCGTCACGTACTGCTTGTACGGATTCTCGTCACTGTTGAACAACAGCACAGATGAAATCGACGGTAGGTACGCCGGAAGTCTTCCGAGTCCTTCTGCAATCTCGGTCTCCTCGTCTGCTTGTGCATGTTCTGCTCGCATCAATCTCGCGCCGGTGAGAGAAGCGAACAACGCGCTCGTATCAGCAGGAGGTGCAGCGGCGAAACGATCCTTCGAAGCGATCTTGTGCTGTGTACGTTGTACAGGCAGGAATAGTCCTTTGTTCTCGACGGGCAAAGGTGGTGCAGCTGAGTCGTGTGCGACGACGCGTTTG
>JAURWL010000219.1 GCA_030654965.1 Dehalococcoidales bacterium | reverse complement strand
CTGGCGAGGAGGGCTGCATCGCACGAGAGTGTTGCTGTGGTTGTTGCTGTTGCTGCATTATCATCGGCGTTGCTCCTGGACCCGGCAGTAGTCGACTCGCTGAAGTTGGTGTCGGCGTCTTCGGTGTGACTTTTCTCGCTGGTGCGCTGGCTGCTAGTTGAGCCTGATGAATTTGAAACGCTTGATCGAGTGATGGTCGTTGTGGAGTGCGAAGTTGTGCCGCTGCGAGTTGTTGCGCCGCAGCCGCTGCTGCTGCTAGTTGCTGTGCCTGAGCATGTGCAGCTGCGGTCACCTCTTCTGCCAGCTGTTGCGCCACGCTCGGTCCAGATGTCGATGCGAACTCCATGATGCTTCGTGTACCGGTTGCAACAGCAGCGGATGCAGCGGCAGACGAACGACCTTTCGTCGTCTTCCATCCAGCGGCAGGACTCGGCGCAGCGGAGGACGATTTTGCAGTGGCTGGAGATTTCTTGCGGCTTGCAGGCTTGTGAAACGAAGCCGGAGCAGCTGCCGCAGCGGTGACTGCTGCTTGTACGGCGATCGGTAGTGGTGGATCGATGCTATCCCAAATCGGTAGCGGAGTCGGCATATCGCTCGGTGGATACATCTCACAGAGAATCTTCGCACTCACGTTGCCCATCTTCATCGCGACGAGTACTTCCGGTTTATCACGCAAGATCTGCGTGAGAAAAGCAGCATACGCGGCATACGGTACGTTGTTCTCCATCTGAGCCGTGTAGATCCAATATTCGAGTAGATCACCGAGATTCGAGCCGATGACACTATCCGTACCGATCTCGCGCTTCCACACTGATAACACTCGAGCGCGCATCAAGTCTGGAGGTGGAGGATACAGCTTACGAATCGACAGTGGTGAAACATGCGGCGTGGCTGGATCCTGCGGCTGGAGTGATAAACATATGTTGTTGCTCGGTGTGCGTGGTGGAGTCACGTGTCCAGCCGCAGCTCCTCTCGGTGTGCGCGGAGGAGTCGTCATTGAATGATTCGTTCCTGAGGTCGAGCTGCTGCTCGACGGAGTGACTGGGAACGCTGCAGCGGCGGCTGAAGCTACGAGCGCGGACGGATTGACTGTGTTCGAGCGCGTTCGTTGTGGCATCCTCGCACTGAGCGCTTCCATCGTCGGTGCGATGAATCCCGGACAGTCCGTGGCCGAATCATCCAACTCGTCGATGAATGACGAATCATCGTGCATGGACATCGAATGATCCTGATCATGATCCGGTTCATTCGGAGGAGGTAGAGTCGATGGAGAAGATACAGTGAGAGGAGCAACCGCTACTGGTGCAGGTGAGATCAGCATCGGGTCTGGCTGTTGAGGTTCTCTGATCGGCGTGTGCGGTTGTTGTTCTTCTTCTTCATCGATCACCATCGCAACATCGATTTTCGTTCTGGCTTTCGGACTCTTCGGTGCATTCGGTTCGTCTTTCGCGCTCGCAAACAGCTCCGGTTCATGTTCGCTGAGATATTGTACCTCTCGCCTCGCTTGTGATGGTGTCGGTGGCATCGAGAGTTGAGCGGGTGAGGAGGCACTCACCACGACGATCGGCAACATCGATGCAGGATGCTTCGCAGGAGGATCGAACGAAGGAGAAGGCACGGACTCGGATAAGGCGGATGGACTAGGAGGGACGAGAGCAGATGCAGCGACAACCGGAGGAGGAGGAGAGATGAGCGGTACTGGCGGGCTCGAGCGTTGACTGGTCGATTTCTGCGATGGTTGTGACGTCACCGATTTCTCCGTCTTCATCTCTCTCTTCATCGCTCTCGCCGTTGCTGCTACTGCTGCTGGCGTCGGTGATGGTGAGAAGCATGAGAACTCCGGTGTCTCCGGTTCTGGCATCGGTAGATCGACAGGCTTGCGATGAGCGTGGCGACCGACTCGACCGGAGCGGAAAGATGAACGAACAGGGGTGACAAGATCAAAAGTCGCAGCAGCAACCTCCACCGGTAGTACGTCATCACTCATGCTCGGGGATGCAACGATCGGTAAAGGAAGGATGGCGACGGAAGGTAGATCGAGCACAGCTGGAGGAGGGCGAGGTGGCTTCGGCTCTGTTTTCAACGGACTTGGCGTTGCGGCGATCTCGATATGTGCTTGCTGTTGTTCTGTCTTCATCGGTGTGACGAGTTCACTTGTATCTCTCGACTGCCGCTGGTGTTGTTGTGACGCATGTTGCGAGTGCGGTGGTGAAGGTGTGCCGAGGATGATCAGAGACTCTTGAGACAGCTTCGCAGGAGGAGAGAGAAGCAAAGCAGCAGCAGGAAGAACAAGCGCAGCAGGAGAGGGCGCAACGACCGGAAGATCGGCAGCGGCAGCCGCAGCGGCAGATGCAGCATCAGCAACAGATGAAGTCGTTTCGATTTTCACCGAAGCCGAGGATTTCATGTGAGATCGGTCGAGCGATTTGAATGGCGATGATACGATCGCTGCTGGTGGTGTCGGTGCCGGTACCGTAGCTGGTGGTGGAGTTGGTGTGACGACGATCGGTGTTCTCGCGCTGCTGCCATTGCCCGCTGGTACAGATTGAGAAGAGCTCGATCGAAGGCCGAGACTCTTGAACGGAGAGATCGCTTCACCGCGAGGACCGATCGGTACTGATAGCAACCGCGATGGTGGTGGTACATTCTGCGACATCGGTTTTCGATTCTCCTGATCATTCGAATCGGTCGATGTCGTCGTCGAGGTCGGTTCGACTTTCGTGGTTGCAGAAGAACAAGCAGCGAACTTCGAAGGCGGACTCGGCGTGGCGGGAGAAGAAGGCAACGGAAGCGACGAGGATGCTGTGGAAGGCTTCCCTTTCGGTCGAGGTAGTCCGACATGTCGGCGCATGTTCGGCTTCTGTTGTACGAATGTTGATGCTGCGCTGGCTGCGTTGCTGCTCGCGTTGTTCGCAGCGGCGTTGTTCGACGGACTCGATGGACTCGAGCGACGATGTGTGAGGAAGTTACAGTGCATGGTGAGGGTGGTGCGACATGTTATACACCGATGAGTGTACTAACTGCAGTTGAGCATGAGCAACGGACAGACAAGAGCGGAGCGGAGCTGTGCGCTGAACGTGTGAGCGGCCGCAGTCGAGTTCCACACGGTGCGACAACGAGAGTACCACTCGCAGGATTCAGACACGAGCGTATGCACGGCGCACGTTATAGGCACACACTCAACTCACACGACTGCAAGTCGACTCGTACAGTACGATGGGCGGGCAATTTGAATCGACAGCCGTTAAATAAATTCCGCGAGTCACAGAATAACAGACTCGACTTCATTGGCATCGTCGCAACCACGGAACCAAAAGAGTGACGAGCATGCTATTGATAGGCAGCACATGCAAGAGGCACACAAATCGATCGGCGCTGGTGGCGCCGTCGTAGCTCTCAACGGCGATGCGGAGGAACGAGGGATCGATCGATTCCACAGCCATTCTTCTCTCGTCCACATCCTCTCTCTCTCATCGAATCGCAGCGATAGCTCAGTGAGTTAGCGCCGCTGACGACCAAGCCTCCACACAGCAACTCTTCCATCGTTCGACTTTCGAATGACAATTCGCGTCACCTCCGGGTGACGCTGATAGTTAAAACCGGAGGCTGCATCTTCTTTTTGCTTCGCTCTCGCTGCAGGTCTAGAATGAGGCGCATGCAAGCTCATGATCAAGCTCCGGATCCAGATCCGCGACGTCGAGCTGTTGTTGCAACGCTTAGTTTGTGGTATGGTACATAGACGACGCTTGAGAATACATGCAGCGAGTGTTGATTGCAGCGCGATTGATGTGTGCGGAATGGAAAGCGAGCGATTGAAGAAGAGTTATTGCGTATCCATCGGTGTCGCAAGCGGTGCGCTGATGCCCGGTGCGCCCGCTGCGTTGAGTGCCGTGTTTGGTTGAAATGCTGGTGCCGCCTGATTGATGCTCGGTGCGATCATGGCAGCGGCCGAGCCTGCTGCAGCTGCGGCGCCGGTTGCGGAGGAGGATGCATTCAGTTGATTGGTCACCTTCGCTGGCATCGTCGTTCCATCTTGATCCTTATCATCTGCATAGAATTCTCGTCGATCTGCTACCGACTTATCCGCATCGATCTGACTTGTTCGTACATCACGCATCGATTCATGTTCACGCTTGCCCTTCTCGATCTCCTCACGAGCCTCGTGACCATCATCACGCGGCGGCTGATAGGAATACTGAACAGACGGTGCATGAGGAAGATCCTTAAGTGCCTGCAATAGAAACGTCTCTTGCTTCTGAAGATAATTCGGAGTATTCAAGTTCTCCATGTTCGACGGCTGAATGTGCAGATTGAAATCCGGTCCGTAGTACTCGTAATACTGATTGTACGGCAACTCATCCGCCATCGCTGTATCGAGCGCGAGACCAGTCTCATACGCCCAGCATCGTGCGACGTTACGGACAGTGTAGCCACCACCACCGAGGAGCAGCAGAGGCACATTGAATGTCTTCATATATTCGACGCAACTGAGAACACATGAGAAGGACAGCGAAAACAGTGAGTGAGTATCACACACAAAATGCATTCATCGCAAGCCTGTGTGTCGCATGTGTGACTGACGCTCCGTGTCCTTTGAGACTGAGATTGAAGCATCCTAGTCGATCACCAGACAGTGAATCCGCTCCGCACTGCAGTACGACCGCACCTGGTCGGTAGCTCTCCATCACCTTCCGCACCAGCCGGGGCTTAAGCCGGTAGTAATCCCGGGCCGAAAAGTTGCCGTACACCCGCCCCTGGACAATCACCTGGGAGCCCACCTCGCTGCTGGGCTTGAGCAGGACGGGGT
>JAURWL010000212.1 GCA_030654965.1 Dehalococcoidales bacterium | reverse complement strand
GTCAGCCAGCACCTCGAGGGCCTCGACGCCCATCGCCGCCTTGGCCTTCTGGCTCATCGCAACGAGCTGCTGGCGATCGCTGCCGCTCATCGTCACCTCGTGGGCGACGATCAGGTGATGCTCGGCGTCGACGGCGGACTGGACGTTGTAGCCGATGATCCCGCTGCCTCCGGCAGACGTCGCCATGGCTCGCGCGTCGGGATCCGTCAGCGAGACCTGCCCGTCCGGCGAGGCCGCCACCGCAGCTTCCATAGCCTTCAGCGCGCGCATGCGCGTCTTCAGGTGCTCGATCTTGTCCCTGAGGCGCGTCACTCGCTCACCCGCCGGGTCAGCTTCCTGCATGTCGGCGATGTCCAGGTCACGCAGGTAGCCGGCGATGCTGGCCTCGACCTGCTCGATCCGACGCTTCAGCTTGGTCGGCGTGAAGTTGCGGTCGCTGTTGTTCACCGCCTTGAAGCGGCTGCCATCCACCGCGGCGAGCGCCTGGGTGAAGAGGCCCAGCTCTCGACACAGCACCACGAACCGGCTGCAAGACGCCTGGATCGCCGGACCGTTGTCTTTTCGGAAGTTGGCGATGGTCTTGTGGTCGGGCGCCAGCTTCCCCGTCAGCCACATCAGCTCGACATTGCGCTGAGCCTCACGCTCCAGCCGGCGGCTCGACTGCACGCGGTTCAGATAGCCGTAGATGTAGAGCTTCAGCAGCGTGCGGGGATGATAGGCCGGGCGGCCCGTCGAGGCCGGCGCCATGCCATCGAAGCCAAGAGCCAGCAGATCCAGTTCGTCCACGAAGACATCGACCACCCTCGCGGGGTTGTCCTCAGCCACATAGTCATCAAGGCAACTGGGAAGCAGCGCCGCCTGGCGGCGATCTTCACCTTCGACGAAGCGGGACATCCGAACCCCCAACGCTGCAGCATCAGGAGTCTACGGTGCTTCGCGTTTTTACACAGCCTCAGCCCTGTGCAGACCTTAAGACGGGCCTCCACGGTCTGATTAGGGGCACCTACACGCGTTGGGGCTCAGCGTCGTCCGCCACAAGCGCGACCCGCGCCAGAACATTCCGAAAACGCGGATTGTAAACTCCACTGTAAATTGATTGTAAAATCTTGCGCTGCTCACAGCGTCCAGCCCCGCAAGGCTTTGAAAAAAATGGCGCGCCCGGAACGATTCGAACGTCCGACCCTCAGATTCGTAGTCTGATGCTCTATCCAGCTGAGCTACGGGCGCGCACATCGCCTTTCGGCGAAGGGCGGGTATCTAGCGGTTCGCCGGGCGCGATTCAACCACGATC
>JAURWL010000189.1 GCA_030654965.1 Dehalococcoidales bacterium | reverse complement strand
CACACTAGCTGGACTCGGTAGCAGACGTACTGTAGTGAATTTGTTGTAACGCATCTCCGGGACAGCGATGATGAAAGTCTGAGAGGCAGCAGATTTCATGCCGGCAATACACGAATTCACACCGCTGAGGTTGACATCTTTACTCGTACTGACAGTCATTTGAAAGATGAGATCAGGTTGGTATATCCCATCAATTGACTCGGCAGTCTTGCTGTTCGGTCGACCGTAGACCTGACAGAAAACCACGCGCAGGAAACATAAATGAGCATTCAGAAGAGACTACACTGATGAGGGTCCGATTGCAACCAGCTTACCTGATCATTCACTTCCTTGAAGTCGTCGAAGTACTTTGTCTCGGATGGTTTCACCATCACCTTGCACGGTGCACCACCACCAATCAAAGGACGGGCATCAAACGAGCCGCCTTCTGACAATTTGAGATGTGCCCAAGCCTCGAAAGCAATGCCGAACGCACCACCAGCAGCTGGATTCTCTGACAACTCGCAGAGCAGATCCATTGTCCGTTTGACACTCGCATGAGCGAGAGTTTCCATTGCCCACTGACCGACACGATCCGACACCCAACGAACCTGCGTTACCTGCATCTCACCGTCGACCTCGTATGTCACGAGACGTGCACCCTTATCGACATTGATCTTCGTCAGATCCTTTAGCTCGAGCACTTTGTGGATGTCATCGGCAGAGGGAATCTCGGCGCGGAATAACTGAACCAGCTCAGCATGATTTTTGTTCCGATCGAATACCCAGCGCGGAACACCACCGAGATCACGAAAGCGAAGTGCATAGTCGGCGAGCGAACCCTCATTGTAGAGATGCTGACGGGTCTCATCGATTTCCTCCTTGCTCCACGTTTGCATGACGACCATCAGCTTGTACTCACGATGAAACGTGTCGAAGTGAGATGCGTTGGCTGAAGACAGAACGATCACCTGTGCACCAACGCCGGAGGAGGGAACCGATGGACAATCCTTTCCTCCCATATCAAAGATGATGAAATTCTGCGGGGATGCGATGGCGAGATTGAAGGCGTCGATGTGACCCGCGACTTCCACGCCAGCAGCAGAAAACTTCATGAATTTGTGGTTGAAGCGCTTGTAATCGATGTAGACGATGGTGGCAGCGGGATGCGCTTGATATAAGCGGTAGATGAGATAGCACGCAAAGATCGATTTACCTGCAGGTGATGATCATAAAACACCAACGCAAGTCAGGATCAGAACATGGCAGGGATGCGGATGCAGAGCTCGACTCAAAGACAACCTACTGACCGATTCCGGGCGTTCCAAAGACGACGATTCCCTTAAGATGAGCCGCAGCCAGCTTCGCTGTGATCTTGTCGTACACAGTCTCGTAGGAGGGACGAATGTAGATGGTGGATCCAAGCTCCGGTCGACCAAGGATGTGCGCATTGTTCGCAAGGGTGAAGAGCCTGCCAGACGGAGCTGCACCAGACAGTTGATTGCCAATCTGTGCGTGAGGAAGATTCTGCCAGAAAGAAATGAGATCAGGAGTAGCTGAAAAAGAGAGAGAGAGAGAGAGAGAGAGAGAGAGAGAGAGAGAGAGAGAGAGAGAGAGAGAGAGAGAGAATCGAGAGCGAGAGAGGGAGAGAAGAGAGCATCGAGATTGAGAGAGAGAATCGA
>JAURWL010000154.1 GCA_030654965.1 Dehalococcoidales bacterium | reverse complement strand
TATGTGGTCGGGGAGACAAAAAATGAGCTGGGTGGTTCGGCGTACTTCAACACACGTGGCTATATTGGGAATCGTGTCCCGATGGTTGACCCGGCGAAAGCAAAAGTCGCCATGGAGAAGTTGAGCCAGGCGACCGCAAAGGGACTGGTCAGGGCGTGCCACGATTGCAGTGAGGGCGGTATCGGTGTCGCTGTGGCGGAGATGGCGTTTGCTGGCGGTCTGGGTGCAAAGATAGCCTTGAAATCAGTGCCCTTGTCTGACAGGATAACGCGTGACGATTACATCCTCTTCTCCGAATCGAACAGCCGGTTCATTGTGGAGGTAGCGTCGGAGAAAAAAGCGGCATTCGAAAAGATTATGAAGGGCGCAGTCTTTGCAGAGATTGGGAAGGTCACACGGGCGAATAGGTTTGAAGTGGTTGGCGTGAAAGGCGACAGGGTCTTGAGTGAAAAGATCGCCGATTTGAAGGAGGCGTGGCAAAAGCCACTGCGCTGGTAAGATGGCAAAAGGCAAGGTCAGGGTTCTGGTACTGCGCGGACCCGGCACGAACTGTGACGGCGAGACGGGATTTGCCTTTGAGCAGGCTGGCGCTGAAGTCACACGACTCCATATCAATCAGCTCATCCACAAAGAATACAATCTCTTCGATTTCCAGATTCTGGTCATTCCCGGTGGTTTTACCTATGGCGATGATATTGCGGCGGGTAAGGTGCTGGCGAATGAATTGAAAGTGAAACTGGGGAAAGAAGTCACACGGTTTGTTGATGACGGCAGGCTGATTATCGGTATCTGCAACGGGTTTCAGGTATTGATGAAGGCGGGCATTTTACCCCGACTCAAGAAAGGCGAATCGCCGCCGCTGACCCTCACCAATAACGATTCCGGCAAGTTTGAGTGCCGGTGGGTTTATCTGGGTGTTAACCGGAAGAGTCCCTGTGTTTTCACAAAAGGCATGGAACAGATGTATGTGCCCGTGGCTCACGGTGAAGGTAAGGTAATGGGCGACCTGACCGCCATCACTGAGAAGAATATCGCGGTTTATTATACGGACGAAAAGGGCGACCGCACCGCCGGTTATCCCTGCAATCCCAATGGCTCTATCCAGAATATCGCTGGTATTTGCGATGATTCCGGTCGGGTTTTTGCCCTGATGCCCCACCCCGAACGCCACATCCTCGGCACCCAGCACCCGCAGTGGACACGACTGGGGGCAAAGAAACACGGCGATGGCTTCCCCGTCTTCCAGAATGCCGTTAAATACGCACGTGGAATCTAGCAGGGCTATATTCGCTAGCCGTTACAAATCCCTTATTACCTCGAGTTGCCAGAGACCCTTTGCTAGACCGTCAAAGTCCGGGTATACTTTTCGATTATCTATACCAATTCGTGTTAGTTGTTTGACGATTTTGCATCTAGCGTGTTTTGGAACTTTCCATTTAGCTATTCTCTTAACGTCTACAAAAGACCAATTATCTTTAACTTTCAAGTAATTGCCACTATCTTTCTCATTATATTTGTCCAACGAGGTCCACGGGTCGTCTTGAATTGTGAAGAAGCTATCCTGCATGAACATTCGTGAAGTAACATGAAAAGGGTAAATTATCCTGACCCCTTTGAGGCGCAAAGGCTTCTGTAGCTTTTCGATGTCTTGCATTCCCGCCTTCTTAGTGGTACTTATGGGAATTTCGCGGATTGAATGATAATATAGCCTGTCGCTCTTTTTAATATTTGTCTTTCGTTCCTCATCTAGAACATCTATTTCGCTCTCAATATCTTTAGCAAGAGATCTAGGTTTCTTTATTATGGCCCAGACGGCAGCATCACTGATTTCTTCGCACTTCTTTTCAGACTGAGCGGCAGAGAATAGCGCAAAGAGAGGGTTCGAGGTCCAATCGAGAAGTCGCGTTGGGAGTCCGTGATGTCGCGCCAAGAATAACGCTTCCCATTCACCAGGAGCACGCCCAAGTTCCAAGGATGAATATCGGCAAAACCTGTGTAGGAGGCTTCGTTCAATTGCAAGGTCAAATTCTTTATCCTGCCCGACGAACGTTTTTCCTCTACCTATCGTGGGGCGTAAGCCCAGTACCTCTTTACCATCGAACCACTCCTGCCCTCTAAAATATACTGAGGTCTTTTCGGCTGCAGTAAGCTTGGTTACCTCATCGACTATGTCCTGCACATGAATAATCTCAGTGCGCATCTGTTGAACCCATTTCATCTTGCCCTCCTTATAGTTGCTTCAAGTGGAACACGAGCTTATAACATCAACACCACTAAGAACAGACAAACATTGCCCTCTGCCTATAATGGTGTCAGCCGCTCCCTATCGGGTAATTTGAGTTTCGCTAGTTCTCTATTTCTTACTACTTGTCATTTGCTACTTAATACCTAACGTTTACCACCACTTCTTTCCTACTGCGGCCAGTGGTGCGACTGCCAGCCATAATGTGATAGTAGCTAGTATCGCTTTGACATAGCTGATATCCGCTACATTCGGGATAAATTTTTCAATATTAGCGTTCCAGAGCAACATCAGGATTAAAGCACTCAGGAAAAAGCCGGGGATTGCTGCCATGATTCTGAAATAGCCCATTGTAACCTCCTTAAAATATCGAATCTCTAATACCTAATATCTAAATCCTAAGTATCCCCTTTACCCCTCCCTGACATTGTCATTCCCGACCAGATAGGGAATCCATAAAACCCGTCTTTAAACAATACTGTGTTTTGAGATTCCTACTTGCGTGATAATGACTACTATTTTTATTAGGTCTTAATCATCCGCCAGGGTAATTCCTGCTTCGCCTTCCACGTCCGGTGAGCGTAGAAGTCAGTATCAAGACGCGCCTGTTTCATCACCCGGCGCCATTCTGCTAACGAAACTTGGTTCATCTTCGTCAGAGCCTCAGCCAGCTTTGCGTCCCCGCGTGACAGCACCGCCTGCACCTCACTCCAATCGAGGCTCTCATTTTTAACACTGACGCCCTTTTCGGTCAACTGGTTTTTGAGCATAGACAAGCGACGTTTTAGTACTGCTATCGACTCCATGCCCTGTCGCTGAAAAGGTGTGCTTGCCTTGGGGACAAAAGGCGCGATGGTGAGTGTGATACGGCTACCCGTCAGGTGTTTATCAAGAATTTCCTTACACTTCATTACCAGTCGCGTCATCTCGTTAATGTCATCATCCGTCTCTGTGGGCAAACCAATCATGAAGTAAAGCTTGAGCTGTTTCACACCCTGCTCAGCGACCTTTGCCACCGCCTTCAGGATGTCGTCTTCATTGATGCCTTTGTGTATATAGGCGCGTAAATGTTGTGAGCCTGCCTCCGGAGCCAGAGCGACGGTGTTCGTCCCGCCTTTGATGACCTCGCCGAGCACCGCCGGTGGGAGTGGTTTGATTCTCAGCGAACTGACGGAAATCTCTGCGCCCATTTTGTGAAGGCGTGCGACCAGTTCCTCGATTTGGGGGTGGTCGGTAACAGCGGGACCCATCAACCCCAACCGCTTGCGGAATTTCAGACCGGCTTTCGACTGCTCAACCAGGCTGTCCAGCGAATGGAAGCGCAAAGGTTTGTAAGCGCAACTCACCAGGCAGAAGCGGCATCCCCATTTACAGCCGCGCTGGACTTCAATCAGGTACATATCGCCGAGTTCGGTGTCGCGAGTCAACACGGTTGAGTGCACCGGGAAGCTATCCAAATCTGCCTGCCATTGTCTAGCTACAAGTTTTTGTGGGTATTGCGGTACATAAACACCTGGTAATACTGCAAGCGCCTTTAGTAGTTCTTTCCTATCTTCACCGCTACCTTCTTTCAGTACAGGCAACATGGCAGGTAAAATGGCTTCCGCCTCTCCAATGCACAAACAATCGAAGAAAGGGGAGAGGGGTAAAGGATTGGCGGTAATGCACGGTCCGCCGGCAATGACCAGCGGATGTGTTTCATCGCGGTCTTTTGCGTACAAAGGGATACCGCTGGCTTTCAGGATTTGCATGACATTAAAATAATCAAGCTCATAGCTTATGGAGAAGGCGAGCACGGCAAAGTCGGTGAGGGGACGCTGGGATTCCATTGCGAGGCTTGTCCTGAGCGACCTGTCCTGAATGTTTACACTGAGCGTAGCCGAAGAGGAGTTGAAGGAAGCCGAAGGAGGTTCTTCATCTGATGGTTCATAAAAGACGCGCTCGCAGATAGCATCGGCTTGGTCATTGATGAAACGGTAGATTGCCTGAATCCCCAGGTTAGACATGCCGATGTAATATGAGTTCGGGTAAATGATGGCGATAGGGAGTTTCCCGCCCCAGTCCTTAATGATGGCGCCGGTTTCGCGGGAGAGCCTTGCTTTGATATCCTGGACTTTATCCCATTTCATTCGGATTCAGTACGTGCTCTGTCAAGGACAGACTGTATGAAATCTGTCTTTGCCTCAGTATACGCTTCGTACTTTTCTCTATCAACGCCATATCTCTCTGCCCATATCTTCTTCAAGCGACAATATTCTTGGGCAGTATTCCTGTGTGTACGAAGGTAATCTCGGAATGTTAGTTTCTCTTTCCAAAAGTCACTCATAAATTCAGTCATATGTATGTGATATTTAGATGCACCTATAGAACTCTCACAAAAAAAGCATCTTTCTGGAAAAGCAGGCCAGAAGTGGTAAACATAACCAAGTTTTATCAAAGGTTCTTTACATTTCAGTGAATCGGACATGTGGTTAACGGCAACCATGATGTCGATAATTGGCTTAGCGCCGAGTCTAGGCACGGCTGTACTTCCGATATGCTCAATAGCCAATATCTTGTTGCCAATGACATCACAGATTCTGCGCCTCTCTGTTTCATACATGTCGGGCCACTGGGGATTATAATCATAGATAATGATTGGTTCTGGCATACTGATGCTCCGTTGCCACTTATCGTTAAAGCTGAAGAGGATAGAACATTACACCCTGAAAATCCTCACCCTTCGGTTCGGGTCTTTGCCGGTGCTCTGTGAAAACAGCCCGTTCCTCTCGGCCACTAGATGTTGAAGCCGACGGATATAGGCGCTCTGCGGGCTTAATTCAACACTTTCCTGCCCGTTCTTGACTGCTTCCACGGCTTCCTTTGCCTCATCCAGGGCGCTCTTGAAGCTGTTATCTCTTTCCGTGACTTCTACCGGGTATAAAGAGCTTAACAATTGGCGGACCTGTGCTGGCGTATTCCCCCGCAGGACATAAATCGGTAGATTCCTGTTTTCCGCGTCTTTGATTCTCTGCGGTTTCTGCCGGTAGTATTTTTTGGATGTCACCAGCAGGCTGGCGTCTTCGATGCCCGGGACGATGTGCAGGTGCAGTTGCATATCGCTTGCCACCTGTTCCAGCCGTCCCCGGTTTACTCCATAGAGGTATAAACGGGGCGCTTTAATGTCCCGGTTTTCCGGCTTGTTATTGCGTGCCGGTTTGCGGACATCCGTGGTGGGTTTGATATGTTCCACAACGGCTTCGCCGGATTTCTCATCGAGCCGGCGGACTTCCAGCGCCTGCGGGTCGCCGCGCAGAATGGCATCCACGGCGGATGCCACATCACGGTGGATAGCCACCTTGTCCCGCTCCTGAATCTCGACCAGAATATCGAAAGTCGGGGAGGACATCCGCTCCAGAATGGATTTCTGGGTGCCGCGTCGTTTTGCCTCTTCGTCTCCCAGCGTCACCGACTGTATTCCGCCGATAAGGTCGGCAAGGGTGGGATTCATCATCAGGTTTTCCAGTGTATTGCCGTGTGCCGTTGCGACTAACTGCACACCGCGCTCGGCGATGGTCCGTGCCGCCTGGGCTTCCAGACTCGTGCCGATTTCGTCGATGACGATGACTTCGGGCATGTGGTTCTCCACCGCTTCAATCATCACGGCGTGTTGCATATTCGGCGTGGGCACCTGCATACGGCGGGCTGAGCCGATGGCAGGGTGGGGAATATCGCCATCGCCGGCAATTTCGTTAGAGGTATCGACAATAATAACCCGCTTGCCGAAATCATCGGCGAGCACGCGGGCGACCTCGCGTAACATCGTGGTCTTGCCTACGCCCGGCCGTCCCAGCAAAAGGATGCTCTGCCCGGTCTGGACGAGGTCTTCGATAATCTTGATGGTGCCGAAGACGGCTCTGCCCACTCGGCAGGTCAGCCCGACAATGCGTCCCTTGCGGTTGCGGATGGCGGAGATGCGATGCAAAGTGCGCTCGATGCCCGCCCGGTTGTCTTCTCCAAAGACGCTGATGCGGGAGGTGATGTATTCGATATCCTGTTCGTTGATTTCCGTGGGATTGAGAGTGATTTCCCGGTCTAAAAAGCGGGCTTCCGGTGGTCTCCCCAGGTCGAGGACGACTTCCAGCAGTTCGCGGAAATCTTTTTGTCCGTAGAGAGCTTGGCGGATGTGAGGCGGCAAGATGTCTAGTAACGCTTCCAGGTCATCGGTGATGACTTTCTGCAACACTACCTCCCTGTCTCAAGCTCACTGTTTGCCCGAGACAATATCCAGAAAATATCTATGCAACCGTGTGTCGTCGGTCAGTTCCGGGTGAAAAGACGTGACGAGTATCTTGCCCTGACGCGCGGCGACAATTGTGCCGTCGTCGAGTTTCGCCAGGACTTCGACATTCCTACCTGCCGATTCAATTCTAGGCGCTCTGATGAACACGCCGGGAAAAGGTTTCTTACCCAATGCAGGTATGGAAAGCCCGACTTCAAAGCTATCCACCTGCCGTCCGAAGGCGTTGCGCTTGACCTTGATTGACATCGCTCCCACCGGTTCCACGCCGCCATTATTGATGAGTCCGTTCGCGAGGACAATCATGCCGGCGCACGTGCCGAAAATGGGGAAGTTGTTTTTTGCCAGACGAATGATAGCATCCGCGAACTGGTAGGCTTTCATCAAAATGGTAAAGGTGGTACTCTCACCGCCGGGAATAATCAGCCCGTCGAGTCCCTCGAGTTGTTCCGGCAGACGCACCTCCACCGCCTCCACGCCCAGTTTCCGCAAGACTGCAATGTGTTCTGCGAAGGCGCCTTGCAGGGCAAGGACACCGATCTTCATGCTACCAACCTCTGCCTGCCAGGAGTTCCTCGGGGGGAATCTGTTTGACGCTCTGTCCTATCATTGCCTCACCGAGATTCTTGGAGACCTCGGCGATTATCTTCGGGTCTTTATAGTGCGTGACAGCTTTCACGATGGCTTTGGCTCGTGCTTCCGGGTTGCTCGATTTGAAAACACCTGAACCGACAAAGACGCCATCGGCGCCCAATTGCATCATCAGTGCGGCGTCAGCCGGTGTGGCGACACCGCCCGCGGCGAAGTTGACGACCGGCAGCTTGCCGGTCCGGTGCACCTCTTCGACGAGGGCGAAAGGCGCGCCGATCTCTTTAGCATAAGCCATGAGCTCTTCCTGCGGCATGTTGACCAGCTTGCGCATGGCATCCATGACCGCGCGCATATGCCGCACCGCCTCGACGATGTCGCCCGTACCGGCTTCACCCTTGGTGCGGATCATCGCCGCGCCCTCGCCGATGCGCCGCAGCGCCTCGCCGAGGTTGGTCGCGCCGCAGACGAACGGGATCGAGAACGCCCACTTGTCGATGTGGTGGGCCTCGTCGGCGGGCGTCAAGACCTCGGACTCGTCGA
>JAURWL010000186.1 GCA_030654965.1 Dehalococcoidales bacterium | reverse complement strand
AAGCCATACTACGAACGGGCGGCGGATATTATCGTTAATACCTCGAAACTGAACCTGAATGCGGTTGCCGACCTTATCATCCAGAAACTGAGGGAATATGAAGATTTTGATTTCTAGGAGTAGAATCGAAGGTGCTGTTACCGCCCCGCCCTCTAAAAGCTACACCATCCGCGGGTTGATGTGCGGCGCGCTGGCAAAAGGTAAAAGCCAGCTTCTACACCCGCTCGGCGCGGATGACACAACGGCGGCGATAAACGTGCTCCGTAAAGCAGGCATCGGCATTCGGCAGAATAAAAATACCTGGACTATCGATGGGGGCGCTTTCCGTACACCGGATACCGACCTTTTCTGCGGCGATTCTGCCGCTACGCTCCGGTTTATGACCGCGCTCTGTGCCATTATCCCCGGCACCCACCACCTGACCGCCGGCGCTTCTCTTTCGAAACGACCGGTCAAGCCGTTGATAGATGCTCTGCGTCAGTTAGACATAAAATGTTCCGCCAGTGGTGACCTGCCGCCGGTCACCGTGGAGGGTGGAAAACTGAAGGGCGGTATTACCAGTCTCCCCGGTGATATCAGTTCCCAGTTTGTTTCAGCGCTTTTACAGGTAGCACCCCTTGCCGAAAAGAGCCTGACCATTAAACTAACTACACCTCTCGAATCACGACCCTATGTGCTGATGACAATGGATACTATGCAGTGGTTCGGTATTACGGTAGCTTCCCGTATGACACTTGATGAATTTGAGGTTTTTCCCCAGAAATACGAACCGACCAGATACCACATTGAGGGTGACTGGTCATCCGCGTCTTACTTACTCGCGCTTGGGGCGCTTGCCGGTAGGGTGGAAGTGACCAACCTGCCCACCGAGACGATGCAGGGCGACCGTATGCTTGTCACGTTCTTGCAGGAAATGGGTGCTGGCATCACCATCGGCAGGAATTCGGTCATTGTTACGCAGGGGAAACTCAAGGCAATCACTGCCAATCTGACCGACTGCATTGACCTTCTGCCGACGTTAGCGGTGCTAGCGGCTGTGGCGGAAGGCACAAGCCGGTTCACTGGTATTGCGCGAGCAAGAATCAAGGAATCCGACCGCGTTGCGGCGGTGAGGGAAGGACTAACGCGGATGGGTACAAACGTCACGGAAGGAAAGGACTATCTCACAATTACTGGCGGCAAGCCGAAAGGCACTGTCATCGATAGCAAGAACGACCACCGCATTGCTATGGCATTCAGTCTGCTGGGAACCGTCACTGGCAATACTATCATTGAACAGGCAGAATGCGTAACCAAGACATATCCTGAGTTCTGGGATGTCCTCACCAGCCTTGGGGGGAAGGTGAAGTTAGATGGGCAATAGCCTCGGCAAGCTGTTTACTGTTACCAGCTTCGGGGAGAGTCACGGTAGGTGCATCGGCGTTGTTATTGATGGCTGTCCCGCGGGTCTACCTCTCACTGAAGCTGATATTCAAATTGAACTGGATAAAAGAAAACCGGGCACGGGCGTGGCTTCAACCCGTCGCGTAGAAGAAGATAAGGTTGAAATTCTGTCCGGAGTGTTCAAAAGACGTACTACGGGCGCGCCACTCTGTCTTCTCATCTGGAATAAAGATACCGACTCCAGCGCATACGAGCGGATAAAGAACCTCTTGAGACCCGGACATGCCGATTGCACCGCCGCTATGAAATATGGGGGATTTAATGACTACCGTGGGGGCGGACAGTTTTCCGGCAGGATTACGGCGGGCTTCGTTATGGCGGGCACCGTTGCCAGAATGCTGCTCGGTATCATCGGGGTGGAAATTCTTGCCCATACCGTAGAAATAGGCGGCATCAAGACAAAGTCTGCGGGTCTACCAGCTTTACGGAAGGCTGATGATAACCCGCTGAAATGCGCCGACCCCGCCGCCACCGCCAGGATGTTGAAAGCAATCGAGCAAGCGCGGTTGGAGGGTGACAGCCTCGGGGGAATAATCGAGGGCATGGCTCTTAACGTACCCGTCGGGCTGGGCGAGCCGGTTTTTGACACACTGGAAGGCGACCTGGCAAAAGCCCTCTTTGCGATACCTGCTGTCAAAGGTGTTGAGTTCGGCGCCGGATTTTCGGCGGCAAAGATGAAAGGCTCGGAGAATAATGATACCTTCATTATCAAAAAAGGTAAGATACAAACCATCGGCAATAATGCCGGCGGTATTCTGGGCGGTATCAGCAACGGTATGCCTGTTGTCGTGCGCGTGGCGGTCAAACCAACGCCATCAATCGGCAAGACACAGAACACGGTCAACATCAAAACAATGGAAAGCGCGGAGCTGGACATCAGGGGTAGACACGATGCCTGTATCGTTCCCAGAGCCGTGCCGGTCGTGACGGCAATGATGGCAATCGTGCTGTGCGACTTCGCGCTGCGGGCGCAACTCATCCCGGAGGTGCTCAAATGAGTCTGGAAGAACTACGTAAAAAAATCGATGACGCCGATGATAGAATCGTAAAGCTCATTGCCAGCCGTATCCGGCAAGCACAGGAAATCGGGCGGGAGAAACAGAAAAAAGGTATGCAGATTGAAGACACCACCCGTGAAGAGCGAGTGCTCGCCCATGTCCGTGAGATTGCCCGCAAAGAAAATATCAGTGAAAAGGATATCGAGGGTATCTACCGTCAAATTGTCAATCTCTCTAAGAGTATGCAGGGCACAGTCATCGCCTTTCAGGGGGAAATTGGCGCATATAGTGAAGAAGCCTGTTTCCATTTCTTCGGACCTGCGGCCCAGGTTAAACCGCTGGAAACTCTGGACGCTGTATTTAAAGCCGTAGAGCAAGGCGAAGTCCGTTACGGTGTCGTGCCGGTGGAGAACTCACTGGAAGGGAGCATCAGCCGGGTCTACGATTTGTTCCTGAACTCCGCACTCAAAGTATGCGGTGAAATTGAACTCCGTATTATGCATTGCCTGATTGCCAACCCCTCCGTCAGTCTGGACACGATTAAACGCGTCTATTCTCACCCTCAGGCGCTGGGACAAAGCCAGGCTTTTCTGCGGCATCTCAATGCGGAACTCGTCTCCACCTACGACACCGCTGGCAGTGTCAAACTCATCAAGGAACAAAATATCAAGGATGGTGCCGCCGTTGCCAGCGCCCGCGCCGCTGAAATCTACGGTATGAAGATTCTGGCGCGCGAAATTGAAGATAATTCGAATAACTTTACCCGTTTCTTTATTCTCGCTCGGGAAGATT
>JAURWL010000182.1 GCA_030654965.1 Dehalococcoidales bacterium | reverse complement strand
AGCACAATGCTAGACGACCCGTCATGGAGGTCTTTCGAATCTTGGAAATTATACCGGCTGGCGCACATATTTGGGCGGGCAAGTATAACCGGAGTCTTGAGATTCCTTTAGCCATTACGTCTTTCCCAAAGGCAGAACGTCTGCTGGTTAACCTGAAGACTCGCGACTGAAGCGGGCAAACCGCAATAAGGAGCATGCTGAAACAAGAGTTTCCGTCGAGGTTAAGAAAAAACGACGAGTTTTAACACTATTTTACTACTGGCTGTTTTGAGACGGCCAATGTTTATGATGGCGGAAACGTTAATCCGAATGCCGGCTTTCTACAGGCTAGAACCGAACAAAGGAACGAAGGACACAATTTGGCTAATTGTTACCTGCTACTAATTAACTTATATCAATCTCCAAGAATTACCATAATAAACGTATGGACAGGGATTAGTCTACATTTCAAATATTGACAACACCTTCTTGCAGGACTACACTGAAGTCCCTAACTCACCCCGCAAACCTATGTGCAAGAGATAGAGGAAGTCTTACCTTCCCCTATCGAAAGCCCAGCCAGCGGATTTGGAGACGGCGACTACCTGATTATGGGAGGGAAGGTAAGAAAGTGGTAGCATTAAAACAATTCAAAAGAGGTTCACGGCTGATTAAAGCTCAGATGCACGCGATGCAAAAAAGGATAAGAAAGGCAAGGAAACTGGGAAAGACCTGACCATGCCATGCATGTTAAAGGTTGTGAATTTTCCTCTGGGGGCTAACCCTAGGGCCAGGAGGTATAATTGTGGTTACCGAGGAACAGATTAAGGAGTTGGCGCATGCAATTTGGGAGCAAGAGGGACGGCCAGAAGGCAAGGACGTAGAGTATTACTTTCGTGCTAAGAAAATCCTGGAAGAGCGGGAAAAAGCCCACGTCATCGAATTAGCACCGCCACCACTTATACCTGAACTGTCACCGCCACAGGCAGCGACTACAGTCCTGCAGCCGGGCAAACGCCGGAAATATGCTCATCGCAAGAAAAAGTAGGAAGGACAGACTATCACCAATACCAGGGGAGCAGATAGAGGAGGACAAGATGCCGATATATGAGTACCTTTGCCCCAAGTGTAAAACAGAGTTTGAGTTGATGCGTCCCTTTAACGAAGCTGATAAGCCCGCCATATGCCCTAAATGTAATTCAGAGGCACAAAAGCAAATAGCAAACTTTGCCTCAAAAACTGGCTCCTACTTACAGTCGCCAGCAAAGCCCTTCGGGAGAGGGACACCTGAAAACAAACAAGAGATAAGCCCAGCCAGCAATTTGGAGCGAAACGTGGGTGAGAAGGCTTTACCTAGAAGGAAGCACTATCCCCGACTTCTAAAAGAGTATGAGCGGAAGCTCGACGCAAAATGGCGAAAATAAGGAAAGTACAAAGAAAGGTAAATTGAACGATGCCAATAGGGTTTTGGAGAGCTTGGTGGCAACACTCCCAGCCGGGGACATCGAGGCTAAAGTCAGGTTGCTTTATCGGGGCTACTACAAGAATATCATCAACGAACTGAAAGCCATTATGGAACACAGACCGTAACAGCCTAGCCAGCGATTTGGAGAGGGCAATGCAAAACAAGAATTTTGCCATTTGCCAGTGCTGTAGTAAAAAGGTGGAGTACACTGACTGCTCCGAGAGATGTACTCCCTCCGAGGATGCCCGCTGTAAAGTGTTGAGCGGTTGGTTATCAGTTTCCCACTGGAAAGGAATAGGGGCTGTTGACCGCTACGACTTTTGTTCCCTTACCTGTCTTCA
>JAURWL010000181.1 GCA_030654965.1 Dehalococcoidales bacterium | reverse complement strand
GGCAAAGCTATCCTGGTCAGGACTAGGTATGGTATCCTCTGTTCTTTATTCATAGTCTCCTCTGCGTTTAACGCTACGTTCTATCCCTCAAGCTGAATATTCAGCTCACCTCCCAGCTCCGCTACTATATGGCCCAGCGCGGCCATAGCCTTTACCTGCGGTACTGGGTTGCTGAAGACCTGGCGTAGCGCTGCGCCGTCCTTAAACCACAGGGTAAGTGCTACCAGCGGGTTCACCCGAAATTCAAAGCTAGAAGTAGAACCCCCTAAAGGACCTGCCTCTACCGATTCAACATAAAACTCAAATACCTGGCTTGGCCCAAGAAGACTTGCTTCTTTAAGCATTTTCTTAAGAAGATTCAAGGTAGCCTCTTTAGCCTGCTCTTCATCCTCTATAGTAGTACCGGTAACAAACTTTCCTTTTATGGTTATCTCAAACATCTTATTCCTCGGTCTCTCCTGGCAAGATTTCGTCGGCAGTTGTGCAGGGTGAAACACGCATATCCTTAACTCGCTTCAGGGCTTCGATGGCTAGATCCATGGTAGAGGTAAATTCTCCTAGTGGTATCATCCCACAATCCCTTCTCCCCGCCTTAAGGTTTTTAATGGCTTTGTCTATGGTCATTTGACCTTCCTCCTTCGCTTATTCCTCGGTCTCTCCATGCAGTGGGAACTTAGTGGATATATACGGTGGAGTCCTAATCTGCTTATAAAACTTCAGGGCTTCGATGCCTAGCTTCATATCATCAAGATTTTCTGGGTCACCGTCATAGAATTCTCCCTCTACCCTCGACTCCATCCTTTTAATGGCTTGATCTATGGTCATTTGACCTCCTTTCCTTGGCGTGCCTTAGCCCTAACCTTGGCCACCGGGTATTTCAACGTCGTCTTCTTACCCTTCCGCATCATGGTGATGCGTAAGATGGCTCCCGGAGTGATGACGGTGTTGTGCACCAGGGTGCCATTCCAGACCCAACCCTGGAATGGCCGACAGGCTACCACCACGCCGTCCTTGAGATCCCACTCCAGGAAGTCCTGGCCGTGGTCCTCCAGCTCGACCGTGCCGGTGAACTTCGCCTCTTTCAGTTCTGCCATGCTTTTCCTCCTTAAGTTTTGGGCAAACAAGATGTCAGCCATGGTTTTCCTTTAGCTGCCACAGCCCCACCACAGGGTGGCCATTCTCCAGCACCTGGCGATCCACCTCAAGAGGGTCACGGGAGTAATAACGCTCCGTCATAAGAGAGGAGCTGCTTATTTTCCACCTCAGAAAAATATAAGCTTTCAACTCACCGAAGGTCTCCACCAAAACGGTATCGAGATATCTCCTGAAATTATGCCAGCCACTCCCCTCTACTGGCTGAATACCCGCTTTGACACATATCCTCCAGTACCTCTGGGACATGCACGAGGGAGAATACCTTCCCCCAAAGTCATACTTCAAATATGGCACAATAGCCTCGCAGAGCAATTGTTTGCGTTGCTCGCCACCCTTGGCTGTCCTCACAAAGATGGTGTTCCGGTCAAAATCATCAACCTGGACACGGCACAGTTCCTCACGGCGCAGGCCATATACCGAAGCCAGTGCCAAATAGGCTACATCCGCTGGCTCCAAAAGCCCTGATTTGGCTGCCTGAACCATAGTTTGGATTTCCTCCAGGGTATGCGCCGGCTTTACTCTATCGCTAGCTTCGACCTTGGGGGCTGACCTCTTCCCGAGATCCCAGTTCGGCGGCGGCAGAGCCATGGCCTTGAGCACTTCGGCCACCGCCCCCGGCTCCGCGGGGTCCGCCTCCGAGATCAGCTTCAGCTTCCGAGATTCGTGGACAGCCTTGGCCGCATCGAAAACCCGCTTGACTATGCCATAGACTTTGAGGGTGGTCCCGGGGGCATAGCCCTCTTTCTCCAGTTCTTTCAAAAAACTCTCCACCAAGACCCGGTTCCACTCGCTGAACGGCCTATCTCCAGCGAAAAGGAGAAATTTTTGCGCATAGAAGGTCCTGTCCCCCCGGGTATGAGCCGAGGAGCGTGAGAGCTCCGCTTGAAATGTCTCTAGAATCTGCTGGGATAATTTCACTTTCTGAACCTCTCATAGACAGCTTCTTAGGAAGAGGGGCGTTTAAGGCGTTCTCCCGTCTCTTGATTTATGTATCCAACGTGTTCCATCGCGAGTTTATCCATTCCAGTGATCGCGTCCTTCACCTCGTTCACAGTTAGTCGTCTGTCCCATAGGATTACGCCACCTAGTTTTCTCGTTTTTATCTTGACTACAAAAGTACCCGTAGTGCAATGCGACTCCTCGTCAACGCTGTTTATTCTAATAAGACTCATCATTAAGGTGTAAGGATTTAAGCTAACGTACACTCCATATCCCCTTTCAGGGCTGAAAACATCATATGCTAGCCCTGATTGTCCCC
>JAURWL010000176.1 GCA_030654965.1 Dehalococcoidales bacterium | reverse complement strand
CACAGAGAGAGAGAGAGAGAGAGAGAGAGAGAGAGAGAGAGAGAGAGAGAGAGAGAGAGAGAGAGAGAGAGAGAGAGAGAGAGTCAGAAACGTACGACGACATATTGCGACTATCTTCGCGCTGCTGTCACTGACCTGCCGTCAAAGATGCGCTGCCAGTCGCCGCCGCTGCTGCTGCGCGATCAATCACGTCATAGTCGCCGCCTGGAACGAGACCATTGGAATACTTGATGGCGAGAGCTGGCGAGGCGGCTCCGCGTTGTGCGAGCGAATGTGGGACTGCATGCGAGGCAGGGGTAGGCTGCACTGCAGGATCGTTCAACACATTCTCCGCCGAGGTGTTATGTGCGAATGTGGCGATGTGTGTACCCGCGCGGAACACGCGTATCGGCAGAGCACCGGACATATTCTGCAAAAGCAACAGACGAAGAGAGCTCCAATGAGCTGTAGATCATGCAATCGGGCACGCTCTTTCGTCGGTTCGCCAGCTTTCACTTGGGTGCACACCAAGAATGAGCGCGTGTACGTGAAGGTGAAGACACGAAGCAGTTGTGAGTGGACAGCAATAACAGCAGCAGAGGTGATGCGAGAGCGGTAGATAGCAGATCCACGCGCCACACGTATGTTCCCCTCGCACATCCACGCCGCATCACATCACATCACATCTCGATCGATGTTTCTCAATGAGCACTACTGACCCGAAGTGGTGTTGAAGACAAGAGAAGAAAGCAAGGCGAGTTGGAATGTGATGATGATCTGTGGCAGCAGAGGGAATGTGGAGCGAGGGAAGGAAGTGTGAGATTCAAACCCAAGCCAGAGGATGTGAACCGACTGCATCTCTCGCGCGCTGTCTCACCCGAGTGGATGCTCACAGAGTTCGTCAAATGCGCTGCGAAGCCGAAAAGTGATCAGATGCAAGGTGAGGATGGATAGATTGGATGGAAAGGGCGATCGACTGCGGTTTTGCGGTTGCAATGAGGGGCGTGAGAGCGAGCAGATGATCCAGCAGAGATCACGCAAACAGCACTCAGGTGTGACATTGCACCATTCGGACCCTTCCCTCGCTACAACCCCTTCGCAATTGCACTGCACTGCGATTTCATCAGTCGAGCTGAAACAGAGGTGCGCATTGCTCGTACTCGCAATTGCATCAGTTTGTGCACATCCCTCCTCGCCTCGTCTGTCTGACTGCGAAAGTCATACACACTGCATGCGTGCAGTGAGTCGTACCGTCAGTGGAGGAGATAAGCAATGACACGAGATGGCCACACACGAATGCGACGTGTGAGATTTCGACGGCGGTCAAAACCAAAGCCCAATTTCGAAGTGGCACAGCTGTAACCATCAACTATTTTTCATCACATTACTGTAAGTCGCTATCTACACTTGGTTCCGTGGCGAAACGAGACGGTAACCCTGCCGTTATGCAGCGGTAACATTCGCTGCTGGAGCAGTCTAAGGCGGTAACTGAGGGTTTCCAGGTTACCACGGTGATCCTGCTCCGATCCTAATAACCCTCAGTTTCGTCGTACTAGGGTTAGTGCGGGCATGTAGATACTTGCCCTAGTTCGTCCGACTCGATATTAACCCTAATTGCGTGCTCTACGAATTTTGCCCTCAGTTTCGTCGTACTAGGGTTAGTGCGGGCATGCAGATACTTGCCCTAGTTCGTCCGACTCGATATTAACCCTAATTGCGTGCTCTACGAATTTTGCCCTCAGTTTCGTCGTACTAGGGTTAGTGCGGGCATGCAGATACTTGCCCTAG
>JAURWL010000172.1 GCA_030654965.1 Dehalococcoidales bacterium | reverse complement strand
TTATCCGGTACAAACCACACCGTTTGCTCGTCGAGATTGAGGCTAGTTACCCTGCCAGACGCCAAATCCATGTCATATTTCATGAAGGCTGTTATTGGGCTAAACTGCTTCTTGCTCAGCAACTCCGCCTGTTTCTCAACCTCCTCCTGGGTCTTGCCCTGGCCTACAACCTCTCCGTCCTCGTTCCGCAATTCAAATCGTTTGTCGCTGGTGTCATAGAAAATGTTGTATCCCTTAATGCTGGCTATCTTTACTTCCATTTCTCACCTCAGATTCGTTCTCCCCAACAGGCTTTATACCACAAGGGCACTATGGCCGCATTACGACATTAAACTCGTGCGTGCAACGTGAGCACTTTCTGCTTAGCCCTCCACGGGGACCAGTAAGAAGTTCACCCCCACAATCTGGACATTTGCCCGCATCTATGCTTTCTAGCTGCTCTGTATTAAGCTCATCTGTCCTATTCATCTTACCTTTGTACTCAGGATTAAATTCTTCTGGATGCCACTCTTTCACCAGTTGGCGCATAAACTTGATGCCCTCTTGCCCTATCTGGTTTGTCAAATGGCCGAGGGCTACCATCCCAACGCATCCATCGCATTCTTCTTCATCGCACTCTGTATGTGTCTTGCCACAGACAGCCTCAGAGATCAGGTCAATCAAGCCATTTGCAGCAAACTCGTCTAGGTCAAGACCTACAGTTCTTGGTTCCCGCATACTTTGCTTCATAGTTCCAACCCCCAAGCCAAGCATTTCTCAGGCACCCACTCCGCCGAGCGAACCGGACAGACCAAGCAGGGTTTCTTCGGCTCTAAAGACCCCATCTCTTGCGCGTCTTGCTCACTCTCAAAAGGACCCAACTTCTGCGGGGTTTCCCAAACACACGCCCCGCCCAATGCTATCAACTCTGAAGCCAAGCGGTGGAGCCGCTCTACCGCCCGGTCCCAGTCCTGCAGCAGCTTGACCTGCTTGGGTTCAGGAGTACCTCGGATCAGATCCCAAGCATGCCACAATTTCTTGTGACCTTCACAAATGCGATCCGCTATCTGACTGGCCTTATCCATCAGGGCTCGCTCTTCTTCATCCATCATCATCTTCGGGTTACAAAACACGCCTCAACCTATATCCCAGTCAGAATCGGGGTGCATCTTATACAATGTGTGAAGTAAGACCAAATAAGTAAAACAAACTAACGAAATCACCAGAAGAATAGCAGCTACTAAAAATTCACGATGAGCAAGGAATACCATTCCTACTATGAAAAGAGTCAAAGAAACCACAGCGGCAAAGGTCGAAATAAGTAGACATACCTCTGAAGCTGCAGGACTCAACTGCTTTTTTACTCGCATTTAAGACTTCCTTCCGTTAAAAAACGTTCGATGTCCGCTCTCTTGAACCGGCGATCGCCACGAGGGGAGATGCGGTATGCTCTAATTCTGCCTAAATCACTCCAGTGACGCAGAGTGTTGATGTGAATGTTGAGCATCTGGGAGGCTTCGCGGATCGTCAGTAAAGCACTCAAGGGTACATTCGATGTGTGCTTTGGCTCATGTTCCTGTTTGATGACCAGCCTGATAACTACGTGGGTCGTCTTTTTATTCACCAGAACTTCAATAGGTTTCATCTCAATTGCCTCCTCGGCACCTGCCTCACAGTGAGCAACTCCGACAACGGCCGCGGGTAGCCCGGGGTCTTGCTAGGAGCTTTTTTTCGTTTGCCCATATCGCCTCCAGGCAGTCACTACAACGAAAACCGCCAGCGCCACAATGAGATTGGCCGTAGTCGCAATTGTCAAGATGTTGGCCGCCCATTCCCAAAGTGTCCACGTTGACGATGAGGCTACTACTCCCATCAGCCCCAACTGGTCTTTTGACCACAATGCAGCCCTTGTTGGTTCCTCAGTGATCTCAGTGATGAGAAAACCAGCAAAGCAAAGTAGCATCAAGGCAAAGGATATAAGTAGATATTTCATTTGTTAAAACCAAGAAGTGTCGGAACAACTACAGCTGCTATCACTCCTATGATGGCAATGACGACGAGCAACTCGACCAGCGTAAATCCCGATCCTTCCCTTTTGGGAAAAACCAAGCCCCTAAATCCCTGCCGGCAAGCCTCCAAGTTATCCTCACACTTCAAGATAGTTGAGGCATAGGCCGTATCCTTCGGTGTAACTTTAATCGTGACTACACCATCATCGTGAGAGATCAGTTTCATAGTCACGTCCTGGCTGTCCAGCGGCACCTTATCGTGGTGGGGCAATGCAGGGTTCCCATGCCCGCAGAAGGGGTTGATGCACCCAAAATGCAGGAATCCATTTTTCTCGTATAAGAATCTGTCGTGTTCATGTGCCATTTGTCTCACCTCCTTTGGGTCTTCTAGCTTTCCAACTTCTGCCTGTAAGACCCCTTTTTCCTTAAAAGCTAAGACAAGTAAAACAAACCAAATTCCGCTACCAGCAAAGATACAGACTCCTACAGAGTTCTTTCCGTTTAGGTGTAACCACAGAGACATCGCCAGAAGACCTGCCGCCATAAGAGAATAGCAAAACCTGTAAAATGTATTCACCCTATCCCCCTGTTTGGAGTGCGACACTGTTGGCACATCTTGAGTGGTAGCGTATCCCGAACATCAGCGAGGAACTTTGTACCACAGCGACGACACTTGTACCAAGGTTTCCGGCCCAGCCAGCCCTCTTTGGCATATCGGCTGCGACTCACTTCAAGCCTGAGCATTTAGCCCTCTTGCTGCAGACCTGGCTGCCGCTTCAGCCAATTTTGGATTTGCCCAGAGGTTAGTTCCCAAGCTTCTGAGACACAAGACGATTCAAAGCCTAATGGAATCGGTGCTACCACCTCCCACTTGAAACGCTGGTATAGCCGAACAGCGGTATCCTTATCTGTCTCCTCTAGCAACAACGCCAGAGCTAGTTGGGCAGGGCCGCTGCCCCCATAGCCCCAATTGAACCCATTAGGACTGTGATTCCAAACCTTTTGAGACTTGCCCGGGCTGAGGGCCTGACCATCTTTAGTGACCAGAAAACCCCCTCTTCCCACCCGTTCATTAAACCCCTTGTATGTTGCCATCAGTTTCGTCCAAGTCGCAAAACCCCAATTCTCCAGTATTTTTCACGTGTAGCAGTTCCCAGCTATCTTAGTCAGGATTATCCTCCATATAGTTCCAGAGATCCCTAGGACTTTTTAGCTTACCATTCCTAGCAGCATTATAGAAGAAATAACCAATATAGAGAGGAGTTAAGATCGCCGCCATAAAAGCCCAGATAGGAAAGCCTACTACATATCTAACTAGAAAAGTTTTCATTCTAGTGGCCCTCCAGCTCGATGCTGCCGGTGAACTTCGCCTCATTTAGTTCTGCCATGTTTTTCCTCCCTTTCTCCTCCTCGGCTCTTACCCAGCTTTCTTCTGCTCCCGAGGCCTGTCCCAGTATACCGAGCGACACTTTGCACAACGAAGAACCGGTGTCTTGCGCGACACCCAAACATAGCCACATCGCTGACACTTTACCGCTTTTACCTCTACTACTACCGTCGCGACTACCTTTTCAGCCATAAGCGTCCCCCTTTCAGCTAAGGATACCATAGGAATGGATACCATGTCAATACCTTTTATGTCAACTTGCCCAGGTAAATAGTTAAATGGAACTATTTTCGGAAGCTACTCACCGCCGGGCTCCGGGGCTTTGCCGTATTGCTACGAGTGGGCATGTCCCCAGATTGCCGTATTTCCAGGTCAATTATTTAGGCCACCTCCAGCAATACTCACCATGTTGGCCACTGCCATTCATATCGCCCTTCCGGAGCCGGCACCAAAAAAAGACCTTGCCTGGCTCTGGTGGCACCCACATACCACACCCGGGCTTCTTCTTCAGGCAGCCGTTCAGCCCCCTCGAAGGTTCTCCTGCTCATCTCAGACATGACCGCCACCCAGTCGGCCTCCATGCCTTTGACGCTGTGGATCGTCCCGATTAGGGTGCGGGGCGTGTCGAGAAGCACTTTCTCCCCATAGCGTTTAATCACCCTGATGAAATAGGCTTTCCGCTCATCATTGATATCCAGAGTCTGGAATGGGTCCCCCAGAAATGCCGGCAACAGCTTATCCCTGATAGTATTCAGCGTGATTGACAGATAGGGAGTATCCCTATACAGGCCACGTATCTGGGATTTGAAGCCTCTGACAAAATACTTCGTTTGCGGCGTGATCTTGTCAATAAGCTGGTGCAGCTCCCCTACGTTGATCTTCTCTCCCCGGAGCAATTTACGCATGTGTAGTAGCTTCTGTGCAGTCGTCCCCTTGAATGGTGCCTTGCCCCTCAGATTATCAAAGGGCATGCCATATGAGTACAGCGTCCTGATTACTTGATCCAAAACGTATCGGTTACGCACCAGAATAAAAATAGTTCCGGGGTAAAGATCCACGTCCTCGAGCGTGGCACCCAGGCTGGCCATCTCCACCAGGCCTTCTTCATCCCGGGGAAAATACGTTGGGCACGGTACTATTTGGGTGGCTAATTGATGTACCCGCCGGGGCAGCCGCCAGCTCTGCTGCAGCAGGGTCTCTTTGTCCCTAGGCCGGCCCTCAAACAGCGCTGGATCTGTCCCCATAAAGCCGTAGATGGCCTGGTTGGGGTCTCCACCGATATAGTGGCGCTTCACCCCGGTCAGCAGCAGATCCAAGAAGCGGTACTGGAGCGGGCTGGAGTCCTGAGCCTCGTCTAGCACCAGCACATCGAGATTTGGTCTGAGGCCTTGCTCGAGACACACTTCAATGAGATCCTCAAAGTCCAGCAGCCCCTTTGCCTTCTTGAACTCCTCATAGCGGGACTCAAACAGGGTTGTCTGGTCCAGCGACCACTCAGCCATGGGAGGCTCGTTACGGTAGCAAAACTGAGAGAAGGCCTCCTCAATCCCCATCATTATGTTATGCCGCCACGAATGGAAATGGAGTAGCCAGTCGCCCAGACTGCGAAACACTCCCTCCCGCATCTCATGGTCTTCTATGTTATCATCCTGGAAGTTAGGGTCTGAGATGTCATAGCGCCATTGTTTACTGAACTCCCGCAGGTGCTTGCCGGCCAGCATCTTGTCCCGCGTCCAGTGGAGTAACCGAAAAGCCTCACTGTGTAACGTCCTGAAATGCACCAGGCGCTCTTGCTTTATGGCAGGAAACTTCAGCATCGCTCTTTTCTTGGCCTCATTAGCTGCCGCCCTGGTAAAGGAGAAGTAGCCTATCAGGTCGGGCTCCACTCCGCGGGCTAGCTCATCCTCTACCCGGCCTATCAGACTGGTCGTCTTACCTGTGCCCGGTGGTCCCCAAATTAATTCTGTTTCTGTCATTGGGTTCCTCCAAATTCCTTATTAATATATCACGCGAGCGCAAATCTTTTTTTCATTTTCCTTTTTCTGCAAAATGCGGTTACAGAGTTACATGAAGCTAAAAATGTAACCGCTAGATTGAAACTGCCACAGGCGTTACAATGAGATTACAAATTACAATTCGCGCACGTGACGTAATAAAGAGGCTTTTCATCTAAAACTCCAGGTCCAATGGTGAGGATTCCTCTTTTTGTTCCACCACTTTCTCATGGCTGGGCTTATAAGGTAAACGCCACAGGTCAAAAACGCCTTCATCCAGACGGGTAGACTTTCGGTAACCTCCAGCACGTTTCAGGGTTGTGTAGAGGGTCTGCCGCTTAATTGCAAGGTGGTGCTTGCTTTTAAGGTAAGTTACAGCATCATCCACCTTAAAACAGAACTCCTGGTCGCGCAGGATAGGTCTGCCAGCGTCCACGTCAGGAGCATTGATAGCCTTTGGGGCATTTCGTAACCAGGTATAGATACGGTTGATCACTTCAGATTCATCTGAATCAGGCTGGATTGGTGGTAACTTGGTGCGCCCTTCGGTGGTGTCTATCTCGGCTTCTATGGTAGGTGCCTGGGTATCCTTTTCCATTATAATATGGGAAAAAGCACGGTGGATCTCGGCATACCAGTCCTTCTGTTTCATCCTCTGGCAGGGAACAACGTGGGCAGACATCCCCACCTTCTTGATAAATGACTTCAGCTCAAACAGATCATCACCGTCTATTTGCACCATCTTGCCCTGGACAGTCACTAGGTAGGCTGGGGGATTACAGTTCAGCTCCACCAGCCTTTCAATAACAGGGGGAGTAACTTCCAGGCGATCATCGGACTCCTGGTAGGCTTTCCTCTTGATGGGGCAGTCAGGCTGGCAGAAGCCCAGAGTCTCTATATCAGCGCAGCCCAACTTATACTTGCCGCTGTAGCCGTCCTTGAGGTTGCGTTCGATGTGTTTCTGGCCCAGTGGCGGGTGGTTGCTGGAGGCGTCCCACTCCAGCAGGGTAGCCAAGGCGCGCTGTTCAGGCATACCCTGGCGTGCCAGGTGGCAGGCCAGCCTGAAACTGGCGATGTGCCTGGACCCTTCAGGCACACCAGCCAGCATTTTGCCGAAACAGGGCAGGGCATAGGACTTGGGGGCCTCCGTCCTGGGCGGTGGAGCCGGCTCCGCCGGGAACTCCAGGAGGATCGCCTGCAGGTCGCCCTCGGGCACCGCAGGCAGGGCCTCCACCACAGGCACCCCCCAGTCCTCCAAGGGCTGGAAGGTCTCGTCTACGAAGGTGGTCCGCTTGCCGGTTTTCCTATGTACTCCCCATACAAGCTTGACACCACTGCCGAACTTACCCTCGGTGACCATCGTCTCTTTGGGGAAAATCTCGACTAGGTAATCTGGCTTTCCCAGTGCCTCCTCAGCCGCCCGGACCGCAGCCTTAAGAAGCCTCTGGACATCGCTGGCTAAAAGCCAAGCCTTGAAAACCAGCCAAAGGTGGTAGCCCTTATTGCCTGAGGGCTCTATTAGAGGCTTGAGTCCGAAGTGCTCCAGCCAGTGTTTGAGCCAGAGGACTCGCTCTTTGCACTGAGGGGTCTTGGAGTCAAGGTCTATCACCCCTACCTGTACCCTGTTAATGACCGGCACGACCAAGTAACTGCCTATGGTGATAGAACCCTGCACGTGCTGTTCCAGCACCTCCGGGGTCAGTTCCCTAGCGACACGTATATAGCTTCCGTCTTCCTGCTGCTGGGTAAAACAGTCTTTGCGCCCAGCAAAAAATTGCAAAAGGAGTTCTGCCCGGTTCATGAGACTCCCTCGGTACTGCCTAAATAATTTGGTTTGATATGCGTTGCACTGCGTTGCGGTGCTTCTGCTATGTCTTTTCGTTGTGTTGGCCTGTATTTAACTGTCTTGCCGTCTCCTCCTCTTTGTATTGGAATGAGCTGGGCTGTGATGCGATGAAATGAGCTGCAATGAGCTGTGCTGTGATGCGATGAAATGAGCTGCAATGAGCTGTGCTGTG
>JAURWL010000156.1 GCA_030654965.1 Dehalococcoidales bacterium | reverse complement strand
TACAGCGCCATCATGACTCCGTAGGCAATCGCCAGTGCAGTTACGTTATCTCCCATAGCCGGACGGTAACCGGGACCCGGCATTCCTGTCGAAGTGAGCATATACGGAAAACCCGACCTCGTCCAGTAAGCAGTGACATCGTAAGCTGGAACATTCCTGTCAGGACCCTTTTTACCATATCCGGTAACCGATGCATATACGAGACGCGGGTTGATAGCGCTGAGGATATCATATTTTATCTTGAAATTTTCTATTTCGTACGGTCTCATATTGGTCATGAAGATGTCTGCCTGTTTGACCATGCTATGGAGGATTTTCTGACCTTCTTCCTGACTGAGGTCAAGGGTCATGCTCCTCTTGTTGCGATTAAAATTCTCCCAATTGTAATTAAACTCTGATGGGACACCGTTATTGCCGGGTCCCTGTCCTGCCTGATATGACCGCCAGGAATCTCCGGTTGCCGGATTTTCAACATGGACGACATCCGCTCCGAAGTCAGCCAGATGCCGCGCCGCCATAGGTATTGCCGCTACCTGTGAAACATCGATTACTTTAATACCATCAAGAATACCAGACATTACTTTTCTCTCCTTAAATTTCCTTATCGCTCGCACTTTGCGTTTATGGGTACACAACTGACAATATGAGCACTATTTTATCAAATCATTCATCATTTGTCATATGCTGGAACAGAACGATGCAGAGGTTTCAAAGCTGATACAACTCAACCAATCAGTCACCGCAGCCATTTTGCGAGAATTCTAGCTTGTGGTGAAAATAATGTCAAGTCACGTGCAGAACGTTTAGCAATGAAAACAAAATACCCACATAACACACGTCATTGCCAGCCACCGGGAAAATCGTGATTCCCTGCAAAGACGTCCGGAGTTCAATAGTCAACACGATGCGGGTCCAGAACTTCCAGATTTATCCATTTTTGTCCCGGCTTATCGGTGGTCCTTCAGTATGACAATAATCAGCGAACTCTAACATTAGTATTGTCAGCAGGGAAGCATTGGGTATAGAATAGTGCCACTTTAGTGAGTTCCCCACCAGTAACAGCCTCTGCAAGCATATAAGGATTGCTCACTGCATATGAGCGAAACAAGAACGAGCAGACAGACAGCCACACCCCGGGACTGGACAAAAGGTAGCGTGATAGGCAGTCTTCTATCCCTATCCTGGCCCATCATGGTACACAATGCGCTCTACATGATTGGTCAAACGGTAGATATGATATGGATTGGCAGGCTGGGTTCTGCGGCAGTAGCCGGTGTTGGTGCTGCATTTGTTATCCACATGCTCGTACTCGCTGCCAAAATGGGGCTGGTGACCGGAACCAGAGTAATGATCGCCCGCTACATCGGAAGCGGAGATATTACAGCAGCAAATCATATCAGCAGACAGGCTTTCGTGCTGAGCATTATCTACGGGATATTTTTCAGTGCTCTTGGCATTATTTTCGCTAGTCAGATATTGGGGCTATTCGGACTGAAACCCGAGGTAGCGGCGATAGGCGCAGACTACATGCGCGTACTGTTCGGTGGTTGGGTTTTCTACTCCCTCTGGCTGATGGCTTTCAGTATCATGCAGGCGTCTGGTGATACTGCGACTCCAATGTTTATACACCTGTTTACCCGTAGCATTCAGCTTGTCTTGAGTCCCTTCCTGGTATTTGGCTGGTGGGTGTTCCCTGAACTCGGTGTCAGAGGCGCGGCTCTTTCCATGGTTATCGGGCAGGGGCTGGGGATGCTCATTTCGCTATGGATTCTCTTCAAAGGGAGTCAATCACGGCTCAAACTAACCCTAAGAGGCTTCCAGCTTGATATCGGGAGTATCTGGCGCATGGTCAAGATTGGTCTACCAGCCCTTATTATGGGAGTTCAGGGAAATTTGGGGCAGGCAATATTAATGTGGATTATCGCCCCTTATGGCACACTCGCCGTCGCCGGTCATACACTTAACCAGCGGGTAGAAATGTTTGTTCAGATGCCGAGCGTCGGGCTGGGGACAGGCGCGGGAGTCCTGGTAGGACAGAACTTGGGAGCGCGGCAACCGCAACGGGCAGAACGCACAGGTTGGATTTCCACCGGTCTGATGGAGGGTTTCATGGCAATCTGTGCCGTGCTGGTTTTGCTCAGTGCGCCGTACATTATACGTATTTTCACCACAGAGGCAGAGCTGGTGGAACTCGGGAGTAACTTCCTGAGAATTGCGTCCGCGGGCTACCTGATGAACGGTTTCATTTTCAGTCTGCAGAATTCAATATCGGGCAGTGGTGATACTCTACCACCGATGATAATAAGCTTATTGAACACCTGGCTTGTACTCTTGCCGATTGCCTATGTTCTGCCGCGTGCTACCGACCTTGGCGTTTTCGGTATACGCTGGGCGATGGTCATTAGCCACACATTTGGCGCGGTAGCTTACACACTGTACTTCCGTTGGGGAAGATGGAAGCGCAAACAGGTCTAGAAATTGGGAACTCTCTGCACCGAGCTTCAGTAGCATACTCTGCTTGAGCCGGAAGACAGCACTGTTAACACGGAATAATCTTAACCTTCTTTTCCCAGATAGGCGGAGATAACCTGCGGATTGTTTTTGACCTCTTCCGGCGTGCCTTCCGCAATCTTCTTGCCGAAATCCAGCACCACAATCCTATCTGCCAGGTCCATCACCACACCCATATCATGCTCAATGAGGACGATGCAGTTCACGCCATCGCGGAGCACGGGCGACTCAGGATAGGTATCACCCTGCCCCTCAAAGATATCGATGATGAATCGAGCGATGTCTTCCTTCTCTTCCAAGTTCATACCCGCCATCGGCTCGTCGAGAAGCAGGACTTTCGGCTCCATTGCCAACGCCCTGCCCAGTTCAACCCGTTTCCTCATGCCGTAGGGAAGCGCCCCGACCACTTTCTTACGGATAGGCTCCATCTCCAGAAAGTCGATGATATCCTCGACCACGCGGCGGTGTTTAATCTCTTCATTATGCGCGGGTCCGTAATAAACCGCACCGGTGAGGAAGTTCTGCTTCATCATAATATGGCGCGCCGCCATAAGGTTATCCAGCGCGCTTAATCCGGAATACAATTCGATGTTCTGGAAGGTGCGTGCCAGACCCAGCTGAGCGGCTTTATCAGGCCGGATACGGGTGATATCTCGCTCTTCGTAGAAGATTTTCCCGCTCTGTGGTTTATAGAAACCATTGATGCAGTTCAAAAGGCAGGTTTTGCCCGCACCGTTAGGACCGATGATAGCCAGTATTTCATTCTCACGAATATCGACACTGACTTCGCTGAGCGCCTTCACACCGCCAAAGGATAATGACAGGTTCTCAATCTTGATTTTGATTTTACGCTCAATGGTCGTGGTCACTTCTTTTCTCCGGTATGGCTTGCCCGCCGCTTTTCCTCATCCTCAAGCTTCAGTTTATACTCGATAATAGAGGGGCAATCAAGACCTTTGCAGTCCAGAGTCTTCCGTAGCGCCAGACTCCGCTTGAGCAACTCCAGGCTTGCGCTACGACTCTTCGTGTACTTTTCAAACCCGGTGCACCTCACCGTCCAATCCGGATAAACGAGGATGGTCACTTCTTCAGCAACAGCGTTGCACACTAATGTTGTCGCGGTTATTTGCCAGTCAACCATAATCCTAACCAGATAACGCTATAAATATTACCATCACGTGCGGCTGAATTCAATGCTAACGTTCAATCCGCTTGATGCGGTACTGCAATTTCCCCGCCGGCACCACCACCAGCACCACTTCGCCCTCAGTCTTGCCAACCACCGCTCTCCCGATTGGCGATATTGTGGAAATCATACCCTTTGAGGGAGCAACTTCCTTGGGATTGACGAGTTTGTAGCGTAGTTCCTGCTGGGACGCCACCGCTTCCAGCACAATCGTATCGCCAACGCAGACAACTTGCGCCTTTTCTTTTATTTCTTCAGTAATTACAGCAAAGGCAAGCGTTTCGTCAATCTCCATTATCCTGCCTTCGATATGACCCTTCTGCTCACGGGCGGCATGAAAAGGGGCATTCTCCTTGAAGTCTTTATCAGCGGCGGCGCGCTGAATATCCACGATAACTTCAAGCCGCTTCGCCTGTAATGATGTCAGTTCGACGGTTAGTTCATCATACTTTGCCTTTGTCATAGGTATCGGTTCCCGGTTCAGTTTCTGCGACGGACCGGTATTCTTAGACTTCGCTTTTTTGATTTTGATGCCGGTTGCCAGATTATCGGGGTTCCATTTTTCTTTCCTGATACGGACGAGCAACGCCTTAATCGGCTCAATTTTGGTCGCAGCATCGGCATCCATTTGTGCCAACCGCTCCGCATAGTTAGAAACCTCACTCGCCGTAAGCCCGATAACCGGACGCTCATTTCCGAACCAGCGCACAAACTTAAATACCTCTTGTTGGTGCACCGCCCGCTGGTTTTCCGGCACGGTTGCCAGATAACGGCTCGCCGCTTCCCCAAGATTTATACCTATTTTCTCACTATTTGTTGTCATGACACCCTTTCTGAAAGATAGATTCTTTACGTCTTTAACCCTTTCCGAAGGCGCTCCTCCAGATGAAAGGGCAATTTCATAGACCGGAACACTTTTATAAGCAACCGGTGGTTAAATATCCGCGAGACAACATCCGCATGCCAATCGAAGGATAACTCTTCCGCCTGACGCAATTCGTCAATAAGCCCGCTCGACTCCATTAGCCCGAACAAATGGTCGAGCCGACGGTCACCCAGCTTTTCGAAAACGCGGCGCGCCCAGTAGCCGGTGCGCAGTTCCCGTCCCAACCGCCGTTTCCAGCTTCGCTGATAGCTCGCCAGCTTATCGGCGGAGAGGTCATCTATAGAGAGACACCGGTTCAGTGTATTTGCGGCGATATCCGCACAGAGCAACCCGAAGTAAATGCCACCACCGGTGAGCGGCTTGACCTGACCGGCGGTAGTACCCACTACGAGCATCCGGTCTCCATATGTTTTTGGCAGGGGTCTTAGCGGTACGCCACCGTAGGTAAAGGGGATATCACCTGAGATTATTTTACCCTCGGCGACAAGCCTCGCAAGGAGACTGCGCAGATAGGCGGGTGGATTTCTCCGTGAAAGAAGTCCCACCAGCGCCTTGCCCTTTACGGTCGGCACGAGCCAGGCAAAAAAAGATGGGGCAATTTTACTGCCGAAATAGACCTCCACTTCATCAATGTTATTGGTTTCTACCTCTGCCTGCGCGCCCATCACGAAGTCACCGGCGCCTTTCAACCCTAACCCATCTACCAGCCATGAACCGAAGCCAGTGGCAAGTACAACCACTCGTGCCTGCACAGTCAAATGTTCACCACGATGGACGACATCAACTAAAGCAGTTTTCTTGCTCTGTTTAATACTTCTGACCTCACTGGCAATGCGATATTCCACACCGGCGGACTGAGCACGATTCGCCCAGAATGCATTGAAGGCGGGACGGTTGAGAATAGCGGCTTGCGGTGCATCACGCCAGACATGCAAGGATTTCGCTATCGGAGAGAATAAGCGAGCGCTGTTCACCCAGCGATGAATGACGGAATCCGGGATGGAAAAAGTCCCGATGCATTCCCGGCTGACAATGCCGGTACAGCAAACCGGACCCGTCAGCTTCTCTTTCTTTTCCAGAACAATGGCGTGATAGCCCATACCAGCCAGTTTGTAAGCAACCTGGCTACTAACAGGTCCTCCGCCAATGACAGCGACATCGTAAAGGTTTTTTATACTCGTCATAGAGAAGAAAGTCTGTTATTAGCTTATCACATCTACCGCTAACGCGGGAAATCCGAATCGGACTTGCCCCAATCACGTTCGTTTGATTCAAGATAACACACCTTGTTGTATCGCGCGCATTATAACGGCACGGAGTTGAGGATTCATATCGAGTTTGGCGAGTTCGGCGGGTGTTACCCATCGGCATTCTTCGGCGTCTGACTGCGCCTTTGGCTCTCCGCTCAGGTAATTAGCCAGCAGGTCTATCAGGACAAAATGGTAACGGATTCTACCATCGTCATCACGCAGAATGTTGTCTGTCACATCAAGAATTCGTACAATTTCAATCTGCACGCCGCACTCTTCGAAAACCTCCCGCTTGACTGCTTCCGAAATCGTTTCACCGAGTTCGAGTCTGCCGCCGGGAATGCTCCACTTCCCCTTGCTTGGCTCTTGAGACCGTTTCACAAGGAGCATCCGCCCTTCTTTAAATACAAGCGCGCCGACGCCAACCATTGGATATTGCGGATACCATCGGCTGTCGTTTGTGGGAGGCTGACTCATTCTATATGTCCCTTTTCTGAATCGTGGGGGGCTTGAACTATAGTGAAAGTGAACTATTTGACCATCTTCAGTGCAATCTCAGCCGCCCTCTTCCCGGAGAGAAGCATACCGCCAAAAATCGGTCCCATCCGGTGTGTGCCCATCACCGCATTCGCAGACATACCCGCCACAATCAGGCCGGGGTAGACTTCTTTCGTATTCGCCAGAATCTTACCTTCCGCCACATCCGCCCACATTGACTTCTCGCCCATAATGCCACCACTATCCGTTCTCAACTTACCAGCGAGTTTCTTAACAACAATATGACAGATTTCGGCGGCGTGCCCGGTGGCATCGATCACCACCTTCGACCGTATCGAGAGCGGGTCAACATGCAAATTTGCCATTTGAACGGCACTCCAGTTGAGCACCAGTCCGGTGATTCTATCATTCTCCCGAATCATGACATCCTCGATGCTCACCAGATTGAAGATTTTGGCTCCTGCCTGTATCGCCTTGAGACACAGCGCCGAGGATGCTTCCAGAGCATCAGCTACAAAATAACCTTTCCGATACTCTTTCGCTCGTACCCCGAGTTCATCCAGAATTACCTTTGCCTCTTTCTGGATAACAATAGTATTGAACATCATCCCACCGCCAGGCATCCCCCCACCGGGACGAAGGCTTTTTTCAAAGATAACCGTCTTAACACCCTGCTTTGCCAGATAGTAGGCGGCAGTCATACCGGAAGGACCGGCACCCCCGATGGCGACATCGATATCCATTGCATCCTGGAACTCACGGGAAAAGGTCTCCACAATCGCGCGGGAGATGGTCACATCATCAAGAACTATCTTTCTGGACGGCATTGCTCTCCTCACTCCTGTGATTTTCTAGCACTTGGGCGCGGGGATGTTGAGGAATTCGCCAACGAGCTTCATAGCACAGTAGTTGCCGCACATACTGCATGCCTCACTACCCGCCGTATGTTTATTATGCACACGCTCCGAATAATCGGGGCGGAGAGATAGTCTAACCTGCTCTTTCCAGTCGAGCCGCTTCCGTGCCATCGCCATCTGCCGGTCCCATTCGGCGGCGCCTTTGACACCCTTGGCAATATCGGCGGCGTGGGCGGCAATACGCGAGGCGATGACACCTTCCCGCACGTCCTCAACATCCGGCAGGGATAGGTGTTCCGATGGTGTCACATAGCAGAGAAAATCAGCGCCGGCGGCAGCGGCAACCGCTCCGCCAATCGCCGCAGTGATATGGTCGTAGCCCGCACCGATATCCGTCACGAGCGGACCGAGCACATAGAAAGGTGCCCCTTTGCAGATTGCTTTCTGGAGCTTCACGTTGGCTTCAATCTGATGCAACGGCACATGACCGGGTCCCTCCACCATGACCTGCACGCCTGCTTTCCAAGAGCGTTCCACCAGTCCGCCGAGAACAATCAATTCTTCAACCTGGGCACGGTCGGTGGCGTCAGCCAGACAGCCGGGCCTCATACCGTCGCCGAGACTGAGAGTCACATCATAATCACGGGCAATCTCAAGAAGTCGGTCGTATTCTTCATAAAGCGGGTTTTCGCGGTCGTTATGGAGCATCCAGCCAATCATAAACGCGCCGCCGCGGGAAACAACGTCCGTAACCCTGCCCTGCTCCTTGAGCGCCGCGATTGCCGAACGAGTCACGCCGCAGTGCACGGTAACGAAATCGACGCCATCGCGGGCATGTTCTTCAATCACAGAAAAGATGTCGTCCACGGTCATCATCACAATGGCGCTGTGCTGTTCAATCGCCCGGATACCTGCTTGATAGATGGGCACTGTCCCAACCGGCACGGAACTGGCGGCAAGAATTGCCCGCCGCACGTCCACCAGATTACCGCCTGTAGAGAGGTCCATAACCGTATCGGCGCCTGACTCAACGGCGGCACTCAATTTCTCCAGTTCGGTCTCGATGGTGCCATAATCAGAGGAGGTGCCGAAATTAGCATTGACCTTGGTGCGCAGTCCCTTCCCAATGCCGAAGGGTTTGAGGTTTTTGTGATTGATATTGGCGGGAATGACGATATTGCCTTCGGCGATACCGCGGCGGATAAATTCGGGTTCTAAATGTTCCTGCCGGGCGACTGCCTGCATCTGAGATGAAATAATGCCTTTTCGCGCCTGTTCCAGTTGTGTCATAATTGTCTCCAAAAACAATGAGACCAGGGGTGCGGTTTATACTAATCCCTGGTCTTGCCTTAGCCGCATCCCTACGCTCGCATTACCGAGTTCAGGTTCTAAGGGTCTCCCGACTTGCGGTCGAGATCTCAGCCCATGAGCACCCCTAGCGGTATAAATCTATTTAATTGTGTATTTATTATTATAGCAGGTTTTGAGGGTGAAAAGCAAATTCCAGGCATGAGGCGTTCCATCATACCACGATTTTTAGAATAGTATCACGCAGTATCAGCATTCGGGATTGAATCCTCTTCTTCTTTTGATTGTGGCCTACCTTTGCTAGTTATGATCC